>NZ_JBHIOY010000005.1:0-148446 GCF_042195785.1 Bartonella sp. AP58NXGY | reverse complement strand
TTTTGTGAAAATTACTTTAAAGGTCGTGTGTTAGCTTATGCAAAATCTTTTATGGAAAGAGCTTATTGCTCTAAGAGATAAGCAGATCTATATCAACAATACATTATTAAACTTCCAGCGAACCATTCATATCAAGCTTATTTTGATCAATTTGAATATCACTGTGCTTGGTATATTTAATACTTTCCCTTGATTTCATCTCTTTAGCAGCCAATTCAATAACATTTTTTACTTTATCAAGTGAAATATTCATATATTCCCCCCTTAATTGATAAAATACAGATAATTTAAATATAAAAAACTACCAATTTTCTACACTTAGCATGGATTTATTTTTTTTGTCAAATGTCATGTTGTTTGAAAATATTTCTTATTCTTTTTGAAATTATATCATTGTTGTTTTGAGGCGTTTTTTAGCAATATCATTGAAGAGGGTATTCGCTTTTTTTCTTAACAACAAAGAGATGCGTGATTTTTTTGCTCTTTTCTTTGAAGGGATATACTGCATATAATGAAGAGCTCTCTATGTTTTCTTAAAAAGATAGATTGTTCTCTTTGAGGATTTTTGATTTTTTAAGGGCAATGAGTACAATATTCTCTCATTATTTGTGTATTCTGCTTTCAAGTTTGAACTTCGAAAGACTTTGTTTTTTTATATTATAAGTTGCCATTTACGCAAAAAGCTTTTCAAGCAGGTGCAAAAAAAGCTGTACAGATTGTACAGCTTTTTATTGGTTTTATACTTTCTGAGCCATAAGTATTTAAAGCGTGAAAAAGTCTCTGCGACTTCTGTACCCATAATAGCCAAAAACGCTGGAAATTACGGCACCTATGAGGCTTCCTAAAAAGCCCCACCATCCCATATTGGAGGCTGTTTTTGTGGCTTTAGTTGCAGTGTTTTTTGCTCCCTTGATAGTATCCTCAAGATTGTCTGAGAGTGTTTCTGCCCGTTCTTCAAGGGCTTTTATGGCTTTTTCAGTTTTTTCCTCTGCGCTTTGATAGAGTTGAACGGCACGGTTGGCTGCTGTTTGTGCATCCGCACGGGTCATGCCATCCTTCATAAGCGCGTTGATGATATCACTTCGATCAAATTTTGTCGTGAGATCTTCTACACGATCAGACAGGCGTTCACCAAGATTTTTTAAAGTGGTGCGATAGTGAGACGGATCATTTTTAAAAGCCGTTATCGCAGAACCAATATCATTGAGTGCAGCCTGATAGGTTTGTTTTAAGCGATTAGCATTGAGAGCAGGAATATCGCTTTTATTGAACAGAGTGTGTAACTCATTGCCAAGTTGGTCAAAATTGATATCATTGTCACTATTTTTTGCAAAAAACTTTTCAAGACTTTCACTGTTTAATTTTGCAAGTATAGGGGAAATATTGTTTTTTAGGCTGTCAACGGTTTGTTGGACCATGGAGCTGTTTTCTAGAGCCGTTTTAGCCCCTATCTTTGCTGTACTAGAAACCACGTGAATGGCTTGGAGGGTCATCAACAATGTTATGAGAGCCCAAGTGAGAAAGCCATGAAGAGTCCCTGAGGTTTCAGCAAAACGTCCAGCTACAAAGCCTCCCAAGGCTAGGCTAATCAGTGTAACGATAACAGAACCCACGCCAAAGGAGAGGAAAGAGCCTTCAAATGGGGTTGAAGAAGTGAAATCCATTTGGCTTAAGCCTAAAGCGGCGACCAGGAAAGAGAGGCAGATTGAGGTGGCAAGAGCCGTCACCAGTCCCGCAAAGATTGCGGACCATGAAATGGGTGTGTGAAAGAATGGATACTTTTCTTCTAGAGATGTTTCTCCTAGAAAATTCGTATCGAATGGTGTGTTTTCAGGAATGCGAGTTTCCATGTTTTATCTCCTTGAATATGCTGGAGATACAATGCCTTTTGGCTAATTATGTTCCAAAAGGGAATAGATATGTGCCAAAAAGGACAGAAAACATTGAAAACAAGACGGTGATCATTACTTAAAATTCTTCTTACATGACTCCAGTCTAGAACTGATAATATCAGTTTATCGAGAATTTTAGTTGATGGGGGGATAAACGGTCTATGGGGAATAAAAGAATGGCTCTCTTTTCCCGTTCTGTACTGCAATGTTTAAAAGATTGAATGTCGTTGTGAAGTTTAACCTTTCCCCCTTAGCTTAAAAGTAAGCTCTCTTAATGCTTTTCTTTCAAGTAATGTCCCGGATACTGCTGAGGAAAACTTTGTAAACGCTTTTCCATCATTGATTGTATTTGAAGGTAAAAAGTAAAATTCTGGAGTCTTTATTTTATTATTTCATTTTTTTGTAAAAACAGCGCGTCTTCTAAACTTTTAGTTTTTTATATGTACTTATAATTAAAAGAATGCTTCATTTATTCAAAATAAATATCAAAAGTATTCAATTCAAAAAGCTATGAGAGATAAAAGAGAAGGAAGAAACATTAGTATTCTAAGCTGTTTTTCCTTCTCTTATTGCTCTATATCAAAACAATGCTAGAAAAATTTTCTAAGTTCTTTGAGTAAAAACTCCCAAAACCAGAGAGGAAAGTTGAAAAGTTTTGAGACAATGTCCAAAAGTTTCGAGATTCTCTCCAAAGGTTGTTTTTTAGTTTCGCCCGCAGTTTTTTTATACGATGTAAGAGCACTTTGATTTGAGAGATAAATTTGGTTCGGTGAACCATCTTGTACTAAGAAAGTGCATTTTGTAAAGGTCATGTGTTCCACCTTTATGACGTAGGGATTATGAACTGTAATCGGTTCATAGGTGCTACAGGTTTTCACTTTTGCATTTGCAGTTGTCATGGATTCTGTTTCAAATGTATGTGTGTAAAGGTTACTTGTGCATTTTCCGGGTTTACTGTCGATTAAAATACATTCATCCATTATGCTTTTTATGGGTACATTTACTTTGTTTATAAAGTTTTTGAGATGTTTAGAAAATTGAGTTTCTAAGGATAGGATTTTTAGGGATGGGATTTTTATGATTGTATTCATTTTATCAAGCTTTTTTAATACTTTTTTTATTAACGGCCCGTAAATGTCTTTAATGTTTAAAAAATCATGAACACCAAGTTTACTGATGGCATTATAGGACCACCCTGAAAGACATGCGATCATTTCGATTGATTGCTCGTCGCCTTCTTTGCTCTGTATTGCTTTTAAGTCTTTAAATTTCGGGCGGCGTAAGGTGATTTCTGTGTATGTCTTTCCTTCCACTTTAATAGGTACAAGTAATTGGTACATGGCTAGTTCTGTTATATTCATTAATAGGCCCCTTGCTTTCTAAATTAGATGCAGAATGATTTATCAAATTTTCATTATATCATGTTTGTCAATAGCTTAGGCAATAAACTTTGTGCTGGCTATGTAGAATGAAAATCTAACAAAATGGACAAGATGAATTTAGATTTTAGAGCGAGATAGAAGCACAATTTGCTTTATAATATTAGTGGGCTATTAAGTTTATTTGCTCAATTATTTGTGTTGATAAAGACTTCTCCATGAGCCATTATTATATGCTGTATTGTTACAATAATATTTGCGTGGGTATTTTTGAGGAGAGGGAGTTTGTGGCTTCTCTTTTCTTTGAGCGTTGTAAACCAATTCTGATAAAAGATGTTGTCGGAAGAGTGATGTTGTTGTCATGGAGAGAGATAGAGTTTGAGAGCGTTTTTGTTGATGATATCAATGAAAAAAGCTGATGAAGATAGGGCAACATGAATACAACAAAATGCGCTATTTCGGATTGGGAAATATATCTCTGAAGGAGAGGTTTGATCTTTTAGCTTCTTTTGCGTATAGTTTTAAAATTGCGATTTTCTATGCTTTAAAATTAATTATAAAGTGAAGAACTAAGTGTTTATTTACGTGTTGAGTGTGTGCGTGCGGATCATACACTGGATTTATGTCTCAACGAGCTGAATTGTTCTCGAATAAAGTAAAAAAATAAAGAAAATTGATTATTTTATTCCCTGTGGATAAAGTTAAAATAGCTTTATATTTATAAATATAAATTATTATTTTTCTATAAACGTAAAATTTAAATATTTTTAAATTTAAGAAATGTGACTTTCCTGATGAAACATAAATATACATTACCATTCATTATACTTATCGTATGTTTATCAACAGGAGGTTTGATTTCTACCGATATTTTTTTACCGGCACTGGGCGATATGCGTCAATATTATCAAGTGACACAATCTCAAATTCAAAGTGCAGTGGCGGTTTTTTTGTTGGCATTGGCACTTGGACAGCTCATTTATGGACCGCTGAGTGATAATTTTGGGCGTAAAAAAACACTTCTATTGGGCTTATTCTTGTGGTTATTTACGACACTTGGTGTGATTTATACGGTTCATATTCACGCTTTTCTTGTGTTACGTTTTTTGCAAGGTCTTGGTGCTTGTGCGGGACTTGTCTTAAGTCGTGCAATTATCAATGATTTGTTGGATAAAAAAGCGGCAGGAAAACTTTATTTGATTGTTTTCCCTTTTATTGGAATGTCACCAGCACTTGCACCTTTCATTGGTGGACTTTTGATACAAGCTTTTCATTGGCAGGCAACTTTTATCTTTTTAAGCTTTTTTATATTTTTAACCATTTTGCTATGTTGTTTTGTGCTAAGCGAAACGCTACCTCCTCAAAAACGGCAGCATTTTTCTCCTGTAGGATTGATGAAGGCATATTTAGGCGTTTTCAGAAATAAACAATTTATTTTTTATGCACTTATTCCCTGTTTTTCTTACGCTGCCTATTTTGCTTATATTGTGGAGTCGCCTTTTTTACTCACGACTTTGGGGTTATCACCGATACACATTAGTTATAGCTATATTGGTGTTTCGTTTCCCTATATTTTGGGAAATCTTTTGGCACGATGGTTTTTTGAACGCGAGTCTATGGAAAAGACTGTGGGCAGAGGGTACATTATTTTTGTGATAGGTGGTGTGCTATTTGCTTTGCAAATGTATCTAAGCCCATGGCCCCTTGTGACAAGTTTTATGGCTATTGCTGTTCTTACTTTTGGCAATGGTTTTTTATTGCCGTTAGGAACAGCGTTGGCTATTTCATCGCATCCGAAAGCTGCGGGAGCGGCTTCTGGTGTTATGGGCTCTTTGCAATTAGGAAGTGCGGCACTCAGTGCAGCGGTTATCGGAAAAATCTCTGGTCATAGCCCACGGGCTATGGCAACTTTGTTAGCTGTGTGTTGTATGATTGGTTTTATCATTTATATTCAAAAAGCACGTCATTTTATGATCTCAGAAATGAGCTGAGTGAAATGATAAAAAGAAAGCATTATGCGGAAATGCTTTTGATGTTTTACATAAATGGGGCACCTGTACATTAGATGAATTTTTTTATTAAGTTGCTTGATTGCGTGGGGTTAAATTTGTCACAGGCTTAGTGTGCGTTTAACAAATCGCTGATTACGGGGGGGAAGCTTATGAGTTTAGAATTTCAACATATCTGTATTTTCATGATAGTGGGTGGGAAGAGTTTCTGCTCGAATGCATGTTTAAAATAAGGGGAGGAATTGGTCAATGCGCCTTCCTATTATTATTCTTTCTCCTGTAATGCCAGTTTGGGATGATGGTGTCTTTTGTTCTCCATTGACAAAGCTATGCTTATTAAAAGGATTCCCTGTCACTCTGCTGGATACGCTTTCTCTTTTTCCTAAGGGTTCTCATGTTCTCAATCATTCTACTGTAGACATTTTATCTTTTATGGCAGAAAAACTTAAAAGCTATTTTAAAGAGCCCGCAGTGCTTGTGGGATTTTCTATGGCTGGAACATTGGTACAAATATTGGCAGCTCAGCTTCCCAATGTTCAAGCGGTGCTTGCTGTGAATGCACCTGGCTATCCAGATAAGGTTTTGCAACGGCGCCTTGGAGATATTCTTGCCTCCTTAGAAAACAATGATTTATCGGGGGCTTTGGAAATACTCAATGGTTTTATGCATCCTTCTGGCATTATGAAAAAAAGAGCCTTATTGGAGATTCCTGATGAACAAAAAAGCGTGGCAATTGAACGCATGATAAGAGGCTTTAAACTCTTATTAAAAATAGATGCTAGAGATGAAATAGTTAAGTATAAGGGGAAGTTTTTAGCTTTAGTGGGAGAAAAGTCGCAACTTGCAACGGTAGATAATCAGACAGAAAGTCATAATCTGAACCATGAATATAAGATTATCTCTGGTGCTGGTACGCGTTTGTGGGAGGATAATCCTACTATGACGGATGCAGTCATTGATGAGTGGATGGAGGGATTATGAAAAAGAAAGTTCTTGTATTACCTGGTGATGGGATAGGACCAGAGGTTTGTGATGCTGCGCTGATGATTTTAGAGCAATTCCAATTGCCGATTGAATTGACTTATGGTGATATTGGTTTTGAATGTTGGAAACAGGAAGGAGATCCTATTCCTCAAGCGACTTGGCAAAAAATTACTCAGAGTGATGCTATTTTACTTGGTGCTGTGACCAGTAAAGGAAAAGAAGCTGCTTTAAAAGAACTTGAGCCGCATTTACGAGAGAAAAAACTTGCCTATGTTTCTCCCGTACTTCAACTTCGCCAAAAGTTAGGTTTGTTTGCAAATATACGTCCTGTAAGATACATCTTTGGTCCGAGAAAACCTTTTCATTTTTGTGTTATCAGAGAAAATAGTGAAGGCCTTTATGCTGGATTGGATTTTCGGGGTATTTCTCCTGAAACAGCGGCATGGCTAAAACATCCAAATTTGACAAAATATGGGCTTGAGGAAGCTGCGTGGACAGTTCGTTTGCAGACACGCTTTGGTTTAGAGCGGTTATTTGAATACGCTTTTTCGTATGCAAGGAAATATAGCTTTAGGCGAGTTACTTTTGCTGATAAGCCCAATGTTATGCGAGAAAGTGGTCAGTTTGCTCAGGAAATTTTTGAGGAGATTGCGCAAAACTATCCGGAAATTGAAGCAGATATTCATAATGTTGATGCGGTTGCTTTATGGATTGTAACCAAGCCAGAGCAGTTTGGTGTGATTGTTGCTGAAAATATGTTTGGCGATATTCTCTCTGATCTTGGCTCTGGAGTCATGGGAGGATTAGGGCTTGCACCTAGTGCGAACGTGGGGAGCGAGATTGCTTATTTTGAACCTGTTCGTGGTAGCACACCACGTATTGCTGGACAAAATAAAGCCAATCCTTCTGCGATGCTTTATACCACGGCTTTACTCTTAGAGCATTTAGGCTTTAAAGATGCAGCAAAACAACTGTCTGAGAGTGTTGATCAGGTTATTCGTGCTGGAAAAACCGTTACCTATGATCTTGGAGGTGTAGCCTCTACCCGTCAAATGGCTGAAGCTGTTCGCAATTCTCTTATGAATCCTGTCTTTGTTTGTCGTGCGGCGATTATTACCGTTGGTGATGAACTCCTTTCAGGACAATATTTGAATACGAACTTACAAGATTTAAGCCAAAGCTTGAACAAGAGAAATATTCAAGTCACACGTCATTTTGTTTGTGCTGATCAATTACAGCAAATCAGTGAGACTGTTGTTTCTTGTCTTGGACAAGAAGATCTTATCATTATCAGTGGGGGATTGGGACCAACATCAGATGATAAAACACGTGATGGAGTTGCTCAAGCTGTAAAGCAGCCTTTACTACATCATGAAGATGTTTGGCAAACAATAAAGGGTCAATTACAACGATTAGGGATTACGGCGGATAAGAGTAATGCACGTCAAGCATTGTTTCCTGAGACAGCAACCGTGCTTGATAATCCTACAGGCACAGCACCAGGCTTTTATCTCTCTTGCGATGGAAGTACGCTTGTTGTTTTGCCTGGTCCACCATCACAGGCTCTTGCGCTTTTAGAGAATTATTTAGAACACAACGAGAAGAAATATTTTTCTGTATCGCGTGCGGGGTATGCATGGACTTTGATTGGAATTGATGAAAGTACCATTGCGCAGTGGGTTGATGATCATCTTGAAAATGAACCCTTTGAACGGCATTTTTTATGGAAAAGTCCCTATGTTTTGGTGCAACTGGTTGCTCAATCAGAAGCACCCTTGGAACAACATTTCGTGGAAGAATTTGAAAATCATTTTCGTCCATATTTGGTTGGTGCAGAAATTACTACTGCTTCTAAACAATTAGCGATGCATGCAGAGGTGCGTTGGTTGGGCAATGATCCGCGGCTTTTAAAGTATTTTCAGCCCATAGAAAAAGGTAAACAAGATATTCCACTGCTTGAGGTTGAAGTGAGCCTAGAGCCTTCTTTAGAGGCATTAGAAAATCAAGCAGAAAGCCTTGGACATGCTACCATAACTATACGAATGAAAGGTTATGGTGATGATCGTATAACTTTTCCCTATACGCGACCACTTTTAGGTGTCGTCTTACAAGAATATGCAGCTTGGGCTATCTTAAAAAGATATTTGAAAACGGAGAAGAAAAAATGAACCTCTATGGGGACGTAAAAATATTTCTTAAATTATTGAACGTTCTATTATAAGAAGTATTTTGATCCTTTTCTTCAGTGGTTTTTGTCTATAGGTTAATGTTTCTTTTGATGTGTAATTAAATGAATTTGATTGATTCAAGATTAAGAAAAACTTAACGATATTAGGCTCGCTACATTCAATATTTATAATGATTAATTATGATTATAAATCAATGTATTGTCTCTTATTAACAGCATATAAAAGGAGCCCAGAGACTTGTGGGGTTGAAGTATTGTCAATAATGGAGCTTCTTTTGTCAATCAGAAAGCAATGCTGTGAAAAGATAAGAAGCAGTGTCTTTTAAAGAAAATCTTTGCAAATTTTATTGAAAAATATGCCAATGAAGCGTTGCGTGTGAATATTTTCTGTTCAGTTATCGGATAATAAATTGCTGTAAAGAGCTCATAAAATTTTTCTTTTAAGTTTTTGTGTGATTGCATGATCGTTGGGTGTTCACTTCCGAGGGGCGATATTTTTCAATTTGATAACAGGAAGAACTATTTTTTTCTGTAAGACGTGAAGATTTGAGGAGTGATCATTTTACACTTTTGTTTTCTTTTTGATTGGTCATTTGTAGGAATTTTTTTTGGGAAAAATATTTAATGCGGTGTATTTGTGAATGTGGTTAAAAACATTTTACGCGTGTGTGGAAGAAATAAAAATGTGTCTTAATTGTTGATAAGAGTGTCAATGTTTTTGATGAACAAATTTCAGTCGTAATTCTTAGTATCTAGATAGGAAGTTCAGCGGATTTTAACAGTTAGTATCCTATCTGTTGTGATGTGCAGTGGTCTTTTTAAGCAAAAAAGAAAGGGCTTTTATGTATCGGATTGATTACAATAGTTATCGTTCTGTCAAGAGTTTTAGTCGTCGCGTTCATTTTCTCGTTATGCATTATACGGCTATTGATTTTAAAGCCTCGATTATGGCGCTTACAGGAGAAAAGGTTAGTGCACACTATCTTGTTCCTGATCCTTCAGAGCAGACATATCGTGAGGCAGGCTTTAAGGATATGCGTATTTTTAATCTGGTTGATGAAAATGAGCGTGCATGGCATGCGGGTGTGAGTTCATGGGCTGGGCATAGTCATCTCAATGATGCATCTATCGGGATTGAAATCGTTAATTTAGCGACTTATCATGATGGGACGGGTATGTTTCCTCCTTATAATCCAATACAAATTGATGCTGTTAAGGAACTTGCATTAAATATTCTGCAACGGTATCCCGATATTATGCCAACTGATGTTGTGGGACATAGTGATATTGCCATTGGAAGAAAAAGTGATCCAGGAGCAGCTTTTCCATGGAAAGAACTTTATAGGGCAGGTATAGGAGCATGGTACAATGACGAATTAAAAAGTCATTATCAAGAGCAATTCTCTAAGAACTTTCCATCCAAAGAAGATGTTTTGGCGAAGCTAAAATGTTATGGATATGATATTTCTGCTGCGTGTACCCAAACAGGATACAAAGATTTGATCCGAGCATTTCAACTTCATTTTCGTCAAGAAAATTATGATGGGATTCTAGATGTTGAAACAGCAGCAATTCTTTATGCATTGGTTGATAAATATTTTCCGTGAACTCAATTCATTTTAATTGAAAGATATGTTATGATCACATGTGATCTTAAGAGAAGCTGCTTTTTATTGATTGGCTTCATGTAAAAAGAGGCATTTATAGTGTAAAAACCCTATGGACAGTATAAGGCCTTTCATGAAAAAAGAAACATAACTCTACAGAAAACTCTACGGTTTGCTGAAGTAAGTTTTTCTGTTTTTTTGTCTTATATTCCGCTCTCTTTAAAAATGTGCAAAGTCAAGATGGTGAGTATAATAGAGGTATGTTCTTGGACTACAATAGAACGCCTCAAGCACTATGTCCTTGTGTTGTATAGTTATGTGTTTATTCAAATTTTTTTCAGTGTTGTATCACAACACATATTTTAGAATGACGTTTGTAAAGAGTGTAAAACTCTCTGTGAGGTGAATAGTCTGTTGCACATTTTATATTTAGTAAAAAATGCTTAAGTGCATCATACTATTTTTCAGCCCTTAATATTGCTAATGCCTTGGTTCTTGAAACGATTCATAAAAAGTGTTTCTTTTTTCATTTACACGCTAATCCTCCTTGTGAAGTGCAAGAGAATGAGCTTGATTGATTCATTATAAGGGGGGGAAATGAGAATATTTTATGATGTTAAGGTTTTTCATTAATCAATATGTTATTGAACATAAACAGAGTGCTTAGAAATTATAGAGAAAAGAGAGAGAGGCAAGATATTTATTGATAATGATAATTTATTTTTTTTTGAAATGAGCCTCCAAATTCCATAAACCTGTCTTTTCCTCTTATAAAGAATGTTTTTCCTACACCTAAAGGATGAAAATTTTTCTCAGAGCTGGTCTGTCAATAATCCGGATTTGTATCGAGAGGGCTCCACAGTGCTTTTCACTCATATGATTCAATTATATAAGGTTTTTACGGGTAAGTTCTATCTTGAATATTCATGACGCATAAATACTTCTTGTGTCAAGGAGGTGTTTGCGCCTTATATCTCCTACTCTTAAATGACGATGTTTTACGGTACAACGAGATAAAAAATGTTTGTTTTTGTCTTGCAATGAAATTAGTGTGTGAGTCAAAAATATTTTAAACAGAAGGGGAGAAGCTTTTGAGAAGCGTTCCTATGCATGAACAGCTGTAACCTTGGAAATGCGTGAGATATTCAGAGTGATTATTGGTTTTATATTGGATAAAGGTAGCGCTGTTTCTTGGCTCTTTATTCATAATATTAAAGACGAAAAGTATGGACTATGAGTTTTGTATTTTTTGTGTGCAAGGAAAGTTCGGCGACATTTAAAAAAGAGTACAAAGAAGAAGGGTATAGTGCAAAAAATAGAGGTGTAATCTTTTTAAAATTTTGAAAATATGTATTTCTTGCTTTTGAAAAAATATTTTTGATGGTCTCCAAAAGAGATTAAAGTTGTAAAGAAATCAGTTATTTAGTCTCACATTGCTCTTCTTTATGAGGCATATTCTATGTGTCTTATTCTCGTTCATAGCCAAATGCCATCGTTTAGGGCAGTTAATGTAAGGTTTATATAAAAAATTTTATATGTGAGGTGTTTTTTATTCGCGTATATGATGAATATTCATAATATGTTTTGTTTGTCTATCTTGATGAAGGGACATTGCATGAGTGGTTAGCAGATGAAATCCTCTTCAAGAAGAGCAGGGTTGTTTATAGATTTGTACGAGTAGGAGTCTTTGTTCTTTAGAAGGGGAAGAGAGCAACTATCTATTGTCTCTTTTATTGCTTTAGAGAATATTGGCATAGTTTTGACGACATGTTTCTTGATGATTATGATCTTTAATAAGGCTATATTGTAAAACATTGTGTTTTACGATGTTTATATAAGACACATTCATGCATATCAAAAATACAATGATGCTTTTTGTCTGGGGGACAGTATTTTATCTGTTTAGTGCAGTGAAACTGAATATTGAGTGCAGAACTTATCTGAGGAGCTTATGACCTAAATTAATAAAGGTTAGGTGTAAATTATCAGGAAAAATCAATTTTGTAATAAAGCAAAGGGATTTTTCATGTTTTAAAGAGCACAGGGAAGAGATTGTTTGAAGTGATGTGTCAACCGTGTGCAGTGTTCTTATCAAGCACATCAGGTTCATTTTCTGAGGATATTTTTGTGAAATTAAGTCATTTTTGTTAGGAAGATAAGAAAATAAGTATCAGGAAAAGATGTTCATGATATTTTATTTCAAAAGTAAAAACTGGCAACATAAGTTGCCAGTTTTTAAAAGCTGTAGCCTAATAGGATTAGAATGAACGCTGTAAACGGATCATCCCTTGGAAAGCATTTTTCCCATTAAAGAGATGTTTTTCGTTATTATTTGCATCTTTTATAACGCGATCATCATTCCAAGAAACATAGGTTAATTCAGGTGTAATCACAAACCCTGGAACCAACGTGTATGTAATATTTACGGAAGTTGCAAAGGTTTTTACAGCGCTATAAGAAACTTGAGCATTCAAATTTGCTTTTGGAGTAAGCTTGTAAGTGGCACCCGCCCAAGCTGCCCATTTACCACCCCAGTTTGCATAAATCGTTGTGCTGTTTCGTGATAATTCATCATTTGCATTTACTGTGTAGTAATCAATGCCGTTTTTATAACCAGCCATTACCCATAGATTGAAACGATCGTTAACATTGAAATCTGCACGTATTTTTCCAGCCCACTTTTTGTAGTAAGTATCATATGCGGTAACTGCTGAAAAGCCACCCCATTTTTGCATAAACTTTATACCTAAAACCACATTGGGTGTGTAATTTTTAATTGATTTACTCGGAAGAGTATCATTCGTGATAGAAACAAGTTTACCATCTTTATCAATGTAGTATCCTTGTGTTCCAGGAAGATCATCTGCATTATTGCCTAATTCAGCGCCGATAATAGCAGAAAAGCCGGAGTCACCACTAAAGGTGTAGGAAATAAAATTGGTGCGTGTTGTGCCAGCAGGTGCTATGCTGTCATCATTGAGAACATTTCCATAATCACCAGTCCAGCTGTTGAAAATTGTATCGTCAAGACCTACGCGAAAACCACCCAGTTCAATGTAAGCCGCTGCAAGCCTTGCACTCGCATTATCTTTACCATCCCCCCAGTTTGAATAAATTCTTGCATATGAACGAAGTGTTCCCATTTCTGTTTCAGAGGCGGCTTGAAAAACAAGGGTGAGACGTGATGCTGCGCCATAGGTATCTCTTTTGTTTTTCAGTTCAGTTTCGGTTGTTGCATCGATATTATCACCGCCTATAAAATCAGCGCGGACATTTCCTGATAAACGCATACAGGTTTCTGTTCCAGGGATATAGAAGTATCCTTTTCCATAGGCATCACAAACGCGAATATATTCTACAGGTTCAGGTTCGGCAATCGCTGTTGAAGCAGCATGAGCTCCAGAAACAGCTAAAAAAGCTGTTGTAGAGCTTAAAAAAAGGGATTTTATATTCATATGGGATCTCCGAGGTCCGGTTAAATTTCTTCTAAAGAGTACCATTTTCCTAACGCATTAAGGACAAAGACATAAGTAAAATACGCAGCACTTGCTATTTTAGCTATAACTAATCTTTTTAGAGTTTCAAATATGAAATTACCTTTTTGTAATATATACATGTACTATTCGAGATGCTGTGGTAAAAAAGACACATTTTTTGTTTTATTAACTTTTGGTCCCTATGGGATCAATAGGAGAAAAATTTTCAGATATTTGGGAAAAAAATCGAAAATGTCTTGAACTTTCTGTTGATACCATTTATGCCTCTCTGTTGGAGAGGTGGCCGAGTGGTCGAAGGCGCTCCCCTGCTAAGGGAGTAGGGCTCAAAAGGCTCTCGAGAGTTCGAATCTCTTCCTCTCCGCCATTTATTATTATAAAAGTGGTTGATTGTGTGTAGGAATTTTGTTTCAAGTGGTTTGCGTTAATTTGCTTTTCTACCAATCCCAATTTTTTGTAGCTTTTTAATTATTTCTATTGCTAGGCATTTTCTATCGGCTGTTTTGGTACAAAGCGATGCTATTTTATCTCTAGTCCAATTTATCTTTAGTCCAACCAAACAGTGCTTTCATTTGTGAAACCGTAGCGCTCTGCATTAGCCGCACATGTTGTTTCTTATTTTCGCAATCTCTGTGTTGATCTTGTTTGTATCTGTAACAACATATTGATTTATATATAATTTTTCGTTATTTAACTTAAATTAGAACTCCGAACACCGTAAAATTCTTTCTGTTCAAATCTTTTTTATCTTGAACTAATGACAATTATTTGCTCGCAGATCATAATCGGAGAGAACCGTATAAATAAAAACGATTGAGCAAAGAAAAAATGCCTCTCATGAACTGTCTCATGTGCCAAGGGCTGTCGCGCAACACCCACGAGCTGGCAAGTCCCGTGTGATGGGGTCTGGTTTGCTCTTCATAGGTGTAAAGATGGCGTGCTCAATGGATTTTTATTATTTCATAGGGGCTTTATCGTTATACCGTTCACGGGCATTGTCGCGAAATGGGCTTGGGTGCTCTTTGAGAGATATCTCTTTAAAAAATTCCGTGAATTGGCAAGGCAAGTGTCTTTGGTTTGGGGGGCTATTTTGCATGAGGAGTGGAATGCCCAACAGAAATAAATACAAGCGTGAAGCAATGCCTAATCTCCATTATTAAAAAGACATGACCGTAGAGATTTATGAAAATTGTCAAGCTGAATTAAAAGGAGATGGCAAGGCTGGGAACTAGTTTTCACCCTTAAAACTTCATGTTCTCCCCAAATTAGGCAGTTCCTCGTTTCAGAGATTAGGCAAACAGAGATACGCAATATTCTTGCCCCATATGGCATGCAAAAGTGGCAGTCCTTGACTATGAGCGTTCATAAGAGACATTTCTTTTTTGCTCAATCGTTTTTATTTATACATTTTTCTTCGATGATGATTTGCAAGCAAATAATTGTCATTGGTTCCAGGTAAAAAAGATTTGAACAGAAAGCATTTTACGGTGTTTGAGGTTGGTATATTATCATCATGATCAATTAAGGTGTTACTTTATGTATGCGTTGACTGTTGAAAGCTAGATGTGTCAATGCTCTAAAAAAGTATAGATCTCTTTTAGAAGAAAACATTTTTGGTGATAATTTTATGGTTTTCCTCTCATGGAAACTTGAGGGAGTGTTTCAGCCATCTCATGACAACTAAACCACACATGAAAAAAGTAATGGTCGGTAATATTAGGTAGTAAGATGGAGAAACTTTTGCAGGAAGAAAAGAAATAATACTTAATACTGTAATTGAAAATATTCTTCCGCTAAAAGATACAGCACCGACAACACCAGAAATATGCTGTGTTTGTTTTTGGTTAAGTTCTGAGAAAAATAAGCTTTTTGCCCCGACCGGTACCGTGCAAATAAATCCATGGATTAAAGAGAAGGCAATAGACTGATGCAGCCGTTTGATGACTATGAACAAAAAAATAGAGTGCTAGGCACATCAAAGCAGACAAGAATGAAAAATATTTTATAGAATTCTTATATTTTTTATCAAGAACATGATATTTAGACATCAGTAAGTTTGAAAAATATTGTGCTGAAAAGGCACCAATATGGCAGCACATCAAAACGAACATTTGTGAACCATTGAGGTAATCAATTTTTCCCCCTGAAAGTATGATCGGTTGCCAGAAATGATAAATAATCTGAATACCAGCGCTAAAAAGACACATGAGGAGAATAAACCATGCTCCTCCCATGGTGTTTTGAAAAATCCAGAGTGTTTCCTTGGCATTGTTCAAGATTGTCTTTATTTTGTGTGTTTCAATCACCGATTTCTTTTCTTCAGGAACAATAAGGAAGACCAAGAAAATAAATCCCATCATAAGGCATGAGATGATATATCCCATAAAATATTGCCCAGAGTAATAAATCGTTCCAATGCCTATAATCCCACTGAGAATACTCCCGAAAGAATTAACTTGGTGATAAAGATGCGCATAATGTGAAAAGTAATCGTGTTTATCGCATAGAGAATGGTAAATCCATCCATCAATGGCGCTGACAATGATGCAAATGCCCGCTGCATAGAGAATTTGCGCAATAATAAGTGCTGTCATATTGGGAGCTTGAAGGCATAGAAGATAAAATACTCCTGTCATAAAGACCCCAGCCATAACGGAATATTTACGCCGATATCTGTCAGATAAAACAGCGCAGGGAAAATCAAGCAGCAGAATAGTGGTGGAAAAGACAACCTGAAGCAGAGCTAATTGCGCCAGACTCACTCCCATGGACATTAAAAAAATAGCATGGTAGACACCAATGAGCATGCGGACAGCATTATAGGATCCATAAGTGAGAGCAAGGGTGCGTGCTCTGTTCATTGTGTTGTTCCACAAACATTACAGTGAGGATTTTTCTTTAGAGAACGTTTTTCTGTGAAAAGTTGGCTGCTCCATATTCCTACGCGGTGATCAGTAGAAAGAAAGCTTCCATAACCACCCAAAAATTTAAGAGCATCGTTGGCACACATGTCGGCTGAAAGAGCATTAACAAGGGGAAATGTAGCAACTTTGAAGTTATTATTAATCATAACACAAGCTTCATAAATAAGATGGTTGCTTTTTGTCGGAAGATTGCCTACAGATGAGCTACATGCGTAACAACCAGTTTTTCCAGGTATGTAAAATGGACCAAAGACGGCTATATCATTGACGTAACCGGAATTTATATAGGCTTGTTTATTTTTTACACACCATTCATTGATCCATAGTCCTAGCTGATCAGGTGAATCTGCAGAAATGATCCATAAATCGGTTTTGGGTAATTTTTTGATATCTTTTTTGACAATCATCAACATTTGTAATCCCCATTTTTTTCTGACTGTTTTCCCGTATCAATTTATGTCTAAAAAGTTGTTTTCAGCCCCCCTCTCTTTTCTTTAGTAAAAAGAATTGATCTGTAAGGTTGGTCATCTTGATCAAATCATTATCGATAAGAATTTAATTTCTTATACGAGAACGGGTGAGTGTTGGAACATCATGACGAAATACATGAATCCCATTCTATCCTGAAATGATGCTTATTTTTTTGTGAAAGAATATTTTGAATGGAGGCTAGATAATCGTTCCTTTGATCATGGATATAACATCCTAAAAGAGCGCTTATAAAAGACATTCTCTGATATTATAGTCAGAACAAGAAAATAGTGCAAAACAAGGAAATCAAATGCGTGCTTATAGTTTTCATCTTATGATGAATGATGGTCAATTTTAAATTTTATTTACTGGCTTTTTTTCATCCACTGTACTGTAAGAAATATAAAATTTCTCCAATTTATTTCTCCACAATTTTATCATTGATAATAAATATTTTCTCATCTTCTTCAAAACGGCATCCCCTTACAGATAATAATATATAGAAATATATTATTTCTAAATTAAGCATTGCTCATTGATTTTTCCCGCTGATTCAATCAACCTTTCTTTAAAAAGGTTGTTTAAAAAACTGTACCCTAACAGTTTACCCCCCTATGATCCTTATTAACTTGAAGATAATAGCATAAAATATTAATATAAAAAATGCATAAATTTAAATTTGTATAAAACCCACAATTTTTTTATTGCTGCGGCTGATCAAGCAAACAAACCTAAAAGTAGCCTATATATCATTTAATATCATTGGTTGTGTTTATTCGTATTGTTAATATTATTATTAATCAAAATATCATTTTTGAAGTATTTATAGCAACGTATTAAACTCTTTTAAAGTCACGGATAAATGATTAAATTGCTCCTCTAGAGATATAAAGATAGATAGAAAACTCTGTGACTACTCTGTTGAATAAATTAGTTTTTATAGCTTTACTCTATTCGTGGTATGTCATTTTTTATTTTTATTGTAGATTATTCAAAATAGATTTAATAAATTTCATTACGAATCTTTTGATATGAATTTATGTATCTATTTAAATTGTTGTGTTGAGAGACAAAATGGAAAGATGTTTACAAAAAAATCTATTTAGGGAATGCTTATTGCTTATCATATTTTTATATACGTATCTTGTATCTGCCTCATATGGCTATAGTGGGGTAGATAAATTATTTTGTTCCCAATACGTTCAAGGAACGCGATGGTGCTGTTCAAAAGTTGGATTCAGTCGAGTTTGAAAAAGCAAATGCTGAACGGGGATGGAACGATACAATGAAGTTATTAGGGGTAGCCGTAGAGGATTTGAAGAGAATAGCTCTTGAACAGCAGGAACTCTATTTGGCATTGCTGAAAAATATGCCAAACAACAAACAACTCTAGAACGCAATGCTGCGGTTTTTGAGCGGATCGAGAAGGTTTTGACTCTATTTAAACATGTCGAGAAAAGAACAGAAGCCTTTCGAGAGTTAGACACAGCCAATAAGCTTAAGGATCAATCTCAGTCATCGCATCATTTAGAAGTGATTTCTGAACATCATGGACATGTTGATGGATTCAATAAAGAACTTGAAAGGCTCAATCACGAAGTTGATAGTTTAAACAACAGGCTTCAAAATCTGGAGAAAATATCTCGATAAAGAAATAGAAAGTTGTTCCTTGATGCAAATGAGGGGGAATGCATGAGATGATGAACAACGATTCCATTGAAAAAGGAATGAACGGTGGGATTTGCAATAGTACTCATCATATCTGTTACGGTTATTATAGGGAGTCTTTGTTTTTGTGTAACAGAAACTGTCAAAAAGCGGAAAGAGATAGATAGAAAAGGTATGGAGAAGCAAGAGAAACAGGTTCCGAAAATGAAGGAAAAAAATGAGATCAATATGACAATACAAGAAACACAACCATTGCATGAGACACTTCAAAATACAGATAATAAAATTTCGGGAGTCTCTTCAACCTTTAACAAAGAATCTAAAGTTTTAGCGTTTAAAGAAGCTATGGCGCTTTCATCGAAGGACTATAAAATAATCTTCTGCATATTTGTTATAAATATGGCTGTAGGCTCTGTTATCCAGATGTTGGATGAGGTCATTACCCAGATATTGGATGAGTCCATTATTCAAGTATTGGATGGGGTCAGAGAGTTTGATATTCTTACTTTTATATGTATTTTAAGCCTATTTATTTTGATCTGTTGTTTTATGGCTATCCCGATTATTTTAATTTTACACATACGATTGACGAAGAAATTGAAAAAAACACTTCGGCAATTAGAAGACACTCTTCAGCAGCGAGATAAAGCTTTTTCAGTACAAAAATAGAGAGAAAAATGATGGCTCTTATGATACTGTTTGTTTTCATAAATACAATTATTAGTTGTTTTTTTCAGATAGCAATCATTACGCTTTGTTATTCTTTTTCGAAGCGTTCGAAATTGTATAAAAAGGTCGTTGCAGAATTAGAAAAAGTGATGAAAGAACGAGATGCCGCACTCGAGGGACTATTCGAAAAAGGACAATAAAAGTAGACCAATGTTTCATTTTTTTATGGTACTCGTTTTGAATATGGCGATGTATAATACTGATGATTGAATGTATTGTCTCATGTTTTAGATAAGGCAAGAAGATAGGTTTTTAAAAACAGAACTTAGATGTATGATTAAAATTTTCTCTCATGACGGATGAGAGAAAACCTTGTGTTTCTACAGTTTTTTCGCTTCACGGTGCTGTGAGAAAAGTCCAAGTTTTTCCAATCTGCCATTGATAATAAACTATTTTAAGTTCATACTCAAAGAGCCTTTTCTTTACAAGTGAGAATGCGTAGGTGCATTTTTTATAAAATGTATTTTCGCTCTATTATTTCTTATTTTCCTAACAAATAAATTTTTTGAAAAGTGATTTCAGGGAAGAAATTTTCTTATTCGTTAAAGTCTGTGTGATCCATGTTCTTTTAACTTTTATACTTCACCATTTTGTGTCCATTTTTCAATTGGATTTGAAGTTTAATCAGTGATGGGGGATTTTGTTGAGTTACAAATAACAGAGTATAAGAAAATCTTTTCTCTAATATCATTACGTTGTCTGTCGAATATAATACATTAGTACATTGAAGGAGAGTTTCTTTGTTGAGGGAGGAGAGATAATGATAATCAGACTTTATAGATAATCAGATTTTATAATTGTGATACATTTCTCTTGATTCAACATATTTGCTAGGAGATTAAATTTTTTCTTATGATCTTAAAGGATATTGTTTTTTTAATATTGAAGAAATACCTGTTTTGAGGTCGAATGATTGTAATGAGAGAGATCTTTAAAGATTTTGACTTTTTAGAATTAGAGACCCTTTGGACCTCTGGTTTTGCTAAAAAACCACCCCGAAAAGAACTTCTGATTTGCAATAATTGAGAACATATTGCAAAACCATATTCCCTCACTTTATATTTGGGAGTCCCTCATTACAAAAAACATTTGGAAAACCAGTAAGTTATGTTTAATAAAAATAAAAAGTGGTGCCCAGACGCGGATTCGAACCACGGACACGCGGATTTTCAGTCCGCTGCTCTACCTACTGAGCTATCTGGGCATGCTTCATAAAACATGTAAAGTGTTTGTGGTTATAACATTAAAATTTTCTCTGTCCAGTCATCAAAAGAAAAATAATTGATTTTTTAATAAGTTTATCTCCCTATTCTAGAGAGTTATCAATGAATTTTTATTATAAAATAAACTTGATAGGTATGTTATGATACGTTAGTGTGTTGTTATCAGAATGCTATTCTTATCGTGGTGGTGATACGAAAAAAAATAAAAGAATCAATCTAACAGCATGATTAAAAAAGATTTTTTTACAAAGTTTCCGTGAATTTTAAGCTTACGAAATAAATAGAAGACATTTTGGATTTTTAAAAAGAGGCTATTGAGTAGTCTTTATAGTAATTTGTTTTTCTTTATAAAGAGAACAAGTCATCATAAAGAAAGCAAGTCATCTAAAAGGGGAGAAATAATGATAATGTTACAAAAACCAAGTAGTCGTCCTAATAATACTAATTTTTCTTCAGGTCCTTGTAGTAAACGACCTGGCTGGAGTCTTGAAACTCTTAAAAATGCATTAGTAGGGCGTTCGCATAGATCGAGAGAAGCAGAATTAAAACTTGCTGAAGTTGTTGATTTAACCCGTGAGATTCTTGAAGTTCCTTCTGATCATCGTATAGGAATTATGCCTGGTTCAGATACCGGTGCTGTTGAGGCCGCTTTGTGGTCTTTATTAGGTGAGCGTGGCATTGATATGGCGGCGTGGGAAAGTTTTGGATTAGGGTGGAATAAAGATGTTGTCGAGCAATTAAAGCTTTCTGATGTGCGTCGTTTTGAAGCCCCTTATGGTGAAATACCAGATTTAACACAACTTGACTTTGATCGTGATGTTGTTTTCACATGGAATGGGACAACTTCTGGTGTGCGTATTCCTAATGCGGATTTCATTCCGGATAAGCGGGCTGGATTGACCATTTGTGATGCAACATCTGCTGCTTTTGCGCAATATCTCGATTTTTCAAAATTAGATGTTGTGACGTTTTCATGGCAGAAAGTTTTGGGAGGTGAAGCAGCACATGGTATGGTGATTTTAAGTCCTCGTGCTGTTGAGAGGCTTGAGAATCATGTTCCAGCTTGGCCTATGCCGCAGCTTTTCTGTATGACGAAAAATGGAAAGTTGAACGAAGATATTTTTAAAGGAAAGATAATCAATACGCCTTCTATGCTTTGTGTTGAAGATTTTCTTGATGGGTTGAGGTGGGCAAGGTCTCTAGGAGGTGCAGCGGCATTAAGAGCACGGGTTGAGAAAAACTTTTCTGTACTTGATGCTTTTATTCGCAAAACACCATGGTTAGAATATTTGGCAAAAGATCCTGAAATGCGTTCTAACACATCCATTTGCTTAGATATTGTGGATCCAGTGATTACTGCTTTGGATAATGAAAAGCGAATATCTTTTATAAAAGCGGTTGTGAATCGTCTTGATGAGGAAGGGGTCGCTTATGATATCGGTTCGTATCGAGATGCTCCTCCTGGGCTTCGAATTTGGGCGGGTATAACAATTGAGGCTTCCGATCTTGAAATTTTAACACAATGGCTTGAATGGGCGTTCCAAGTTGAAAAAGCTCAGCTTTAAATAATTACTGGCGATTTTTGCAACGCCTTTTTAAACAGAAAAAGGATACGAGAGGTTATGATGATCTTTCGTATTCTTGTGTCAGAGAAATGGCTTCTGAATATTACATGAATTGTGAAAGAAGGGAAAATGAATGCTTTGTCAGGTGTTAGGTAAAGCACAAATTAAAATCTCTATCTTTTTGCTTTTTGTGGCAAAAATGACAGATTGAGAATATTTTGGTATTTGTTTATTTTTATTATCATAAATTGTAAAATTTAATCACTTGAAGATTGAAAAAAATCTGAAATGAGGAGTCGCACTTGCTCTAAGGTTTCGTTATAAGGAAGCATTTGTTTTTGAATGCTGGTTTTTTTGACCAAACACGACGGAGAAAGTTATGGCCAATGTAGTTGTTGTCGGTACACAATGGGGTGATGAAGGCAAAGGTAAAATTGTAGATTGGTTGTCTGAGCGAGCAGATATTGTGGTAAGATATCAGGGGGGGCATAATGCTGGCCACACATTGGTTATTGATGGAGTGAGTTATAAATTATCACTTTTACCGTCTGGTTTAGTGCGTGGAAAGCTATCAATCATTGGAAATGGTGTTGTTGTTGATCCTCATCATTTTGTTGCAGAATTAAAAAAACTATGTGATCAGGGTGTACAAATTACACCAGAAATTTTACGGATTGCTGAAAATGCTCCCTTGATTCTTTCTTTGCATCGTGACCTTGATGCAATTCGAGAAAGCGGTTTATCTGGTTTAAAGATTGGTACAACAAAGCGTGGTATTGGACCGGCTTATGAAGATAAGGTAGGACGTCGTGCTATCCGAGTGATGGATTTAGCAGAAAAAGATACGCTTATGGCTAAGATTGAGCGGCTTTTGAGGCATCATAATGCTTTGCGTCGTGGAATGGGTGTTGTGGAAATTGATTCTCAAGCACTTTATGATGAATTGATGCAAGTCGCGGATAAAATTTTACCCTTTATGGATTGTACGTGGCGTCTTTTAGATGAAGGGTATCGAGGAGGGAAACACATTCTTTTTGAAGGTGCGCAAGGTGCTTTACTCGATAATGATTTTGGAACTTATCCTTATGTAACGTCATCGAATACAGTTGCTGGGCAGGCATGTACAGGTTCAGGGATGGGACCTGGTGCAATTCATTATGTTTTGGGTATTGCAAAAGCTTATACTACACGCGTTGGAGAAGGGCCGTTTCCGACAGAGCAAATAAATGATATTGGTGAATTTCTGGGAGTGCGTGGACATGAATTTGGTGTTGTAACGGGTCGAAAGCGTCGATGTGGTTGGTTTGATGCTGTCTTAGTACGTCAGATGGTAACAATTTGCGGTGTGCAAGGGATAGCATTGACAAAACTTGATGTTTTGGATGGTTTAGATGAAATAAAAATTTGTATTGGTTATGAGCTTGATGGTAGAAGGATTGATTATTTACCTTCTTCCATGGGAGCTCAAGCTCGGGTGAAGCCTGTTTATGAAACATTAGAAGGTTGGAAGGAAAAAACAGCACATGCGCTGACGTGGGAAGATTTACCTGCGCAGGCTGTTAAATACATACGCTATATTGAAGAACGGATTAATACAAAAGTAGCTTTATTATCCACGAGTCCAGAGCGTGAAGATACTATTCTGATTACAGATCCCTTTGCAAATTGATGATTGTTTTTAGATTTCTATATATGTTCTCTGTTCGTTTTTGTATCTTTTTACAAAAAAGTTTTTAAGAGCACGTAAGAGAAAGGTGCAAAATAGCATTGTTTATTTTTCATATTCATTTTACATTATTGCGATAGTTGTACCAATATTAAATGACAACCAATTTAGAAGGCTAAAATAAAGTTTTTTGGCTTTACTATTGATTTTTTCTCAGTTTAAGAGAGATTATAGAGGAAATGGTAGATTTCGTTGGAATCTTAAAAAAGACAATTAATGCACAAAATAATATTACACCACAAGTGCGCAAGCGGATTTATAAGCGGGCTATCGAAACACTAGAACATCAATTTGTAATAGCAAAAATCCCACAAGCAATAGCGGATGAACAAAGAAAGATTCTTCGAAGTTCTATCGCAACCGTTGAAGAAGAATATTTAGTAGTTGAAAAGAAATTGCTTTCTTCAGTTATTGGGTGGAATCCCAAAAATATAAATGAAGATAAGAAAGTTACAAAAAAAGCTATATTACCAAAGAATAATGAATTTTCAGTGGTAAACATAAAAAGAAAGCAGGATTTTGTTGCACGTTCAAAAGATAATAAAGTATTTGATAAGCCTTATGTATCAGATATACCAGATGCAGAGCCTGTTAATATGGGGGCTTATTTCTCTTCTCAGCATGTTAATAGCTGTACGTTAAAGGGTTCTCCCTCGCAGGAAGATAATCCGCATATTGTTTCGCATATTTTTTCCCAGGCTTTACGCCGCGCTAATAAATCACTGGTGCAAAGGCGTATTGTGATAAGTGCTGTTTCTGTTATTAGTATTGTTGTTTTAACGGTTGGTATTTTTTTTGTTGGTGAGCGTGTATTTATATCAAATGATCATCAGTTGTTGGGAGAAAATCTTCAAGCTTCTCACAGAGTCCCAAAGGCACTTTCGATTAAGAGAAAGTTAACACAACGCTTATTAGAGGATGGGAGTGAAATTGATGTTGGTTTAAAACAAGCGACAGATTCTTCGGATGAAGAAGGAATCTCAACAGTTGTTGCCAGAAATTTGCAATCGCTTGAAAAATCGGGGGAAGCTGTTTTTTATCAAGCGCGTACAAATTATGATGCAGAAAAGATAGCAACAGGGAGCGCTCGCTGGACGCTTATAAAGGAGCCTCATGTGAAGGACGGGGGGCCAGAAGAAACCGCTATACAAGGTGATATAACAATTCCCGATGAAGGGGTATCATTACGGTTAATTTTACGTCGTAATACCGATCGGTCATTTCCTGCTGCGTATATTATGGACCTTATTTTTATTCTTTCTGATAAGTTTTCAGGTAAAGCTATAAGCAATGTTCAAGCATTAACCTTTAAAGCAAGTGAACAATCCATTGGGCAGCCTTTAAAAAGAACCATTGCTGCAAAGATTAACGATGACTTTTTTCTTGTTGCATTGAGTGGTCATCATCCTTTTCTTGATCAAAATTTACAATTGATGCGAGAATTAGATTGGATGCGTTTGGTGTTAACAGATAAAAACGGACGTATAAATGAATTAACCTTTGCAAAAGGACCAAACGGTGAGTCTATTTTTGATGAAGTTATTGGACAATGGCTTACACAACAAGATAAATTAACAGTCCTTGGTCAAAAAAATAAAACATAGATGCGGAAAAATAAAAGGTTGTGGAGAATTCTCTATATCTGTTTCTATCAATTATACCAAATGCGCTCAGCAAAGCCTATACATCAATAACTCAAAAAATTAGATAGGCTAATTTACCCGTATAAAGCCAATATATGCCTTTTTTCATTTTTACTTTAAGAATGTGCAAACAATTGGCTTTATACTTGAATTCTAGAATTTTATACTTGAGCTTGAGATAAAGCAGAATCTTTGATGAAATTTTGCACTTTTTCAAATGCACGCATTTCAATTTGTCTTACTCGCTCTCGACTGATGTTGAATTCACCAGAGAGTTCTTCTAGGGTTAGTGGAATATCGTTTAAACGACGCGCTTTGAATATACGTTTTTCGCGTTCATTCAGATTGTCCATGGCATTTATGAGCATAGAACGACGATTTTCCAATTCACTTTTTTCAATTAAAATTTGTTCTTGATCGTTAGATTCATCCACCAACCAATCTTGCAACTCACTGTTTTCCCCTTCTTTTGTCCGAATCGGTGCATTGAGTGACGCGTCACCACCAAGCCTACGATTCATTGAAACAACTTCATCTTCCGTAACATTCAACTGGGTTGCAATTTCTTTTACTTGTTCTGCGTTGAGATCACCGCTATCAAGGGCTTGAAGTTTACTTTTTATCTTACGAAGGTTGAAAAACAAGCGCTTTTGATTGGCTGTTGTCCCCATTTTCACCAAACTCCAAGATCGCAATACATACTCTTGGATTGATGCTTTAATCCACCATATTGCATAGGTTGCAAGACGAAAACCCCGTTCTGGTTCGAAACGTTTAACAGCTTGCATGAGTCCAACATTACCTTCTGAAATGACTTCTCCAATGGGGAGTCCATAGCCGCGATATCCCATCGCTATTTTAGCTACGAGACGCAAATGACTGGTTACCAGCCTATGCGCAGCTTTTAAGTCATTATGCTCACGGTAACGCTGAGCTAACATATATTCTTCTTTTGGTTCAAGCATTGGAAAACGACGGACTTCCTCTAAGTAACGATTTAAACCGCCATCGCCTGTTATTACTGATAACAAATTCATATGGGCCATATAGCACCCTCCTTTTGTCTGAATTCCCTGATAAGGCAAATTCTCTGTTTCAGATAGCGAACTACCCTTGTAACCTCACTTTAGCATATTTTTGAATTTTGTTCAAAAAAAGATATTTTATTGTCAAATCTTGAGAAGGAGAAAAGTTTCAATTCATTTTTTTAAAATGCTTAATAAGTTTAGCCATATCTTGAGGCAGCGGTGTGGAAAACGACATAACTTTACCGGTAGAAGGATGTTCAAAAGTAAGACTTGCAGCATGGAGTGCATGTCGGTTGAATTGATCTATTACATTTTTAATAATGGGATTAAGGGTATTTGACTTTGTTTTAAAAGCATTTCCATAAACCGTATCACCTACGAGAGGATGTCCGATATGAGCCATATGAACACGGATTTGATGGGTACGTCCGGTTTCCAAGCGACATTCCAGAAGGCTAGCAAAAGACGTTGAGTCTGGATGAGTACCGTATTTTTCAAGCAGAGAAACATGTGTAACAGCATGACGAGCATAAGGATTTTGGCTATGAATAACAGCTTGCTTTGTTCGGTTATGGGGCGAACGACCAAGTGATGCATCAATTGTCCAGACATTGCGCTGAGGTGCCCCCCAAATCAAGGCATGATAACGTCGATCTAATGCGCAGGTACGTCCATGATCAGAAAATTGAGCGCTAAGACTTTTATGGGCAAGATCATTTTTTGCAACAACCATAACACCGCTTGTATTTTTATCGAGACGATGGACAATGCCAGGGCGTTTAACACCACCTATACCAGATAAACTATTACCACAGTGGTAAATAAGAGCATTAACCAACGTACCAGTCCAATTGCCATTCCCAGGATGAACAACAAGACCAGCTGGTTTATTAATAACGATGATATGATCATCTTCAAAAAGGATGTCCAATGCGATAGCTTCAGCGCTAGGTTCTGCATCACGAAGATCAGGCATTGCCAATTCAATTATTTGGTTAATTTTTAATTTTGTTTTTGGTTCCTTTATGAGAAGACCATCAATCTTAAGACAGCCTTCATGGATGAGGGCTTGCAAACGTGAACGTGAGAGCACATTATGGTATTGTTTTGCGAGCCACTGGTCAAGACGTTGCCCAAGAGCACCTTCATCCGTTATTTTCTGTATTACCATACGATTCCTATTAAGTTTTTAATAAGATTCTCTTACCAGTATGAAATTGCTTTACTATCAAGAAATTCTTTAATTCCCCAATGTCCCCCTTCACGGGCGCGCCCAGAAAATTTTACACCTCCAAAGTAGCTTCCACTGGGTAACCCATGTCCATTAACTTCTACCATACCAGAGCGTACTTGTGCTGCAATACGACGACATTTGTTGCGATCTTGTGATTGAATATAATTTGTAAGACCATACTCAGTGTTATTGGCTAAAGCGACGGCTTCTTCTTCTGTACTAAAAGCAAGAATCGAGAGAACTGGACCAAAGATTTCTTCTTTAAAAATACGCATATGAGGTTTTACATCAGCAAAGACTGTTGGACGAACATAATAACCGCGTTCCATTCCTTTTGGTAAACCAATTCCGCCTGCAACAAGAGTTGCACCTTCATCAATTCCCGATTGGATAAGTTCTTGAATTTTATCGTATTGTTTTTTTGAAACGACAGGACCAATATGATTTCCTTCTTGGTAGTTTGGTCCTACTTTTGTTGTTTCTGCAATATCTTTAGCTATTTTTACGGCTTTGTCATAGATGCTCTGTTCCACAAGCATACGAGTCGGTGCATTACAACTTTGTCCACTATTATAAAAGCAATGTCGTGCACCACGTTGAATAGCATCTGAGTCGGCATCAGCAAAAATAATATTCGCTCCTTTTCCCCCAAGTTCCAGACAGACTCTTTTTAAAGTTGCGCTGGCATTTTTCGAAATATCTTTTCCTGCTCTGGTTGAACCAGTAAAGCTGATCATTTCTAAATCTGGATGTGCAGAGAGGTAAGAGCCGACAGTCGCACCATCACCATTGATTAAATTAAAAACACCGGCTGGAAGTGCTGCTTCATCTAAAATTTCAGCAAAAAGCATAGCAGAAAGAGGCGCAATTTCAGAGGGCTTTAACACCATGGTACAGCCAGCCAAGAGAGCAGGAATAACTTTAAGCGTTACTTGATTCATGGGCCAATTCCATGGCGTAATTAATCCTACAACGCCGATAGGATCGTAGTGAAGGATTGCTTGCTTATTTCCCTTTATTAAAGTTTCTTGGAATGAAAACTCTTTATAAGCTTCGATAAAATTGCGAATATGGGAACTTCCGGTTGCAGTTTGGGCATTAAGCGCCATATCAATTGGTGCTCCCATTTCCATTGAAATGGTTTTTGCCATGTCTTTGGAACGTTTTTCATAGATCTCTAGAATTTTTTCAACGAATCCAAGACGCTCGCTTGGTGATGTTGTTTTCCATTTTTGAAACGCTTCTTTAGCCGCGTTAATTGCCTTATCGGCATCTTTTGTACTTCCAAGGCTAATGACAGCACAAGCCTCTTCTGTTGATGGATTAATGACGTCAAAGTCGTGAGGAGTGCTTGGATCATCCCATAGACCATTGATATAAAATTTCCGTTTGTTAAACATAATTCGCTCCCTTTTTTCTATTTGTGTTTATGTCATTATGATTATCTTAGTCTAAGCCTTTTTAAACGAGGATAACAAGGGTAATCTTATAAAAACGCGAGAAACTAGATTATATTATGGTAATTGAGCATGGAGAATTTAATAGAGCAATGCTTATATAACCATTTGTGTTATTGAGACTAATTTCTTTTATGAAAAGGGAGAGAAAGAGAAGTATAGACAATTTCCTTGAAGCTTTTTTTATCATGAAGTTGTCTTCAAAACAAATGAAATACGAGCTCTATGACACCATAAACTGGGCAATTTACGTCGTAAATAGGAAGAAAAAACATTATGAATATGCATTATGGCATTATTTTTTTTATTGAAAAGTAGCTATCAGCAAAAGGTTATTAACCTTCATACGATAGTCTCTATGAATTCTTTTTGAAAAGATTATTTTTCTCATTGCTATAAATTTGTTGGGTGCCATGCATAATTCGAAAACAAAATCTATTTCTACATCTTCTTTTTCTGATGATGGTACAAAAGGTGCATCAAGAGAAGATTTATCTATTAAGATTACCGAGATATTTCCTTATCCGGAAGTGTGGAAAAAGGCATTTACCCTCGGAAAAAACGTCCGTTTTACGCGTACCCCAGAAGTTGAAATTTTGCGTCGTCGTATAGAAACAGATCCAATTTTTGCAAAACAGTTTAAAATTTTTACGAAGCAAGATCAAAAACAAATTACAGATATTGTACGCTGTAACAAGAAAACGAAAAATGTTCTATCGACAAAAAAAGTCATTAATCCTCAATCAATAGAGAATAAAACGTCAGTTTGTCATTCAACAGTTTTACAGCAGTTGTCACGACAAACTATTGGTATGTCACCAGCAAATATTCCGCTTAAGGAGGATAAACAAGAACATAAATTACCAGGAGAAAATGTGCTACAAAAAATGAATCCTGCTTTGCACCTTTCCAATGATGCATTTTTTGAGTGTGAATCTTTGATATTTGAATATGTGGATACTCAAACTTCAAAAGAGGATGCATCGATTGACACAAAAAATGAAATTACACCTCATATTCCTTCTGCCTTTGATGAGTCAATAACTGCTCTTTATCGTGTTCTTGAATACCGCTTTCCACAACTCTATGATTCAATTACATCAGAATCTCCAGCAGAAAGGATGCGAGGTGTTGAGCAAATTTCTGATTTAATGCATACAAATAATGATACGGCTAAAAAGTATCATTCTAAGCTTTCTGTTGAAGATTGTATCCATACGCAAAGTGATGCAGAAGCGTTAAACAATACTGAGGCGTTAAGCGGTGCTGGGGCTCGTATAGAGACTGAAAATAGCAATAATACTATCGCTAATAATACCGTTGATTGTGTAACAAAAGATGTCACAAAGAATTCAAAAGATTTGTCTGTGATGCAAGCAAACGTTAAAACTAAAATATTCCAATCTAGCCGCGCGCCATTAGGCAATTATGATTCTGCTTTTGTGCAAAATATGCACTCTGTTGACTGTGATGTTTATGAGTTTCCTCCGGTCAGTTTATTACAGAAACCTGTTTTTCATGAAGGTACGATGATTCCTCAGGAAACATTAGAACGCGGTGCTGGACTTTTGGAAAGTGTTTTGGAAGATTTTGGTATTAAGGGTGAAGTTATCCATGTACATCCAGGGCCAGTGGTTACAATGTATGAATTTGAGCCTGCTGCGGGTGTAAAGTCATCGCGCGTTATTAATCTTTCTGATGATATTGCACGTTCTATGTCTGCTATTTCTACACGCGTTGCTGTCATTCCTGGACGTAATGTTATCGGGATTGAGTTACCCAATGCGGTTCGTGAAACCGTTTATTTACGGGAATTAATCCAAACACGTTCTTTTCGTGAAAGTGAATTTAAACTTGCTCTTGCTTTGGGGAAAGGGATTAATGGTGAACCGGTCATTGCAGAATTAGCAAAAATGCCTCATTTATTGGTTGCGGGAACAACAGGATCAGGAAAGTCTGTTGCAATTAATACAATGATTTTGTCGATTCTTTATCGTATGACACCAAAGCAGTGTCGTTTGATCATGGTTGATCCTAAAATGTTAGAGCTCTCTGTTTATGATGGCATACCACATCTTTTAACACCTGTTGTAACAGATCCTAAAAAAGCAGTAACAGCTTTAAAATGGGCGGTTCGTGAAATGGAAGAACGTTATCGCAAAATGGCTAAGTTAGGTGTGCGTAATATTGATGGTTTTAATGCACGCGTTGCACTTGCAGCTCAAAAAGGCGAGACGATCATGTGTACTGTACAATCGGGCTTTGATAAGGAAACAGGGGAAATGCTTTATCATGAAGAAGCCATGGATCTCACGCAGCTTCCTTATATTGTTGTGATTGTTGATGAGATGGCTGATCTTATGATGGTGGCAGGGAAAGAAATAGAGAATGCCATTCAGCGCTTAGCGCAAATGGCGCGTGCGGCAGGTATTCATCTTATTATGGCAACGCAGCGTCCTTCTGTTGATGTTATCACAGGGACAATTAAAGCGAACTTTCCTACCCGCATTTCTTTTCAAGTAACCTCAAAAATTGATAGTCGTACGATCTTGGGTGAACAAGGTGCTGAAACGCTTTTAGGTCAGGGGGATATGCTTCATATGGTAGGTGGTGGGCGCATCGTGCGCGTTCATAGCCCTTTTGTCTCTGATGAAGAAGTTGAATCCATCGTTGCACATCTTAAAATGCAAGGAAAACCTGATTATTTAGCAACGGTAACGGATAATGAAGACGATAACAAAGAGGATGCTTCTGCTGATTCAACGGTTGGACTTTCTGAGGACGAAGATTTTGATGAAGAGAGTGAGGGACTTTATAATCAAGCTGTAAAGATTGTTATGCGTGATAGAAAATGTTCAACGTCTTATATTCAGCGTCGACTTTCAATCGGCTATAATAAAGCAGCTTCTCTTGTCGAACAGATGGAAGAAAAAGGCATTGTTGGAGCCGCTAATCATGTTGGAAAACGTGAAATTCTACTCAATGAAGGGAAATAAACAAGCACATTTTAAAATGGGCAATTTTTAAAATGTCTGACAGTCATTATTTAAATGTGCTTGTTTTATTTTTTCAGAGAAAATGGGCTACACGTATTTATTTTTTATCATAATATTAAAAAATTGAGTAGAGAGTCATAAAGCAAAAGTGATTTTTTGTATTAAAATTGCTAATGAGGTAAACAGGCTGATATCAAAGGAGATTGTAAGATATTTTTAATATTTCTCAATGATCTGGAATGTAAAGAAATTAAACAAATCTTTATATGAAGACCGATGATGTTTGTTTTCTATTCTATTTACAGAGAGATTCTTGAGTAAAATAGTGTGGTGATGTATTTTTTGTTTTTTTCTGTCTCGATTTTAATGAAAAAAAGGTCTTTGGGCGATTATGGAGAGTATCATAAGAAGAGTGTCCAATATACAAGGTCTGTTGCGTTGGGTGCTTTAAAGCGCTACGCTGAATTTATTATCATTTGATACTATCAGTGCAAGAAAGATATTCTTACGAGACTTTATTTGAAAAAGAAATTTTTAATTTCGGACTTTTATCATGTAATATACTGATTTATAATGATAGTTTATCATTATTTTTGTGAATAAAAGTCTCCAATATCGTAAGATTTTTTCATTTCAAATCTATTCCATGTTGAATAGTCAAAACCATTTTTTTGTATATCATAAGTTAAGTTAGCGTATGGGTAAAAAACATTTAAAAAAGAAATTTAAATGCCTCTGATGAGGGCATTCAAATGCCAAAAACTATTGGCAACATGAGGAGCTGGAAAGTATAATGATGGTGCTGGCTAATTTTTGCGTAAGAATAAAATGGTAATACACAATGCTTTGATATCTTCTATGGTGATCTTTATAGCGCACCATTTATGGGGGACGTCGTAAATAAGTTTGGGGATCGTGGGATATATCTCTTTAAAACAGGCGCATGAATGCGCAAAATTAAGTGTATTCTTTTTTGGGTGACTATTTTATGTGAGGATCCTGTTCCTATTAAGGTAACAAATCTTGTTACCTTAATAGGTGAATAAGCAACAGTGTTGGGGAATTCTTTTTATTTTTGTTTTGTTGGTGAAGCAGTCAAAATTTTGCTACAGACAATTGATACAAGATGTCAGAGTATTGTAACCAGAGAAGGTACTTGTAAAAGATTAGCATTATTCGTTTGAGAGTAAATCCAATACTTTTTTAGTTTTAGTTATGCCATTAAAAGAAGATGAGTTGAAGTTAAATACAAATGAATTAAAATGTAAGCAAGAAGCTTTTCGTTTTACACCAGAGCTTTTACCGCGACCTTTTACGTGGAAAATTGATAGCAATGGTTTATTTTGTGAAGTTTCAAAAGAGTTAGCTGAAGTTGTTGGGCCTCTCTCTTCCTCTATTTTAGGATGTAGTTTTCATGATCTTGCTTATCAATTTAATGATGAGCGGTATCGGATTCTTAGTCGTTTTATTGAAGCGGCTGTACCTTGGAATGAAGAGATTGTTCAATGGCCTGTTGATGGCTGTTCACAATGGCTTGATGTTGAGTTATCTGCTTTACCAATTTTTGATGTTAAAAAGAAGCTTAAGGGATTTTGTGGCTTTGGTGTTTTAAAAGTACGAAAAAAAGTCCAAGAAAAAAGAGATGAAAAGCTGAAGACGAAAATGCCGTGTCTCTCTGAGATAGAACGATCAGCTTTTCGTGAGATTGCCGAGCAATTGCGTGATGAATTGAATTCATCGGCAAAAGAAGAAAATTTAGTTGAAGAAACAGCTATTCAGTTACCATATACACAAACATTGCCGGTAAATGCTATAGAACAAGCTCTCGTAAAAGAGCCCGCTGCAGTTTTATCATTGTTGGATACAGCGACTGATGGTGTTTTATGGTTGGATGAAGAGGGCTTTATTCAATCAGCGAGTAGGGCAGCCTTAGCATTAATGAGTTATGAAATAAATGAACTACGAGGACAGCCATTCTCTTCATTATTTACTTTGCAAAGCCGACCTTTGGTTGAAAAATATTTTAAATCAATCCGTATAGAGGGGAAAAATCAGGTTTTAAATAGCAGTGAAAGCGCTGATTTAATGACAAAAAATCATAAAAATATAACCGTTTTGATAACGATTGTATTTTTGGCAAAGCAAGGCAATTATGCTGTTATGTTACGTGATAGGACACAAACAGTTCGATCAGGAGAAAAAAAAGCAGAAGAGGATAAAATCGTTGGAGTTGTTCATGAAATACGAACACCTTTGAATGCTCTTATTGGTTTTGCAGAAATTATGAGAGAAGGCCGTTTTGGTTCGATAGAAAATGAGCGCTATCATGGATATTTACGCGATATTATTTCCTCTGGAAAGCATATATTATCGCTGATTAATCAATTACTAGAGTGCTCGAAGATAAATTATTCTGGTTCCGATAACCAGATTGATTCTTCCCTTATTTCTGAAACATTTGATGTTATATCTTGTTTACGTGCGACGATAGCTTTTCTTGAAACTCAAGCCAATCAGAACGGCATTATCATGCGTATTGTTGCTCCACCTCACGTTCCATTTATTCCTGTATCACAACAAGTGTTTCGCCAGATTATATGGAATCTTCTTTCCAATGCTATTCGTTTTACACCTTTGGGTGGACAGATTATTGTTCACGTTTCTTATAGAAAAGAACGTGTAAAAATTTCAGTGAGTGATAATGGTATAGGGATGAACGAAGAAGAGATTATACAGGCACTGCAACCTTATGGTCAAGTAGAGCGCAAAGATGGACGATCTGGTGATAGCGCTTTTATGGGAACAGGTTTAGGCCTTCCAATGTGTAAAGCAATGGTGGAAGAAAGAGGAGGACAATTTTTACTGTTCTCAAAACCCAATCATGGAACAACTGTGGAAATGTTTTTTCCTCGTGTTCCATGAGGTTAATCATGCATAAATTTATTTTTTCTTAGCCAAAAGATCTCTAATTTCTGTTAAAAGTTGTTCTTCTGAAGACGTTTTTTTGGGGCTTTCTTCTTCTTTTCTACGGATTTTATTCATGGCTTTAACGAATAAAAAAAGAACCCAAGCAATAATGAGAAAATTGATAAGTAAAGTAATAAAGTGTCCATAGCTAATGGTTGCTCCAGCTGCTTTGGCGGCACTCAATGTTGCTTGTTTTTCGCCAGCAAGTTGAATAAACATATTAGAAAAATCAATTCCACCTGTAATCAGCCCAATGATTGGCATAAAAATATCATTGACAATTGAGTTGACCAAGCTACCAAAAGCACCCCCTATAATCACACCGATAGCAAGATCAATCATATTACCTTTTAAGGCAAATTCTTTGAATTCTTTAAGCATTGCGTTTTCCCCTTTATGTAAGTGATATACGGTAATTTACTTACCGCTTTTGATGAAAAAGGAAAGGGCAGATTTTATTTTTAAGAATATATTACGATATTAATATTATTTTCAAAGAACTTTATAAGGTTTAATAAAGAGCTTTAGGATTCTATTTGAATGTATATAGAACATTTCCTAGAAAAAAGTTTTTTTGATAAAAATTATATCTGCTTTTTTCAACAGAAAGTAGAAAACTGTAGCTTAATTTATATAATTTCCTCAAGATTTTTATGTTAAAATTAAAAAAAGAGATTTTTACACAATACCACAAAATGGGCAGTGTTGAAAGCTGAGCTATCAGAAAGCTTTTCAAATGAAGTACATATAAATAAAGCATATATATTGGCATAACATTTTATTATAAAAAGAGAATTTAGGAATAAAAAATATATTTCAGCACTGATGGAAGAAGTGGATAGAGAAGGTGAGAGTAAGATTTACAACTTAATTTCTCTTAATTTAGCAAGCGATAATAGCAATTAGGGGCATATTAGAGCTTATCTAAAAGCTATTTGTATTGTGTTACATGAACTGAAAATGGCGATCACCGATGGAAGGAAGCACATTTCATTAACTGGAAGATTGTATTAGTTTATAGATAGGAGAACTATAGGGTTAGCAAGATCATTTTGATTTGGAAGTTGTTGGTATGATAGGATGTGGGTTCAATGATCAACTGTCATCATTTCGACCATGTGTTCGACAATTACTTTTAGTGCTTCTGATGATAAAGGTACGCGAAATTCTGTTGTAGCATCGCGCTTTTCTTTCATATTTTCAGCAGGGATAGTCCATATATCATTATCAATTTGGTCTTTATGAATATGACGTAAAGAGCTAGAGCGAGCGCCTGTAAGGATAAGCAAACGCAAAGCCAGTTGTGTCATAGTTTTTTTACAAAGTGTTTTATAAAAAGCTGGCACATCTTTCCAATCCATTGCTGGTCTATTAGTGATCTTATGACGTTGTTTTCCTAAAAGAGCGCGTGCTTTTGTTGTTGCTTGTAAATCAACATCCAAACTCAAAGCCGCCGCATGTTTGAGACAAATATTAAGACGGTTTAGTGCTTTCTCTGCTGTTGTAGCTTTTGTATGCCAAATAGGAACAAGTGTGTTGCGTATCTCTGTTTGGGTAATTTCTGAAACGGACAGACAGCCTAATTTAGGGAGAATGTAAAGCCGCAAGGGAGAAAACCAGTTCCCATTCTTACCATCACCTTTTAATTCAGCTTTACGACTTTCAAAAGTATCCAAAGCGATATCTTTTAAATAATGGAGATTGCGCATTGCCTCACGCTTTTGTTTATTGCGTTCTTTAATGGGGTCACGACCTTCACGTAAAACAGAATGCCATTGGATTGCCAATTCACGCTCTTTTTTTAAAGAAACATCTCTCAAAGAGCATCCAAGCCCATTTCGCGACGGCGATCATGAATGGTATAATGATAAAGCCATTGAGCACCTCCATCTTTACGTTTATGAAGAAGCAAGCCGGCACCATCACACACTTTGCCATCTCGTGGGTGTTGCGACAGCCCTTGGCACTAGAGAGGGTTCATAAGAGCCATTTTAGTTCTTTTTTATACAGTTTTTACTCACACGCCAGCCCCGCTTGTGACGTGCAAGCGAATGGTTTTGATTGATTCAAGATAAACAGATTTGAAGTGAGAAAATCCTACGATATTCGGGATTCTCATTCGATATGAATAACGATTAATTATCATTAAAATCAATATATTATATGATATTACACAAAGAAACTTTGAGAATAGAGATAACTTTCTTGCCTTTTAAAGGGGGGTATAAGCTTACCTATAAGAAAGAAGAGAAAGGCTTTGGTGAAGAGCCATTGATGTCTCAATTTGTGCTGCATTTTATAAGGTTTAGGTTTGAAAGTTTATCTCTGAACAGTAGCAAAAAAGAGAAACGTTTTTTAAAGAATAAAAAGTTTTTACACGGTATGCATCAATATAAATGTGTATGGTTATTAATGGATTTTTATGCTGAAGTTTCTTATAGAAGAGAGCAGTATTATTTGGATAATATGCTCTCTTTGATTGGTAATCTTTTGTGTTAAAAGATATAGGTGAGGTGCGATGGATCATTTTTATGTTGTGGAGAAGGATTGATGAGTTTTTTTCGTTGTATTGGCCGTTCTGCCTTATTTATGTTGGATCCAGAGCAAGCACACGGTTTAGCGATTCTCGGGCTGAAAAGTGGATTAAATGGCTGTCAAAAGGTTATCGATAAACGTTTGTGTGTAACTGTTGCTGGGCTTGAGTTTGAAAATTTTATTGGTCTTGCAGCGGGGTTTGATAAAAATGCAGAGGTTGTGGATGGTGTTTTTCGTTTAGGATTTGGTTTTACAGAAATTGGGACAGTGACACCAAAGCCTCAGATTGGAAATTCTAAACCACGACTCTTTCGTTTAAAAGAAGATGAAGCAATTATTAATAGAATGGGTTTTAATAATGATGGACATCAAGTTGTTTACAACAGATTGCGCGCGTGTAAAAAAACTGGTGTTGTAGGCGTTAACATTGGAGCCAATAAGGATACGGTTAATAAGATTGGTGATTATACTGTTGGTATTGCTCATTTTTATGATGTTGCTGATTATTTTACGGTTAATATTTCTTCTCCTAATACACCAGGCTTACGTGATTTACAGGCCCGTGACAGTTTGCATCTTTTGTTGAGTGCAATTTCGCAAGTGCGAAATGAGCAAGAGAAAAAGCATGGATTCTCCATTCCCATTTTTTTAAAAATTGCTCCTGATTTATCAGAGAAAGAATTAGATGATGTTGCTGAAGAAATAAAGCTTTCTAATTTTAATGGGCTGATTGTTTCTAACACAACTCTTTCACGCCAGGGGCTTAGCAATAGTCACCTCAGCAATGAAGAGGGAGGGCTTTCTGGACGTCCACTTTTTGAACGTTCTACTATTGTGCTTGCAAAAATGCGTCAAAAGTTAGGGAAGGAGATTGCAATTATCGGTGTTGGCGGTGTAAAGGACGCACAAACTGCTTTGGAAAAAGTAAAAGCTGGTGCAGATTTGATTCAATTATACAGTGGGATGGTTTATGAAGGTCCAGATCTTGTCATAACTATTCTGCAAGAGATTTTGCAGATGATGCAACAAGATGGAGTTGATAACATAAAAAGCTATCGTGATCATAGTCTTGAGCATTGGGCAAAATTTCCTTTGTAAAAAACGCTTTTTTCTTCACAAAAAATTGCGAGATTTTTTTAAAGGGGCTTGCAAACTTTGTTGATTTTCCTTATGTCACATAAGCAAAGGATAAATGTTTACAAAATCGTGAACAGTTATGGTACATTTTCTTTTTATGCGGTTGTAGCTCAGTTGGTTAGAGCGCTGGTTTGTGGCACCAGAGGTCGTAGGTTCAAATCCCACCAACCGTACCAAAAAATTTTATTGGAAATACTGAAAATGGATGTGCAAGACGAACAAACGCTTGCTAAGAGTATTGTATCACCGACTGTAACTGCTTGGGGGTATAATGTTGTACAAAAAACGCATGGCATTCCAAAAAAAACAATAAGGCGCATTGCGCTTCTCCTCTTACCTTAATGCGTTCTCATTATGCATCTTTTACACAAGACTTGCGATGGAAAGATTTTACGGAACAAATCAATTGTTTTGTTTAAAAGATCCGAGCTTCATACACTTTTCAATATGGAAGGGTATTCACAATGTTTGTTGTGATGAAGCAATTGCTATCTCTTGGCATGCCACTGGCTGTTGGGTTTATCTCTCAGATGATGATTTCCTTCACAGAAGCAGCGCTTGTAGCGCATTTAGGCGTGCAAGCCTTGAGTGGTACAATGTTAGCTCTGAGTATATTTAGTTTTGTTATGTTGTTTGGGCTAGGTATTATTACCGCGGTTGCACCAAAACTTGCGGAAAGTTTTCGTAGACAAGATAGATATGCATTAAAGGCATGGTTTGATCAAGGAATAGGGCTTTCCCTTTTGATTGGAACGGTGAGTGCGATCATTTTACTCAACACGAGGAATATTTTGTGTTTTCTCGGCCAAGATGGGACAATTGCCAATATAGCGCAGGAATATAATAGTGGTGCTGCTATAGGAGTGGTGTTTTTTTATCTTTATGTGAATAGCCGGGGATTGCTGTCAGCAATTGGTAATTCACAGCCTTTAACCTGGGTTATGCTTGCAGCTATCATCGTGAATTTTTTTATCTCTTGGCCGCTTATTTTTGGTATAGGTCCTGCAAGCGGCTTCGGTGTCTTTGGTGCTGGAATTGCGAGTAGTTTGATCCGTATTTTGATTGTTATTGCAGCAGCAATAATTTTGTCCCGCAATTCTGCTTTTCATTCTTTTCGCTTTAATTATTTAAGACCAAAGTTAGAGATTTCACGAATAATACAATTGCTGCGAGTAGGGCTACCCATTGGTATACGTATTCTTATTGCGGAAGGCTTTCCTTCGGTCATTGCATTTATGATTACGGTTTATGGGGTCCAAGCTTTGGCTGCGCATACGATAGGGATGCGTCTCGATATGCTTATTTCTGTGGTGGCTTTGGGGATTTCCAGCGCAGCCGCGACAATAGCAGCGTGGTATAGAGCAGATAGGAATAATATGGCTCTAAAACAGTTGCGTATGAGTGTCACAGTTTTTGCTGTAGCTTATGTCTTATTTTTATCAGTGGTTGTTTATCTCTCTTATGAATTTATTCTTACAACCATCTTTAATATTTCTTCAGAACGCGTTGTTGTTTTCTCTTGGAAGTTGCTTCCGTTCATCTTATTGTCTTTTGCTTTTGGCACTTTAGGAGCTATGCTCAATGGCATACTTGTGGGCTTGCTTGATACGTTTTGGTCAACAATTGTTGTAGCAATAAGTTATTGGGGGTTAGGCCTATTTGGGGGAGCGCTAATGGCGCATTTTTTTGAATATGGCTTTATTGGCTATTGGTTTGGCATGATTGGTGCAAGCTTAATCGTTTCTATCTTTAATTATATGCGCGTGGGTTATTTAATAAAATGCAATCCTATGTTTGGGGCAGAGTGAGTGTTATAAAAGCGCTTGTAAAGCACTAGCTGTGAAGGCTTAGCTACTCATCGTCCATAGAGGCTGTTTTACTTCTATGGAGATAACAATATAGGTTACAAAACTTGCTTAATATTGAAAAGAAGTGTCTTTGATTGTAGTCTCAATATTATTTGTTGAGTTTTTAAAATAATATGGGTTTATTAAAATCATTCGGCTACAATTTAAGAGTAAGTTCGGTAGATTGGAAGAGTTTAATACCTTAAAAAATGACGAGAAAAAACGTGCTTATATTCATACGCCGTTGAGGAGTCATTTAAAAAAGTTATTGTTTTTATAAGTTATTACCATTGCGATGCTAAAGTGTATACATTTGTCAAAACAATCGCAGACGCTGACGATGTTATTCTTGCAAGCCCTGTTTATCACAGGTCTTATTCAGAGACTTTGAAGAACGCTTTTGATAATTTAGATTGTGATGCTTTTTGGATAAAGCTTTTGGTCTTCTCTCTCATGACAATACAACCAAAAATGTGCACTGCCCTATGTATATTTGGTATTAATTGTGCATATGCTTTATAGACAAGCTCTGCAATATCAAGTTGCTTCGGCTAAAGATGATTTTGTGTCTGAGAATGCAGGCCGTACATGGAGATTGAACAGCGAAGATGTACGGGCTCGCTGCGCACATCTTGCTGATAAAATGTACAATAAGGGTGGAGGATATGATCAAAAATGATAGGAAATACCGTTATTTAGTCGTTGGTGGTGCAGGACTGTTGGCTTCCGTGTGCCGGTCATTAGGGCTAAATAACGTGATTATTGCAGCGCGTTTTCGTTCTCATCAATCCAAAATCGAGTTATTTCAGATAAGGGCTAAATGTGTATCTTGGAGATTATTATAAGCCATAGGCACAATTTTTAAAAGGGGTACCACTATGGACGTGCTTGAAATATTGCATATTATGGGGGAATTCGCCTGCACATGCATTTTCGTGTAGGTTGAGATTGAGCTTTTGGCCTTCTTACCGAAGCCGCTTGCGTATTGTTTATGTTTTTGGTTCTAATGCAGAGGATAAAATAATCTCTGGATGTGCGCATCACAATAAGATTGATTCCACATCTGTAAAATTAGGTCAGAAAAGGCGATCATATGGCCGGCGGTGGTCAATGAGAAAAGTCTTTATGATCATGTGATTTGTGAGAGCCGTATCGAGAAAGAGTTTGCGCAAAATCTCGATAACGACTCTGATGTAAGATTGTTTTTTAAACTGCAAAGAAGTTTTAAAATAGCTACTCCCATTGGCTCTTACACGCCTGATTGGACGTTTTTTTTAGAGCGGGATGGCGAACAAAAGCTTTACTTTGTGCTGGAAACAAAAGGAACGAATAGCGAGTTTGATTTGCGTCTTAAAGAAATGCTGAAGATTAAATGCGGCAAGGCGCATTTTACCGCCCTTGAGACTGGTGTGGTGTTTAACGAGGCACCGGTGATGAGCTGGCGCGATTCTAAGCGGGGGATGGTAGTAGAGAGAGTAGGGGGGCTGTGGTAGGAGTGGGCGGTACGAATGAGGCTGTCTTTAGTTGCGTACCGACAAGCTAATTTTGTGCTTTGCGAAATTCGCCAAGGCTTTTGGACGTACCGCGTTTATCGCGTAATAAAATCTTATGAATATCATGCAGAAGGCGCGCAGAAACGGGTGATTGCGTGTCTAGCTTCCCAATGCCGTAATTAAGTACAGCCACATAATGAGATAGCTCTTCAATATCATCAGTCGTACTGATACTTTTTTTTATTTTCAAACAATAATAGGTCAGATGGTAACGATTATGTCCTTTTTATCTGAGAAAAGAGTAGCACCGCTTGCGTATATGTACGAGTAAAAGTCAATCAACATTGGTCTGAGGTAAAAACCGCCAATTATTTCTAATACACCTAAGGATTTCATAGCTTGCTCTAACGGTTTATATAAAACCGCCCTTTTAAAAGATGGATTGGGCGGCAAATTTATTGGGATATAGGCTTTATGAATCTCTCGAACTAAGCTTTCTACTATGCAGGTCCTAATGCGTGATTGCATATATGGTCGTATCTGTTGCTGCGTTGTGTAGGCAGAGATCCTAAACTAGGAAAGGAGGGCTGCTCTTTTAATTACAAAGGAAGAATACGGCGCGTAAGTGAAGCAAAATGTATTTTGAGGAGCAGAGGGGTGAGGCATTTGATGTCCAGCGGGTGACGGATTAACTGGAGTATAAGTAGGCATTGCTAGGGCGGAGTTTTTAGTTAAGAATTGCACTTCGTACGCTATAAGCTCTCTGCATCCTTCATATAGGCGTTGGATCATCGCCCAATGCAACGTAAAGGGGCTGTTTTGTCTTTAGCGTTTGTTTGGCTGCTTCTATAGTGCCGCTGGCTCTATCAGCCATTATGGTGATAATTTTCTCGTCCAAAGAATAAATCAATCGATTGCGTAATAGGGTATGTGTGCCTTTTTTGACCGTGTCTTTTTTTAAAAGCAGCTGTTACCTCGTGGCAGGGTTGGGGGTGTTTATATGATCAGCTTGCCAAAGAAATGGAAGCGTTATCGCGATAGCCACCAATAGTAGTCCAGCGATAAAGGTGGCAGCAAACTGCAATGATATAAAAGAACCAAGGACGCCGACCAAAAAGCTTCCGACCGGCGTTCCAGCATAGCCTATCACCCGAAAAGCAGAATTAGCTCGCCCGAGAAGTTGCTTTGGTGTGAGGCGCTGCCTGAAGGCGGTAACACCAATAAACCATAAGCTTGCTCCAATGCCAGCGATAAAGGTGACGCCCCATACGACGACAGCACTTTTTGAAAAGGCTGGAATCAGCAGCAAGACAACCGTTCCTAAACCGTCAGTGAGAACAGCTAGGCGCACCGGTGCATAGCGTATACGCGGCGCAAATAGGGCACCTGCCATTGTTCCAAGTGCGTAGGCTGCAAACATCACGCCATATTGGCTGCTATGTAGGCCCAGATACCGACTGTCGGTAACGAAGAAGATGAATGAGGTTAGGAATGCTCCAAATACCACCGATAGAAAGAATGTGAGTAATGTAAGGGAGGTAAGATGCCGATTTGAAAAAATGAAACGAAAGCCGGCAATGATATAACGGAAAGTGATGTTTTCTTTATCAGGTGTTGGCGATGTCGGAACAGCATGGCGAGCGGTAAAAATCAATGCGATAAAAAGCACGATTAACAGGCCGAGAAATAGCAGTGTGCTATGCGCTAAAATGCTGCTTGTTATGACAGGGGCAAGAAAATAGGAGACCCCGAAATCTAAAAACAAGACAATAGAGTAGAAGGTCATCAATCGCTCTCCCTCCATGATAAGTGGTGGAATCGTCATTATATAAGCTTCGGCAGAAACGACGATGAATCCAGCAATGGTTGCATAGAAGAAAATTTGTTCGGCTGGAGTAATCTGTATCATGAGCAGTATGAACAGGACAATATGCAGTAGCATGAAGATGAAGAGAGCTGAGGTGGCAAGTTTTATTTTGTCGCAGCGATCAAGTAAAACGCCTGCAAGGATGCCGAAAATTGGCCACGCTAATGAGAAGAGACCTTGTGCCCAACTTACTCCGACTACGCCATATCCAGATTGTCTTGCTAATAGCGGGATGGCAGTGCGCAAAGCACCGCTGAGTAAGGCGAGCAGACTAACGGTTAGGCAAAAATAGCGTATGTTCTTGTTGGAAAAAAGCGTGAACATTCTGTTCTCCTTAAGATGCTACACAGGTTTCCACTGTTCCATCAAGTACGGCGGTTGTATTCAGCATGTTTGAGACATAGCCGTCCAAGATATTCCTGTCTTCCTGAGATAGAAGAAAATACATAAGGTTGGAATACCATTGCCAACCACGCTGAGTCAGCTGGAGATTGTTATCACTTTCTGCGATGAGACCTGCATCTATGAGCTGTTGTAGGTTATTGTATACGAAAGAGGGAAGTGCGGTCCAGTCAATTCTTTCTTTTTCGGCATGGCCGTTATAAGGTAGCCGCATACACAACGCTTTGGAGGCTTGTTGCTCCGCTGATACCCAATTGTAGTATACTTTGGATTTGCCTTTAAGTTGTATGTCGGTAATGTATCCGCTTCGACTGGGATTGGCTCGTGTGACGAGTGAGCTGGGAATCGACAGTGCTGACGCCCCAAAGCCAACGACATAATCGTCATGATAACCATGCAAATATTTGTGATAGCGGAAATAATTAGCTGAACTCGTTTTAGCGAGCGTTAGACGAGTTTTGTTGGCAATTTTGATATAGGAATGCCCATTACACGGCGTATAGCCGCAGATGCGCATAACGATGTCGCTAAATAAGCGAAGCATCTGTCGATGCTGTAGGCTGGATGGCTTTAGCCCTTTTTGTGCGTAAGACTTATGCAGTTGCGACGTGATAGCCAGATTGTTGATTGCATAGAGGTTGATGGTTTCAGGGTGAAGCTCGCTGGCTTGCTTCAATCGTATAATAGTTCTTCGGCTTGCTGGCTGTGCATGCCATATAGTAGGTCTAAACCGACATGTCCAATTATCTCTTGTGACCAAGCTACGGTATTGTTGATTTGTTCACGTGTTGAGGTGAGGTTAAACGATGATCGGAAACGCTCAATGAAACTCTGTATACCGAAGCTGATCCGGTTAACGCCGATCTCACGGGCAGCATAAAGTTTATCACGTGTGACGCTTTTCGGTTCGCTTTCCAGTGTAAGCTCAGTTAAGGAAGAGAGCTCAAATTCGGCATGCAATACTTTTCCGATGTGGCGGATATTATCTGCAGACAAAAGCGACGGTGTGCCGCCCCCTATATAGATGCTGCGGATGGGCCCTTTAAGCGAGCGAATGAAATTTCCTTTGTTTCTGATCTCTGTGGTAAGCGCTGACATATAAGATTCGATTTGCTTAACGTGCTTGTAGGCCCCTTTCTGAAAGGGACAGAAGGAACAGATGGTTTCACAAAAGGGAATATGCAAATAAAGAGAAATGGTACGCGCTTGTGGAATCTGCTTACTTTGCGCTAGCTTATTAAAGTCTAGGTAATTGTAAAATTCATTTGAAATAGTGCGAAATAGCGGATATGTGAAGTTGTAAATCGGCTTGGGTTGATTGAATTTCACAAAAGGATGATCCACGAGTTGCATAGCTTATCTCCCCCAATTTCTTAACTCGCACTATATTATTGACGGGCGATTGGTTATCCAATCGCTCGAGTGTATTACCAAAGACTTTCACGGAACATAATGAATCCTCCTTTTGTAGAAGTTATATGTATTATACATATAACTTGTTATATGAACAGGATAGCTTGTTTAAGAGGCAATGGAAAGATAAAAAATGTCTATTTATAAAAGAACTTTCTCTTGCAGTCTTATGGTCTGATATTGTAATTGGTACCCTGTTTTACGTGGTCGGGCTATGAATGCCTAGAGCGAGAAAAAGCAGGGTATTTTAATGGACGTGCGGGACATCATTGTTATGTTGCTGGGTCTTGGAATTTGCGTCTGGTTATGAAATATCATTAGCGCAAAAAGATGGTTTTAAAGGTAGAGATTTTAATATCTCTGTAAAACTTCGAGAAGAGATAGAATTATCTATTAGAAAACATATAAATGTCCAGTGTGATAATATTATCGAATGACATGACATCATCGCTCTTGCTCGCCATTTTGACATATTACCTAAAATCTCATTGAGATTGTGCCATGTACTGGCAAACGGGGATAGATCGCGTTTTGGTATGACTGCGACGAAGTTACATGCTGCATTATCTTTGCTAGAATCCAATAGGATTAGGCTTAATGGGGTGCATTTGCATGTGGGCTCTAATGTGAATTCGACTGAGTTAATAGTATCTACCTTAACTAAGGCTGGAAAGGATATTTACGCATTGAAGGATCAGATAAGTTTTTATCAGTCTAGGTAGGGATATCCGACTTCCACAGCGTTCTGCGATGCCGTGACGGTCAATGACGAATATTCTCGTAAAATTTAAGAGGCATTGTCACAATTGGGTTGTGATTTACATAAGCTTACGGTAATTATTGAATCTAGGCGTATTATATCTGAAGATTATGGTTATTTATTTTCAAATATTAGCTCTATAAAAGAGCGGAATGGTACGAACTTAATTACAATCTGGGCTCTGGGGGGCGTGTGCTTGGTCTGCACAGTATCACGAGAATAGAGTGCCACAAATTTTGTCTTTTCGAGATATGAGCGGTGAATTTAGTTTAGCGGATGTCGTTGGTTCAAATTGTTATGAGTATGATATTCTTGTAAGAGATGTATCTATTAAGAGATATATCTATCCCATTGGATTTATCCTTAGATGACAAATTTATGCTGTCGGCATGTAGGAGCTATGATATCATAAATGCGCCAGATTGGATTCGAATGCGGACTCAAATTATTATTTTTTGAAGAAAATGACTATTCGTATGGAGTTTATCGCTTTGCTTATTAGGTATTGTACTTTGTTGGAGTGCATCTAGTCATAAAGTGCTTTCTGGTTTATGGTGAATCTTTAGTTGCGAGTGGGTAGTTTGGTAGGAGGTTATTCCAAAGTGTGGTCGTTTTAGGGGTGTTGCGATAGTTGCTGTCGAATAAAGGAGATATTCTGCAGTTGTATAAAACCTAGTGCGGTGCAAAATGTTCGTGCTTATTTGTAAAATATATTTAATTTGATGCGTCGATCTTTTATACTAGTCAAAAGTTAGCACGCGATGTATCGCGTGCAGTACCGTTTTCCTTTATAAAACTATTTTATTTCTTGTTTTTTCCCTTAAGAAATCAGCATTTCTTAGATTTTTGCGTATGAGTGATAATAGAGCAAAGACTATTCTCTCGTGATTTCCCTTTTTTACTTAAAATGGTTAAATTATTTCAATGAGCAGGGGGGCTTATCTAAAAAGATCTATGCTTGTTTTATTATTTATTTTTCAATGGGATAGAAAATTACCACTTTTGAGTTTGCAAATAGATTTTATAGTAGTCATGAATTTATGGAAAACATCACCAATATAATGTTTACTTGTTCAACTGTAACTTTAGAAGAACAGGCTCGTCATGGCTCAGTTTGACTTCGTATGGATGATACACTCTACAGAATCTTTGAAATACCACGGCGGTAATTGGCTAAGAAAAGTGTTAGAGAATTTCAAGATGACGTTGCTTTATCGTTAGAAGTTTGATTACGCCTGCGTAGGCAATTTCTGAAAGCAGCGTTTTCAGAAAATTTGAGATGGGTTTTGAGTGTGGTGCATAGCCGGTGACAAATTGGCGTGAATATAAGCGTACTTTGCCCGAAGGGGTGCATGAGTTTCCAAGTGCTGCGGTGGTTGTTACAGAATGATTGGAGTATGAAATACTTAACCTTGGCGCGGGGAGGAGAGCAAAGCTTTTTATATCAAAATAATAAATTGACAAAAGCGAGCTAAAAAGTAGCTATAATGTGTACTTCATGTGAAATTTAATTGTTTTCATTTAATACAGGAGGTAAAATTATGAAAACTAAAGATGTGTATAAACCACTGAAAAAAATTCAAATTAAGCGGGTTGATGTTACTTCGCTTAAAGCACAAACAAGTGAGCAGAAAATGACTGCTCGACGCGCCCTTCTGAATTGAGGTTTAAAATATATAAAGCTGGCAGCAAAAAAAGCTGCCAGCTTTATAGCTTTTGGATATATTAATGACGATAGATTATGAAGTTAAAAAGTTGCTCTATGGCTGTGCGGCAATGAGTGGGGTTCGGCTGATTACAGGTTCGTTCCATGCTTTTTTTTTCTTGTCTATGGGCGTTAGTATAACACAGTTAGCTTTATTGCAAATTGTATTTAGCGTCGCTATTTGTATTTTTGAAGTGCCTTGTGGGATTTTAGGAGATAAAATTGGCGTTAAACAAAATGTTATCCTATCATGTTTCTTTTTTTCGCTCTTTTTCTTTTTATGTATCTACGCGCCTAATCTTTCTGTCTTAATTCCGGCAGAAATTATTTATGCTTTAGGCTTTTCTTTATGTTCTGGCGCTGATAGCACATGGATTAAAGGCTTAATCGATAGCGGTGGTTACAAAGGTAGTTTGGTCTACCACCAAGTAAACGCCTATAAGCGGGAACTAACGGCATTCATGAATACGGTTGCTGGTGCTCTAGGTGTTCTTATTGTTTTGTGTATGGATAATTATCAGTCGGCATATTATTTTTGTTCTTTCGGGTTTCTCGTGCTTGTATTCTTGTTTAGTCGGGTGACGGGGATAGCTATTGCATCCGTTTCGGGTAGTCAGCCAATAAAATCGGGTTCTTTGTTGCATGCAACAGAAGCTTTTACTTATTTAGTTACCTCAAAAATCGGGTTATATTATATATTGATATGTGGTTTTATTGTTGCTGCATTGCAGCCAATATTTCATTTTTGGCAACCTTTTATTTTGGGACAAACAGGAGTATTAGACAATGCAACAGGAAAGACTAAAATTCTTATTCTTGGCCTGTGCTTTGTGTCTTATACTCTCGTAAAATACTTATTTAATCGCTTTGTAATTAAATATCTTATGCAAAAATACGCTCCTATGGCGATAACTTTGTGCTCACTCGTTCTGAGTGCTGTTATTATGCTTGCTCTGCTCCTTGTTGCAAACAGTTGGGCCCCCATTATTTTATTCACTGTATTTCACAGTTTTTTTTCTGTCCCTATGACGCAGTTTGAAGCAGAATTTTTTAAACATATTCAACAAAAGAATGCAAATACGGTTTTATCCATTGTTAGTTTTCTTGCACGTATTTTTGGTATTTTAGCGCTTGTGCTGATTGGTTTGTTGGCAAACAATGTTTGTATAGAAGCTGCTTTTTGTTTCACCTTGCTTTGTATATGTTTAATTATCCCGCTTAATTTGGTCTGGCTTTATACTGATAAAAAGTTAATAAAAGACGAGGAGGTTTGAAAGTGAAGATACAGTTGAACAGGGCCTTGCCTGTGACTTACATAAAGACACAGGAAAAAATAGTGTGTGGGTCATCTTATATGGATTTAGTCGAAATTAATAGTTGTCCATCGTTTTTAGTAGAGATGCTTATCGATTTGAATACACCAAATGATTGTGCTGCTATTAGCCAAAAATATCGGGAACGAGCATATCAAGAGGCTTATGATATTGATGTGTTGTTACAAGATCTGATGGAGTATAAAATTATATCTACTGTTTGGGAACAGGATAGATACGATAGACATCGATTGTTTTTGGATATGGCAGGAATGGATCATGATCTTGCTGTGCGGTCTTTACAGCAGGCTAAAATTGGGATAATTGGTGCAGGTGGTATTGGTTCTAACGTAGCAACCCTTTTGGCTGCTGCGGGTATTGGTTATTTAAGGATAACCGATGGCGATCGAATTGAATTATCAAATTTAACAAGGACCACCGCTTTTGTTGAAGCACAGATAGGTATGCGAAAAGCAGATGCTTTAAAAGCGCGCATTTTTGAACACAACAGTACTTGTCAAGTTGTAACTTTGCCACGTTTACTTGAGGTCGAGGCATTAGATGAATTCTGTTCTTTTTTAATGGGAGTCGACCTTGTTTTATTGTCTGCTGATCCACCGAATGCATTTGAGTTAATGGCTGAGATTCAAAAAAAGATTTCGACTCCGGTTATTAATGCAGGATATTTAGGGCGTTTGGGAGCCATAGGCCCAATGTTTTTTCCAGATTCCGATTTTGGTTTTGATGTGCTCGCTAAAAATACGGATATAGAATGTAGCGAGTTAAGATATAATATAAATAAAAACTATCAGGCTCCTTCTTACGGACCGCTAAATTATCTTGTTTCCTCTATTTGTGCTCATGAAGTAATTAAATACGTATGTGCTGACTCCCGTTTTTCTTCATAATAAAAGATTGTTTATTAATCCTGATAATTATGAAGTATCGGTATACGATTACATAAGTGATGAAATTTTACTAGAACATAGTAATGTTTCTCCATCTCAAGATAAGTTACATGATTTTGATGTTGTTGCAGAGCATTATGTGACTTCACGAGAAGTTGATAGCTTAAATAAAATTTTACTCGATGATATAGTTAATAACCTTTTGATAGAAGGATGCTATAGAGCATCCCTAGATATTGGATGTGGAATCGGAACATATTCAAGAATTTTAGAACGTTGTTCGGATATGGTCGTTGGGATAGATACCAATCAAAAGATGTTAGATAGGGCACGAGAATTAGGGGAAGCCATTGAGTATTTAGAAATTGATATTAATAAATATAAGACCGATATGTTATTTGATTGTATCGTTTTGTCGCTTGTACTAGATCATATTTGTGAATATCAAAAATGTATAGAGAAGGTAGCAACGCTGGCGCAACTAGGTGCAAAGATTTTGTGTATCCTCCCTAATCCAGTTAAAGATTCTTGTGTTTCTGGTGTTGATAAAGAAATTATCTTAAAAAAATATTTTTACGAGGGTAAGCAAATTAAAACATGTCTTAATAAAAATGGCAGTATGATATCTCATCTTACGTCTTATAAGCGAACATTATCAAGTTATATTAATGCTTTTTTAGAATATGGTTTTGTTCTAAAGAAAATTGTAGAGCCACAACACCCAGATCCGTTGCAAGCTAGTCATCATGTTCCTTATTTCACAGTTTTGGAGTTTCGGTATGGTTAGGGATTTGCTTTTTTTACAGGAAGACAAGCGAAAATCATTTTCATTTAATAAAGATGTTTGTGAAGTATTTGATGATATGGTGGTGCGGAGTGTTCCTGGCTATGAAAATATTCAAGAAATTATATTGCTGCTTTATACGAAATTTTCAAAAAATAATATATTTATAGATATCGGATGCTCTACTGGAACTACGATACATAAAATATTGAATGAGGGACTTGTGGAGCATTGTTATGGAGTTGATTTATCGCTTGATATGCTTGAGAAAGCGAAAAATAAATGCGCTTCTAATTTAAGCAAAATAACTTTTAGGAGTCATAATTTTTTATCAGATGGTAAATGGCGCTGTATAGAAAATTTAAGGCCGGATTTCATAATACTGAATTTAGTTTTGCAGTTTATTAGACCTGTAGACAGAGAAAAATTTCTCAGAAATATTAAAAGCTCATGTGAGCCTAAGACAACACTGGTTGTTTTCGAAAAAATTGTTTTTCCTAATACACTTATAAATGATATATATATTGACGCTTATTTGCAGTGGAAAGAAAACAATGGATATTCCAAGATTGAAATTGACAATAAAAGAATAGCTTTGGAAAATAAATTAATACCAAATTTTGATAATGAAAATATAGACCTGTTTAGAAATGCTGGTTTTAAGAATATAGAGTGCTGCTTTTCTTTTTTAAACTTTAAAGGGTATCTATGTTATTAATTATAGGAGACATTTTTAATGACAGATTATATCTGAGGGCACGAGATACTAAGATATATCACTTGCAGCCGGCATCTTTGTTACAAAAAAATATTTTTGAATCCCTTACATTTAATAAAAACGTATTATTGCATTCTTTGAATGCTTTAGGTGATTTTTATGGAATTGAAGACAATATTGAAACAATATGTATCAATCATGAAGATGCATTGGGTGATCGGATAAATCGTATTTTTTCTAGCGTAAAATGTATTTTTTCGCAGAAGAATAACCATTGATTTGGTTTGTTTTACGGTCTGGACAAAAAGTTTTTAGTACTCATTTATGACTACCTTAGGACCTATTCCGTGCACCAGCTTGATGGATTATATCTGCTTTTTGAAGGTGTAAACGTTACAACTGATAATGAACTTGTGCAGCATGTCTATAAATTTTTTGACTTCATACGTCTTGCTTTGGCTCCTAACCTTCTTGAGGGCGTGGATGCTAGTGAGTGGAGATTTAAAGTTATGGATACGATATTATATCTAATTGTGTTTTCATCGCATTATCCAGAAAATCATGCTAGGCATTTGCCTCTACAAGATGCGATCGCATTTCTAATTCAGCCAAACTTTACTTTTCGTAAGTTTGCAAATAGGCAAACAAATTTGATAGCTCCTACAGCTCGGAAGCGGATACGTCAAGCTTATGCGGAATCTGGGATTTACTATAATATTCCGTTAGCAGAATCACTAGATCATAAGTCAAAGTATGTGAAAGCAACTGATACAAAAAAGATTTTACGATGGTGGAAGATCGACGATGAAGGACGTTAGTTCAAAGGAAATTGGTCTTATTGTGTTATCATATCCGATTTTTTGGCTTTTTAGATATAAATAACACACCTCCTAGTGGGTTGGAGACTATCAAATGTTGGATCACGCATGGCGCAATTAGCAAAAATTCCTATCTATTGGATTTGGTATGCTCTACTGGACTCTCAGCTCTAAATATTGTGTGCGAAGTGCAATGTCAAGCGGTGGAAATTGATATAAGCGCAGAGTTTGTACCATTCGCTCAGAACAAGGTTGATAGCTCTGTTATGCAGGCGATGGTTAAGTTTCATGTCGGAAATGCTGAGCGTATGTCTTATCCTGAAAATACATTTACGCATATTATGGCGGGGTGAGTGTTTGTAAGCACAGCTGTAAAGGCTACTCACCACCATCCTAGGGTGTTTACTTCTATGTGGATAACAATAGAGTTACAAAATTTGCTTCATATTAAAAGAAAAGTTTCCTTTCTTTTAATTAAGCATTGCTACGACCAAAAGGAAATTAAATATCTCGCCTTTATTATTCTCGCCAATGTTTGCTTATATATGATTATTTGAATCGGAATTAGGTTACGTACAATATGGTATTTCTCACTGTTTTATATAAGGAGAAGGTTCGCACTGATGTATCGTGTGCAATATCAATTTTTTCACTATGGTGATAGGATAGCTTGTTGAGCGTAAAGTTCTTTTACCTTGATGGATCTTATAGTATTCTTCAAAAATATCAGTTGATAAATTTTTTTCGTGTCGTTCATGCAGGGGCTGATACAATAAGAATAGGACTTAATTGTTTTTAAAGTTGGTATGTTATGGCTGTAAAAAATGTTAAACAAATGAAAAGTAAGAATTTTAAATCTGTCTCTCGCTTTCTCAAAAGGTTACGTGGTGTGAATAATTGGGAACAGGTTTCACAATGGCTTTCTTTTCGTAAGGTAGAGGATATTGAATGTATTACGCCTGATCAAGCAGGGGTACCACGGGGCAAGATGATGCTTTCTAAAAAATTTACATCGGAAACATCATTGGCATTGCCTTCAGCAGTTTTTATGGCAACAATTTCAGGGGATTATCCGGAAGATGGTCATGGTTTTGAATATCCTAAAGCAGATGGTGATTTACGCCTTGAGCCTGATCTTTCTACATTAAGCATTGTGCCATGGGAAGATGCTCCTACGGCACAGGTGATTTGTGATCTTGTGTATCAAAATGGTCAGGTTGTGGATTATACACCTCGCAATGTTTTACGAACGGTGGTTCATTTTTACACAAAAATGGGTTTAAAACCAGTTGTTTCACCAGAAATTGAGTTTTATTTAGTACAAAAAAATCCCGATCCTGATTACCCTTTAGTTTCACCGGTTGGTCGCTCTGGGCGTTCAATTGGTGGGGGGCAAGGCTATTCAATTGCTGGGGTTAATGAATTTGATGATTTGATTGATGATATTTATCATTTTTCAGAGGCACAAGGATTGGAAATTGATACCCTCATTCATGAAGAAGGAGCAGGACAGTTTGAAATCAATTTACGTCATGGTGATCCTATTGAATTAGCAGATCAAGTTTTTATGTTTAAACGAACAATTCGTGAAGCAGCACTGAAACATAATATGTATGCGACATTTATGGCAAAACCCATTCAGGGGCAACCGGGTTCTGCGATGCATATTCACCAATCGGTCGTTGATAAGAAAACCGGTATGAACATTTTTACACAGGAGAATGGTGAAGAAAGTGTCTGTTTTCGGCATTTTATTGGTGGATTGCAAAAACATATGCCAGGGGTTCTTGTGATGCTTGCGCCTTACGTGAATTCTTATCGACGTCTTGTACCTGATAATTCGGCTCCTGTTAATTTGCGATGGGGATATGATAATCGGACGACAGCTTTTCGTGTCCCTCGTTCTGCTCCTCAAGCGCGGCGTGTCGAGAATAGGCTTCCTTCATCAGATGCGAATCCTTATTTAGCCCTTGCAGCTTCTTTAGCGTGTGGTCTTATTGGTTTACAGCAAAAAATTGAGCCAGATGAGCCAACGACAAATAATGTAAACGCTGATAATATTGAGTTACCGCGTGGACTCATTGAGGCCGTTAATTTATTTGAACAAGATACAGCAATACGTGCTATTTTAGGGGATGTGTTTGTCAGTACTTATGCTGCAATCAAACGACAAGAGTTTGAAACTTTTATGGAAGTAATTAGTCCGTGGGAGCGTGAATATCTCCTGCTGAATGTTTAAATTTTATGACAACGATTGATGATAATCTAATTTCTCCAGGAATTTCTTGGTATGAAGACACTTTAAAAGAACGTTTCTCTTATCCATGTTTTGATGAACACAGACAGTGTGATGTGGTCATTATTGGAGGCGGTTTTACGGGACTTTCAGCTGCTTATCATTTAGCCAAAGCTGGAGTGGGTGTTGTTTTGTTTGAAGCATCACGTTTTGGTGATGGCGCTTCAGGGCGCAATGGTGGTCAATTAGGAACGGGGCAACGGCAGTGGGTAGAAACATTAGAGAAAAAATATGGTTTTGAGCGCAGTAAGGTTCTGTTTGATTTAGCAGAAGAAGCTAAAAAAGATATTTTATCGTTATGCGCGATGCCTAATTGTCCTTGTGATTTGATAGGAGGACAGCTTTCTGTAACCCATAAAAAGCGTGAGCTTTTCTCTTATCAACGGCATATTGAGGCGATGCAGCGTTATGGCTATCACGCGCTTACTTTTATGGATAAGGCTGAAACATCTGAGCGACTTGGATCAACTTTTTATTGTGGTGGTATTTATGATGCGGATACCGGCCATATAAACCCCTTAAAATTGATTGTTGGGTTAGCAAAAAGAGCCCAAGATGCTGGTGCTAAGCTTTATGAGAAGTCACAAGTAACGACCGTAAGGCGCAAGGGAGACCATTGGAAAGTAATAACAGAAAAAGGCAGTGTAACAGCAGAGCATGTTTTACTTGCAACAAATGGGTATAAACTTGGTCTGGAGCGTTTTATTGAAAAAAATATTGTTTCTATTCGCTCTTATATTGGAGCAACGGACCCATTACCAAAGCATAGTTCAATTCTTATAGGGGGGGAATCGGTTGATGATTCCCGTTTTATGGTTCGCTATTTTCGCAAAAGCATTGATAATCGTCTCTTATTTGGTGGTGTAGAAAGTTATGATAATAAGCATCCTCTAAATTTAGATGAACGTATAAAACGGCAAATTGTTGAAATTTATCCTCACTTACATTCTATCAATTTAAGCCATCGGTGGGGAGCAACGGTTGCCATCACAGTTGAGCGCATGCCCTATGTTCGACAACTTTTCTCAAGGATAACTTATTGTGGTGGTTATTCAGGGCATGGCGTTATGTTGGCTCCTTTCGTGGGAAAATTATACGCAGAATGGTTAACTGGAAAATATGAACGTTTTTCCTATTTCCAAGACTTAAAGATTTCATCTTTTCCGGGGGGACGCGTTTTGCGTTATCCGCTTATATTTTTAGCAATGCGTTGGTTTTCTTTAATGGATCGCCTTTAATGGAAACATTGCTTGAAATGAAGAAAATTAATGGCTTATTTAGTATCTGTCTGCTTTAATGATGAAAGCTTTTATAAGTGATATGGAATTTCATAATCGATTAGAAAAATAAACAAGTTCATGGTGCGTAAAATTATTCCTGTTTCTTCCTTTGATTGTATTGTTTTTGGTGGCAATGGTGATCTGGCGTTGCGCAAGCTTTTGCCGGCTTTGTATCATTGTCAGTGTGCTGGGCAATTCAGTGAGCCAACACGTATTATTGGGGTTTCGCGCACTTTCTTAAGTTGTGAAGAATATCAAAATTTTGTTCGCATTTCTTTAGAAAAACATATCCATCCAAAAGATCTCAATTCAACAGAACTCAATCGTTTTCTTGCACGTTTAAGCTATGTTTCTGTTGATGTTACCTCAAATCGAGGGTGGAAGGATTTAGCCCTCCTTCTGTCACAAGATTCAGCAGATATTCGAGCTTTTTATTTGGCTGTTGGTTCGTCACTTTTTGCTGATATTGCGATGAAGTTGGGAAAAAATAATTTGGTGACAGCACAAACACGGATTATCATTGAAAAACCAATTGGTTGCGATGTAAAAACAGCTATTTCACTTAATGATGTATTTGCAAGCGCCTTTAATGAAGAGCAGATCTTTCGCATTGATCATTATCTTGGGAAGGAAACTGTTCAAAATTTAATGGCATTGCGGTTTGTTAATACACTTTATGAACCGCTATGGAACTCCAATTATATTGATCATGTTCAAATAACCGTTGCTGAATCTTTAGGGTTAGAGGGGCGTACAGAATACTATGAAAGCACTGGTGCTCTACGCGATATGGTTCAAAACCATATGCTACAGTTACTTTGTTTGGTTGCGATGGAAATACCATTTACCAACAGTGCTAATGCTGTGCGCGATGAAAAACTTAAAGTTTTACATTCTTTAACACCGCTTGATGTCCATAATGTAGGGCAGCATACTGTACGTGGGCAGTATCTTTCTGGTCTATCAAATGGTATATCGGTAGAGTCTTATTTTGATGATCTAGGAAGAGTGAGTAAGAGTGAAACATTTGTAGCACTTAAGGTTAAGATTGATAACTGGCGTTGGGCTAATACGCCTTTTTATTTACGAACAGGTAAGCGCATGTTCACGCGAATGTCTGAAATTGTTGTGGTTTTTAAACCTATTCCTCATAATATTTTTAATGTGGATTTAGATGAAATTTTTTCTAATCGGCTTGTAATTCGTCTCCAACCTGATGAAGGTGTAAAACAATGGTTGATGATTAAGGATCCAAGTTATGGCGGTATGCGGTTTCGTCACATTCCATTAGACATGAGTTTTGCTTCCGCATTTTCTGAACGTAATCCTGATGCTTATGAACGTTTATTAATGGATGTTATTCGTGGAGATCAAACACTGTTTATGCGTCGTGATGAAGTTGAGGCTGCTTGGCGTTGGATTGATCCAATCATTGAGGGATGGGAAGCAATAAAACAGCCTGTTCACAGTTATAACGCTGGTTCGTGGGGTCCGTCTGCTTCGATGAGCCTCATGGAACGTGATGGACGTATATGGAACAATTTAGTTTAGAGCAATAAGTATGTATAGAATGAATATTGATCGTTTAGACTTTGAAACCCCTCAGACTTTAGCTTTGGCATTAGCAGATCGAGTAGCCGCAGAGCTTAGTGTATCTGTTCTTGAGCGCAAGAGAGCAGTTTTAGCGGTGTCTGGTGGTAAAACACCAGAATTGTTTTTTCATTATTTGTCAAAAGCAGATATTGATTGGCAAAAGATCATTATCACTTTGGTCGATGAACGTTTTGTCCCTACACACGATGAACGTTCAAATGAACATATGGTACGGTGTCATTTGTTACAAAATTTTGCCGCAAAAGCACGTTTTGTAGGGCTTTATCATAAAGCAATTACTGCTGAACTTGCTGCTTTTTCAGCGGCGAGTCGTGTTAATACTTTGCCTAAACCCTTTGATGTTGTTGTTTTAGGAATGGGGGAGGATGGACATACGGCTTCTTTTTTTCCTGATGCTGATCGTTTAAAGCAAGCGCTTGATTTACGAACACAAGCACTTGTTTTACCCCTTCATGCTAAGAGTGCTGTTGAGCCAAGACTCTCACTAACTTTGCCAGTTATTATGCAATCTCGTTGCATTATTCTCCATTTCGAGGGTTTTCAGAAACGCGATTGTTTTGAGGAAGCTTGTCAAGATGGGGCTGAAACAGAAATGCCTATTCGGGCAATTTTGCGTAATTCCCCTCATCTCGTTCAGGTTTATTGGTCGCCTGCAGAAAATGAAATAAGTGAATCAAAATATGCGACACAAGGTGAATAAAACGTAATCTCTCTCAATGAATGAGGGGAAGAAACAATGAAAGGGGGAGAGAAATATGGCACTTTCCAAGACAATTGCTACCGTTACACGAAGGATTTATGAACGTTCTCGATCAACACGAGAAATTTACTTAGATCGTATTGCGAAAGCACAAGTTCATCGCCCCAAACGGAGTTTTTTAGGATGCGCCAATCAGGCTCATGGCTTTGCTGCTTGTGGTGCAATAGATAAAGAGCGTTTGAAGGGAAATATCGTTGGGAATATTGGCATTATCACGGCATATAATGATATACTTTCAGCACATCAACCTTTTGAAAAATTTCCTCACTTAATTAAAGAGTCGGCCCGTATGGTTGGTGGTGTTGCACAGGTTGCAGGTGGTGTTCCCGCGATGTGCGATGGTGTTACGCAGGGAAATGCGGGGATGGAGCTTTCCCTTTTTTCGCGTGAAGTAATTGCAATGGCAACAGCTATAAGCTTATCACACGATGTCTTTGATGCAGCATTGTATCTTGGGGTGTGTGATAAAATTGTGCCAGGTTTATTGATTGGTGCCCTAACATTTGGTCATTTACCAGGAATTTTTATAGCTGCTGGTCCTATGACAAGTGGTCAAGGTAATGATGAAAAAGCGAAGATACGTCAACTTTACGCAGAAAATAAAATAGATCGTCAAACACTTCTAGCATCAGAAGCACGTTCTTATCATGGACCAGGAACATGTACATTTTATGGAACAGCTAACTCTAATCAGGTGATACTGGAGATGATGGGGCTTCATATGCCGGGAGCTTCTTTTATTAATGCGAATACACCGTTGCGTGATGCTTTAACAAAAGAAGCCACGAAACGTGTACTTGAAATGACAGATCTTGGTGATCATTATAGTCCACTTGGAATGATCATTGATGAGCGTTCTTTTGTGAATGCTATTGTAGGATTAAATGCAACAGGAGGTTCTACCAATCATACGATTCATTTGATTGCTATGGCTGCTGTTTGCGGTATTAAATTGACATGGCATGATATTGCAGAAATTTCATCCGTTGTGCCTCTTTTAGCGCGCATTTATCCTAACGGTTTAGCAGATATCAATCATTTTTATGCTGCGGGGGGGATGGGATTTATTATTCGCGAGCTTATTGAGGCAGGTTTGGTACATGAAGATGTTTCTACGGTTTTTGGTAAAGATCTCAATGCTTATGCAATTGAAGCAAAGCTTTCTGCTGATGGTCATGTGGTACGTGAAGCGGCTCTCAAGGAAAGTGGTGATTATAAGGTATTAGCGGGGTGGAGAAAGCCATTTCAGCCTGAAGGGGGTATTCGCGTTTTATCGGGAGATTTGGGAACAGCTATTATAAAAGTTTCCTCTGTTAAACCAGAGTATTGGCAGATTAAAGCACCAGTCTTTGTTTTTAATGATCAAGAAGAACTACAAAAATCTTTTAAATCTGGAGCGTTGCATGATAAAGATTTTATCGCTGTTATTCGCTATCAAGGACCAAAAGCCAATGGTATGCCAGAGCTTCATAAGTTAACGACCATTTTAGGCGTTTTACAAGATCGCGGTCAAAAGGTAGCATTGATAACCGATGGTCGTATGTCAGGGGCATCAGGAAAAATTCCTGCTGCTCTCCATGTGACACCAGAAGCAGTGGATAATGGCCCCATTGCACGTTTGCAGGATGGTGACATTGTTTTCCTTGATGTTCATGGGGGTAAATTAACTCTTTTGGAAGATTTAGCAAAATTTAACGCGCGAACAACCACGCCTCCTGATCTTTCAAAAAACGAATATGGTGTTGGACGCGAACTTTTTCATGTGTTTCGTCAATCCGTTAATCGTGCAGATCAAGGGGCATCTGTTTTTATGACATGACGAATGTAAAAATGGTAAATCATATGCAATGAAACCATGCAAAATGAATTGTTACAATTCTTAGAATTTTGGTATAGGAAGATTGTGTGATCGCGCAGCAGCTTTGAGTGTATTAACCATAAGCATGGCAATTGTCATTGGTCCAACGCCTCCTGGAACAGGGGTGATCGCAGCAGCTTTTTCTTTTACGTTTTCAAAATCGACATCACCAACAAGACGTGTTTTCCCTATACCTTTTTCTGGTGCAGCAACGCGGTTAATACCGACATCAATAACAATTGCACCATTTTTCACCCAGTCTTTTTTAATCATTTGTGGGCGGCCTACAGCTGCTACTAGAATATCAGCGCTTCGACACACATCATCAAGATCTCGGGTGCGACTATGGGCAATTGTCACAGTGGCATTGGCTGCTGTTAAAAGAGCAGCCATAGGTTTTCCAACAATATTAGAGCGTCCAACAACGACAGCATCAAGTCCAGATAAATCTCGTCCACATTGTTGTTCAATCATCATCATGGCACCAGCTGGTGTGCAGGGAATAATCGCATCTTCAAGTGCATTTGCCGCGAGTTTTCCTACATTAATATAATGAAAACCATCAACATCTTTTTGGAAAGCAACGGCTTGTGTTATGCGATTTGTATTCATATGGGTAGGGAGAGGCAGCTGTACCAAAATACCATGAATTTTAGGATCAGAATTTAATGTTGCAATAAGTTGTAGCAGTTCTTTTTCTTGGGTTTCTTTGGAAACGACATGTTTGATTGAAAGAAACCCACATTCTTCGGCTTTTTTATTTTTTGAGGCGACATATACTTGACTTGCGGGATCATCTCCAACAATAATAACAGCGATGCTAGGTTGTATATTATAGTGACGGCGGAGCTTTGTTGTTTCGGCCTTAACTTTTATGATAATCTCTTCAGCAAGTTTTTTTCCGTCGATAATGTTATTCATTCAGAGATCCTTTCGGTAAGGCTGTTTGTTTTTTTGTAAAGCATTTTCTAATGATACGATAGAGTTTTATAGCAATAACGGTAAGAATGGTTTGATAAGGTTGTGGATTTATAGTTTTAGAAGACTTTTAAATAATTGCTTTATAAAGAAGCAGCAACATTGCTGTTTGAATAAACTTTGGATAAAGAATAAAAATAATGAAGATATAAATATATAAGGCGAATTATAAGGATATAAAAAACCTTTTAACGATCATTTAATTTTGTATTTAATCTGTTATAGGGGGATAACTGCAGAGGGATATTGTGCGCATCAGAATAATAAAATTTTTGAGCGGAATTTTTATTACAATTATCTTTTTATTTGGAGTGGGGATTCTCGTTTTACCTTATCTTGTCTCTACAGATGCGATTCGTATTCATTTAGCACGGGATTTGAGTGCATGGACGGGTTATAATGTACAACTGCGTAATCCACTGCGGTTACATCTTTTTCCTTATCCTAAAGCATTTCTTTCCGGCGTTACTTTAACATCAAAAATGGATGATGTTGCGCTATTATTGGAAGCTGAATCAATAGAAGTTGATCTTTCTTTAATAGATCTTCTTTGGGGACATGTTTCTTTTTCCGAGACGCGGATTGTGCGTCCTCAATTTGTTATGGAAAAGCCCGTTGAAACAATGGCAGATTTTTTTGATAGATTTTCTCGCTCACAAGGTGCATTAGGATTAGCGATACGCAATGCGCGTGAAATATTAAAAAATAATCCTGAACATCCAGAGCTAGAGCATCTTTTAAAACAACCTTTTGGGAGGATTGTCATTGAAAATGGTGCTCTTGTGTATCACGATAGTTTTTCGGGATTAGCAGAAAAAATAACAGGATTAAATGCGACTTTAGATTGGGCTGAATCGACGGAGGAAGTACGGTTGCGTGCAGATGCTCGTTGGCGTGGAGAATTTACAAAGTTATCAATTGATGCTTCTCAAGCATTGATGCTTCTTGCAGGAGGCAAAAGCCAGATTAAGGCAAGTCTCAATTCAGTGCGTGGGGGAATAACGTTTACAGGACAGGCTCGGTTATCTGAATATTATATTTTTGATGGAAAGGTATCGATGCGTTCTCCGGGATGGAATCAGACATTGTCTTGGATTGGTGGGAATCAGTTTTGGGGACATAAATTAAAAATACCCATTGTATGGGAATCTCATTTTTTAGCGCAACCAATGCATATCCAAATGAACAATGTTACCTTTACGATGGGGAAAACCAATGCACGTGGGGCTTTAGAACTTGATTTTCAAGATTCTGTACCAAATATTATGGGCTCTTTAGCCTTTGATAACCTAGACTTTAGCCTCTTGGGCTCAATGTTTTTTTCAAGTAAAAAGAAAAATTCATTCTTTGATATGACAAATTTTGATTATATTGGGGTGGATGTACGACTTTCTGCACCACAAACTAAAATAGGGAATATTTCACTCACAAATTTAGCTGCTGCAATACAAATAAAAAATGGGCATGGTATTTTTGATCTTGGGCATGCGAATATTTGGGGTGGATCCATTCAAAGTAATATTGAAGTTACGCCAGTTGGACAGAAAGTGCGTATTGGAGGAAATATTTCAGGTGCTTCTATTGATATGCAGGAAGCTCTAGAAGCTTTAGGATTTATTCCATTTATACAAAGCAAAACGAATTTTACTGCAACGATACAGACACTGGCTGATTCTTGGATGGAAGTTTTTACAAAAATGCAGAGTGAATTAACATTAAAGATGTCTTCTGGTCGGCTATTAGGGTATGATTTGAATGAATTACAAACAAGACTTTCAAACAAACAACAATTTCTTTTAACAAATGATGATTCTCTTTCTACAACTTTTGATCACTGGGATATCCAGACAAGCTTTTCAGAAGGTGTGATGAAAGTGACAGAGTCATTGATGCATACAGCAGACTTGAGTTTATCCATTCAGGGAGCTATTGCAACTGCTATTTCTCAAGGGAAGCAGAATGAATTGATACTACAGGCACAATTACGAAAAAATTATAGATCAGACACTTTATGTAAAGATGTTCAATGCCTTGCTAACAGCCTTGCATGGCCTTTTACATTTTCTCTGAGCTCTAAAGGACAAGATCATGGTAATTTTTTAATTACAAAAGCCACTGATACAGATTGAGTATTGTTTTTCGTCTATACAACATTTTATTTTATAATTATAACTCATCCGTTTACAATTTAAAGTTGTTTTTAAACTTAAATAAGAAATTCCACTATCGTAAGATTCTCTCATTTTAAATCTATTCGTGATAAAGTCATAAAAATCGTCCTCTACGTTATAAGCGTGGTTGGTATGTCGATAAACGAGTGAAGAGAGGAAGAACAACGCTTCTTATAAAATCTTTTAAATACAAGAGATTCATAATATTGATGCAAGTCTTAGAAGGTTGCTAACAATATTTTGTTACACTAAATTTTTAAGGGATGTCGGTCAGTGCTTATTGAATCTCAGAAGAAATACCATAGCCATCTTTGGTAACTGTATGCTTCCCATCTGCTCCAACAGAACCAATTCCCACTGTAATCAAAATAAAGGCTAAGAGGGTTGTAATCGTAATAATTGTAGCTTTTTTAGCAGACATATTTTTCCTCCACGGATGCATCAATGACTGAATGCAAAGATGAATGGTGCATTATTTAAACTTTTATGAAAGCAGAATCACTTAAGGATCTATAAGTTCCTATTATTATCTCATAAAGCTAAAAAAACTCTATAATTCTTTAATATATTATAGTTCTATAGATATAATTTTTTCTTTTTGCTATATATTTTTCTTCATTTTCTCGATGACGATAGTGAGCATTGGCAAAATTTTTATGCGCATAAATTATAAACTTAAAAGATTATTCATTCGACAGACATTGGCTTTGAATGAAGAAATAAAGATAGAGGGGGCACAAGCTTTTTATCTTGTGCATGTTTTGCGTATGAAAGAAGGAGCAGAAATTTTACTTTTTAATGGACAGGATGGTGAGTGGCTTGCTAAACTTATCATTGTTAAGAAAAAATTTGTTGTGGTTCAGCTTATCCATCAGGAAAGATTACAAACGACGCATTCCAATCTTATTTATTGCTTTGCTCCACTCAAAAACGCGCGGTTGGATTATATGGTGCAGAAAGCTGTTGAAATGGGGGTATCGATTTTGCAGCCTGTTATAACGCATCATACGCAGGTTACGCGTATCAATATGGCGCGTATGGAAGCCAACGTTATTGAAGCTTCTGAACAGTGTGGAATTTTATCTCTTCCTGAATGCGTATCTGCTCTATCATTAGCAGAACTTTTAGCACAGTGGGATGAGACACAGCCTTTATTCTTTTGTGATGAAGAGCATAAATCGCATAATCCATTACCTTCTTTTAAAAAGCGTGACGTTACAACACCTGGTGTTCTCATTGGACCAGAAGGTGGGTTTAGTGAAGAAGAGCGGAGCTTTTTAAAAAAACATCCTTTTGTGGTTTCAATATCATTAGGTCCGCGTATTTTACGCGCTGACACTGCCGCTGTTGCTGCTTTGGCTCTTCTTAATGCTACCGTGGGGGATTGGGCAATGGATTGAGAAGTCTTTAAAATCATTCTAAACAATTCATTTAAGACGATGATACCGATGATAGGATATGATAAGTTATGGCGCTTGATATAACCGATGAAAGTGAAATTTATAACTTAGATTCCTTGGTTAGCTATTTCCAAGGGGGGTATAAACCAGAAGATGATTGGCGTATTGGTACAGAACATGAAAAATTTCCGTTTTATAGAGATGGTTTTCTTCCTGTTCCTTATGAAGGTGAGAGAGGAATCCGAGCGCTTTTAAAGGGGATGCAAAGCGCTTTAGGATGGGAACCTATTTTAGATGAAGGGAATATTATTGGGCTCGTAGGATCAGGTGATCAGGGGGCTATTTCTTTGGAACCTGGGGGACAATTTGAATTATCTGGTGCACCATTAAAAACAATAGGTCATACTTATCACGAGTTGATGGAGCATTTAACTCTTCTCAAAAAAATTGCAGAACCATTAGGAATTGGTTTTTTAGGTCTTGGAGCTAGTCCAAAGTGGACTTTGGCTGAAACGCCTAAAATGCCTAAGTCACGTTATCAGATAATGACTGATTATATGCCGAAAGTGGGGTATAATGGTCTTAATATGATGTATCGCACATCAACAGTTCAGGTTAACCTTGATTTTTCATCTGAAAGTGATATGCGGCAAAAAATGCAAGTATCTATGAAGTTACAGTCCATTGCGACCGCATTATTTGCAAGTTCACCTTTTACAGAAGGACGTCCAAATGGCTTTTTATCTTGGCGTTCTGAAATTTGGCGTAATACGGATAATCAGAGGACAGGCGTTCTCCCTTTTATATTTTCTGAGCGTTTTGGTTTTGCTGATTATGTTGAATGGGCCCTTGATGTTCCAATGTATTTTGTTGTTCGTGATGGTCGTTATTATGATTGTACACATATAACGTTTCGTCAGTTTATGAATGGAGCATTAAAAGGACAAGTTGCAAATTCAATTCCAAACATGGGAGATTGGATTAATCACCTATCAACGTTATTTCCTGAAGTCCGCTTAAAAAGATTTTTAGAAATGAGAGGAGCGGATTGTGGTTCTTGGAAGCGCATTTGTGCGTTGTCGGCTTTTTGGGTTGGGCTTCTTTATGATAGGGAAGCACTTAATGAGGCAGAGGCTTTGACAAAAGATTGGTGTTTTGAAGAAGTTTTAGAGTTGCGCCAACGTGTTCCTAAAGAAGGGTTAAGAACCCCTTTTCGTCAAACTATTCTTTTAGAGTTAGCACGTCAAGCTCTTGCTATTGCTCGTAAAGGCTTAAAAAATCGCAAACAGTATGATACGAATGGTTTTGATGAAACAAATTTTCTTAATCCTTTAGAAGAGGTTGTTGCAATGGGACAAACAGATGCTGAAAAATTTTTGTCCCATTACTATTCTATTTGGAATAAGTCTGTAGAACCTTTATTTTTAGAATGTGCCTATTAAATTTGAGGTAAAGACATTTTGTACTTTTTTTTAAATGCATATCACCGTGGTGGCTCATTCACTCACTTATCTTAGAAAGAATATTCCCCTTTGCTTTCAACATTGTCTCGTAAATGATACAATACAAAGCTCTCTTAGGCACTGTTATTTTTATATCCAGATTAATACTGTTACGATATTTCCGTAACCTCAATGTTGTATCTTTATCCTAGAGATGGATCATAAGAGATATATTTAGCTTGTTATCAAATATTTTTATCCACTTGGCTCATCACGCTTATGAATAAGTCTGAAAACAATATTTTTCACTTTTTAATAAAGGAATAAAAATATTATTTGTGTTTAATAATCTTATCCAATATTAAATTATTATCATTCAATATACGATGTTTATATGAATATGAAGTATTTTTTATGTGGAACAAAATACAAAAATTTAGTTGTTGTACAGGTAAGCTGCAAATACTTATTTTGTTCGCTAAACTATAGAGTGGGCTGCTTAACTTTTTGTTGCTTCCATTTTTTATTAGCCAGATCTTATAAGGATTCTTAACCCTTTTTTTATCATTATACGATATAATTACGCTGTCATCATGCAGACAATAGCTGTATTTTTAAAACGGGTAAGGAAATTACATGTTATTATTTTCTCTGGACGCATAATTTGTTCTTTTCGGTTAATGAGAGTTGGAGAATCTAGAAATTTTTTTCCATATTCAGCCATCAGATCATGAAAGTCTGCTGCAAGTTTTGCGAGAAAACATCTTTTCTCAATGAATCAAATGAGTATTGTATTTGATTAGTGAGCAAATCTTCATCTTTGGATTATTTGCCAAACAACAGCAAAACATCCACAAAAGGCAAGTATTGTGTGGTAATGCTTTAAAATATCCAATTGTGGAGGTTCAATTTGTAGTTCTATTAAATATTTTTAAAACCATACCTTATCATATTCTACAGATGTAACGGATTCTGTCTTACTTTGAAAGACTTTTATAACTTCTTTTGCTATTTCTTTTTTTTCGCGATATTCTAAGTCTTTATGGTTTTGACTGATAACGCTCATTGTACGGATTCAAATCGTTCACTTTAGTATATCCAAATGATATTAATACAGCAAACAGAAGTATCAATAGAGAAGATACAACAATAAATGTTATGGTACGCTTCATGAGTAATTTAACTCCTTATCTTCAATAAATAGACCGATATTAAATACGTCTATGATGACGATTGATATCACTTAGTTTTGTTATATCGACAGGATATATGGTATTTTTGTTGGCATTGTGTTTTAGGGTGTGTTGAGTAATATTTTATATTATTAGTTGTATTGCATTTTATAGGTATTGTGGTTTTCGAAGTCTTCACATTTGAGATTTTTTTGTTATTGAGAGGGCATATTTTTATGTTTATAAAGAGAATTTCGAAAAACAAAAAAGCTTCCATTGAGAGCAGAGAAAGAATGTGTAAAAGGTGTTATCCATAAAATAATTATATTTGAAGTGCTGATCAAAATTGTTGAAAGTGCCGTCCATAAAATTGGCAAGAGTGGCTTGATCTTGTTTTTTTCAGAAAAGTCATGAATGTTCGATTATTAATTAACCATTGTTTGGAAAGCTCTTTTCAATTCAAATAGCAAAAGAGAGTGATAAGGGCATTTAGAGTGATAAGATATGTTGGAGTTATTCAGTATTAAGATGCCATGAATGCTGTTTATATTTCTCTTTTTAAATTATTTAATGAGAGTATAAATTTAAATAATAGGAAAATAATTTTATTTATTTTCTTTAAACAGTTATTAGTAGATAAAAAATTCTCTTTTAATCTATAAATTGAAAAATAATGGTTTTGTAAAAACCTTGTAAGTTTTATACTTTAACTTTCAAATATCATGCATTGATTTTGAGGTATGTATGTTATTTACATCAATCATAAACAATAGTGGATATAGACTGGGCATAGACAATGACATTTAATTTTTTTATCAATTTATTTCTATTTGTTATTTTTTTATTGTGGATTGCTCAAAGTAAGAGAATGCAATGGAGTCTTTCACTCCGTGTTATGCTAGGGCTTATCCTTGGCTTGATTTTTGGAAGTATTTTACAGTTTGTTTATGGAGAGGGTGAAGGCACTTTATTGAAATCCGTTGAATGGTTTAACATTGTTGGTGAAGGCTATATTTTATTGTTACAAATGATTGTTATGCCACTGGTTTTTGTCTCTATCGTTTCAGCGGTTGCTCATTTACATTCTGTTTATGCTGTTGGAAAAATGAGTATAATAACAATTTCAATATTGCTTTTTACAACGGCTCTTTCAGCATTGGTTGGCGTGCTTGTGGTTAATTTCTTTGGATTAACAGCAAATGGTTTGGTGCATGAAGGGCCAAATGTTTCTGCTATTCTTGAAGGTCATATTTCTCAACTTGGAGATATGAATATACCAAAGATGATTTTGTCTATGATTCCTAAAAATCCATTTGCTGAATTGAGTGGAGCTAAACGTACATCAATTATCAGTGTTGTGATTTTTGCGTCATTTTTAGGTGCAGCGGTTCTTCTTTTAAAGAAAGATGAGCCAGAAAAAGGAGAAAACGCGCTTTTATTTATTCAAGTGGCACAAGCTTGGATTATGCGGTTGGTCCGTATAGTGATTGCTTTGACGCCTTATGGTATTTTTGCTCTTATGACGAAAGTAGGAGCGATATCACGTATTTCAGATATTTTAAATTTACTGGTTTTTATTATTGCCTCTTATGTCGGGATTATCTTAATTTTTGGTATTCATGGTGTACTGCTTGGCATTTCTGGGATTAATCCCTTTCGTTTTTTCAAAAAGGTTTTACCGGTTTTAACATTTGCTTTTAGCAGTCGTTCAAGTGCTGCAAGTATTCCTTTGAATATTGAAGCGCAAACGCAGTGGATAGGAGTCCCGCAATCCATTGCGAGTTTTGCAGCTTCTTTTGGGGCAACAATTGGACAAAACGGTTGTGCCGGTCTTTATCCAGCGATGCTTGCGACCATGATTGCACCCTCTATGGGTATTAATCCTCTTGATCCTACTTGGATTGCTACGCTTGTTGGGATTGTAACGTTGAGTTCTATTGGTGTTGCTGGTGTGGGGGGAGGGGCTATTTTTGCTGCATTGATTGTTTTACCAATTATGGGATTTCCTGTTACTTTGGTTGCTGTACTCATCTCTATTGAACCGCTAATTGATATGGGACGTACTGCTCTAAACGTGAGCGATTCAATGGTAGCTGGAACAATTACCAGTCAAATGTTACGAACAACGGATAAAAGTATTTTAAAAAAATAATTTTAGGTTATGTTTTTTTAGATTGTAAGACATCCGTAAGAGATATTTGCGCTGAACCAGGTTGTAGGGGTTTTTGTTGATTGGGGTGAGGGGCCCAACCAGAGAGCCAGATGAAAGAAAAATGTGCACGAATACGTCCATCAGGATCGCTAAATTTTTGTGCATAGATTTCAGCAGCACGGAGAAAAAAGCGCTTAGATACAGGGCGCCGTGAGCGATTGATAAGCGCATTTTGCATTCCCATCCCTTTAAGATCGTGCATAAGGTCAAACATTGTATTATAACGTATTGTGATATCTTCAACATCTGCAACAGGCAGAGCAAAGCCCACACGCTGTAAAAGAGCGCCTGCATCACGAATGTCAGCAAAAGGATAGATTCTAGGGCTTGCTCCACCATAAATTTCAATTTCAGCTTGTAGGAGGCTTTCACGTAATTCTTTGAGTGTACCGGCTCCTGTCATAACAGCCAAAAATAAGCCATCTGGTTTAAGGGTATTTTTGATCTGGCTTAGAATACCAGGGGTGTCATTCGTCAATTGTAATGAAAGAAGTGAAACAATAAGATCACAGTAACTTTGAGGTAAATCAAGAAATTCTCGATGACGTAAATGAAATTTTTTATCATGGCTTTGATAAAGCGTATCGGTCTCAATACGCTCTATGGAACAAACTTTTCCAGACTTCATTAAAGCTTGCGCAGCAAGGTCTGTATGGCTGTGTAAATCGAGAGCTAATGTAAAGAGGCGATCAACAGTACTAAGACGTTTATAGAGATCTTCTGCTATGTGAGAGAGTAAAAAGTCATATCCTTTTTTTGCTTTTTGGAAAGCGCGTTTGCGGAATTGTTCAATGCGGTTATGATCAAAAATTAAAGGATGCGACATATTGTAGAACACTTTCTCTCTATGAAAGAATATATTTTGAAAAGGTTTATTTTTATCCAAGCTCTGTCAAGTTTATAATGTGAAGGAAAAATAAATTTGTAAAAGGTAAGGGTTTTTAAAGGAATTACAATTATAAATTGAGGAAATACAAAGGAACTTTTGTTCTGCGAGAAAACTTGTAAAAACCTAGATTTATAATGTTGTACTTTCGAGAAGCGGCGTTAAATAGCGCAGACATACTAAGTAAGTGCATTGAACGCTTGAAAACAATGCTTTATCCCCCAATTTGTCCTGGATGTAAGCAAAATGTTTCTACTTATGGTACGATTTGCTCTGAATGTTGGAAAGAACTTCAATTTATCACAAAACCTTATTGTCCTGTTATGGGGACTCCTTTTGTTTGTGATATGGGGGAGGGGTTTCTCAGTGGTGAAGCACTTCGTAATTCTTATCCTTTTTCACGTGTTCGCTCGGTCATTGTTCATAAGGGGCTTGCACGAACTTTAGTAACGCGTTTAAAATATGGTGATCATATAGAATTGGCATCATTTATGGCCAAGTGGATGATGTTTGCTGGACGCGAAGTTATTGATGATTGTGATGTTATTATCCCCATTCCATTGCATTTTCGTCGTTTTTGGGAGAGGCGTTATAATCAATCTGCTGAGCTTGCACGTTATATTGCAGAATCACAAAAAAAGCTTTTAAAACCGGGGTGGCTTGTTCGTTGTCGGCATACCCGTCCGCAGGTTAGTCTTTCTTCAAGAGAGAGAAAACTTAACGTAAAAAATGCTTTTAAGGTTTCGCATAAGGTTAAAAAATACCTTAAAGGATGTTCTGTTTTACTGATTGATGATGTTTTTACAACGGGTGCAACAGTTACGGCAGCAGCCTCTGCATTAAAAGATGCAGGTGCACGACAGGTTGATGTGCTAACATTTTCGCGTGTCCTCAAAGAAGATTCTATTTATCCCTCTTCTTAAGAGAAACTTGAAGTGAATATTATAAAAAATATTGGAGGAAACTATTATGAAAGAGATAATAATTTATACACGCCCCGGTTGTCCTTATTGCATAAAAGCTCGTGATTTACTTGATAAAAAAGGCGTAAAATATACAGATATTGATGCTTCTACATCCCGTCGCCAAGAAATGGTACAGCGCGCAAATGGACGTAATACATTTCCGCAAATTTTTATAGGTGATTATCACGTTGGCGGTTGTGATGATCTTTATGCTTTAGAGGCTGAGGGAAAGCTCAATTCTTTATTACAAGGCATACAATAGTTGTAAATGAGATATCCTTAAGACCGTTTTGCAAGAAGGAGGTAGTTAACGTCCATGTCTTTTGAGCGATTCCAGCTGTCGTTTAATGGGTTATAAGTAATACCTATCTCATCAATGACAGCTAGAGCGTTTTGTGATAAGAAATTTTTAAGTTCTAGAGGTTTTAGGAATTTTTTATAATCATGTGTTCCTTTAGGAAGCCAACGTAGGATATATTCAGCGCCTACAATAGCAAGCCCCCATGCTTTCCATGTGCGGTTGAGTGTCGAGACAAACATCAACCCTTGTGGTTTCAGCATTTTTGCTGTAGCTTCTATGAAGAGATTAACGTCAGCGACATGTTCAACAACTTCCATATTAAGGATGATATCAAATTTCTCTCCTTCGTTGGCGAGTGCTTCTGCCGTAGTGGTACGGTAATCAATTAAAAGATCATTTTGGGTTGCATGAATTTTTGCGACTTCAATATTCGTTTGTGAAGCATCAACGCCTACGACCATAGCGCCAAGACGTGCCATTGGTTCACATAACAAGCCTCCTCCACAGCCAATATCAAGAATTTTCAAATTCTCAAAGGGTGTAAGTGAAACAGGATCACGATTAAACTCTAAACAGATTTTTTCTCTGATGTAAGCAAGGCGTGTTGGGTTAAATTGGTGAAGAGGTCGAAATTTTCCTTGTGGATTCCACCATTCTGTAGCAATACGTGAAAAGTGATCAATTTCACTTTGATCAATAGTTGTCCGCGTTTTATCTATCATTTTGCTTTCCTTTTATTTTTTAATGATCACGTCAAGTAGATTTTATAAAAAGTCAAGAGAAATTAATATAATCATAATGAAACTTGCACAAATGATAGATATTCGCTATGTCGAGTAAATGATTAGTTGATAGAGCATCTTATTCTCATTACCGTTTGAGATAAGAGATGTAAAGATAGAGTATTATTAATGGCGCGCATTGTCATGAAATTTGGTGGAACATCTGTAGCAAACATTGAATGTATTCATAATGTTGCACGGCATGTCAAAAGAGAGGTTGATGCAGGTAATGAGGTTGCCGTTGTCGTATCTGCAATGGCTGGTAAAACCAATGAACTTGTTCAGTGGACGTGTGATGCTTCGCCTATACATAGAGATGTTCGTGAATATGATGTTGTGGTTGCTGCTGGTGAACAGGTTACTTCTGGTTTGTTGGCTTTGACACTTCAAACAATGGGCGTGAATGCACGTTCATGGCTTGGTTGGCAAATTCCTATTCATACAGACAATGCGCATGGCCGTGCACGTATTACTGATATTGATGGATCTTTTTTAATAGAGCGTTTTCAGGAAGGTCAGGTTGCTGTTATTGCTGGTTTTCAGGGAGTAACTCCGGATAATCGAATTTCTACCTTAGGACGTGGGGGATCAGATACAAGTGCTGTTGCTATAGCAGCGGCTGTACAAGCTGATCGCTGTGATATTTATACGGATGTGGATGGTGTTTATACAACGGATCCACGTATAGAACCGAAAGCGCGTCGTTTACCAAAGGTAGCTTTTGAAGAGATGCTGGAAATGGCTTCTCTTGGTGCAAAAGTTTTACAGGTTCGTTCTGTTGAATTGGCAATGGTTCATAAGGTTCGTACCTTTGTGCGTTCAAGTTTTGAGGATCCTGATGCTTTAGGCATGGAGGATCCAATGAGTTCTTCTGGAACACTTATTTGCGATGAGGATGAAATTGTGGAACAACAAAATGTTACTGGTATTGCTTTTGCTAAGGATGAAGCACAAATTTCCCTTCGTCGGCTTGCCGATCGTCCAGGGATTTCGGCAGCAATTTTTGGCCCCTTGGCTGAAGAGCGCATTAATGTTGATATGATTGTGCAAAATATTTCTGAAGATGGCTCAAAAACTGATATGACTTTTACTGTACCATCAGCAGATGTAGAAAAAGCCGTTGCACTTCTTGAGAAAAATCGTAAAGAAATTGGATTTGATGTTCTCCAATTTGAAAGCGATCTTGCCAAGGTTTCTGTGATTGGTATTGGAATGCGCAGCCATGCAGGGGTTGCTGCTACAGCTTTTAAGGCTTTGGCTGAAAAGGGTATTAATATTCAAGCAATCACGACCTCAGAAATTAAAATTTCTATTTTGATTGATAGTGCTTACACTGAACTTGCGGTTAGAACATTACATGCTGTTTATGCTCTTGATAAGGGGTGAGCATTTTTTAGCTCCAATAAAGTTTCAGTGACATCAATATATATTAATAATTTTTATTAAGAATAACTTATATTTTGAACTTAAATGAGAACTATTCAATACAGCAAAATGCTCTCATTTTAAACTTATTCGTAATCTTGAAAACGGGAAGACAGTTTAACTCTGGGAGACTATGAAGTCGTAAAGGTAAAAATTAATACTCATCTTTACGCTTATAAAGGAGAAAGCGAGCCGCACTAAGGCTATTTTCAGTTTCCAATATTGTGCAACTTTTGCTTTGAAATAAGGAAACCTTCCGGTATTTTGCTTTCTTACCCGAGCGATAAGACGACAAATGATCCTTAAAAATATATTTGCCCAAAAAATAATATGTTTTTTAAAGAAGGCTAGGATTAAAGCTGTTGATAATACCGACAATAAAGTCAGTAACGAAAAGATGGATTTTTTGGAAAAATGAGCTACGGGATTACTTAACTAATTATTGGGTCTGCTTGCTATGTTGACGTTATAAGTGATAGGTGAGGATGGGAGAACTGTTGGGGCTATAAAGGGCAGTAAAAAAACTTATATTATTTCAATAAATTAATGTCTATATACTTTATTATAAAAACAGCAGCTTGTAAGAATTGTGATGATGGAGTTAAGGTGTTTGAAACAACTCTTTATGATTTTTATACACACAGTTATGGTGAGAAAGGTATTTTGTGTTGATTAACTCAATATACCTTATTCATGTGCATTGAGTAGCCAAGATCTTAATGATAGCTTCAAATGAAGATATATTATTTACATTGCTATTAATTATTGTTTCTTATTTTCTTCATTAAAATTTATCAGTGGAGGGGATAGTTACAAAGAGAATAAATCTTCTGCTCATTTATCAATGAGGAAGAAAAATGTGTTAAAATTTCTTTTTCTTATTTTTTCGTTATAATTAAATATAACATATTGATTTATAATAGGAATTCATTGTTTCTTCATAGTGGATAATAGCTTTGACGAAAGATCGCTTCTCTTATCACAGATTCCTTTATATTAAATCAATTAAAATTATTTCTGTGTACGCTACAAGTGGGACTGGTATGTGAGTAAACTTTATTGAAGAAAGGAATAAAAACGTCTCTTATGAATTCTCTCAAGTGTCAAGAGTTTTTGCAATATGAGAGGTTGGAATAGTATGATGATGTCAGTTTACATCTTCATAGATGTAAAAATGAGGTAAAACAACGGCTTTTACGTTCAATATTGTCCAAATCCAACAAATGGATAGAATCACTTTTTAAAAAGCTCGTATAAAAGTCTATTTTTAGTTAGTTTATTGGGAACTATGAGCAACGTCTTTATTGCGCTTAATATAAATAAATCCATATCCTAGACCGATAAGAGCAGATAAACCAGAGCCACAAAGTACTCCAATTTTTGCAGCATCAAGAAGGATAATATTTTTAAAAGCAAGCATTGAAACAAAGATAGACATTGTAAAGCCAATTCCTGCTAAAAAACCAATGAGTAAAATACCTGTCCATGTCATATGAGGAGGGAGGCGGCATAGACCTGATTTTACAGCTAGATAACTGGCGGTGATAATGCCAAGCGGCTTACCGATGAAAAGCCCAATAACAACACCAAGAACAATCAAGAATGATTTATCGGAAGAAAGGTCAAAGTTTGCAAAACTTACTCCTGCATTTGCGAAGGCAAAAATCGGCATTACACCGTATGCAACCCATGGATGCAATGCTTTCTGAACACGGGTTACTGGAGCAATTATGGCACGCTGTCCTTTGCGCATTTTTTTCAATGCGGTTGAAATATGATGGAGATCTGTTTTAATATTTTTTTCTTGAAGAATTTGCATAGCATTGCTGAGCGTGGTGAGTGGCGCTACAAGAGTCCGAGTAGGAAAAACGGGAGTCATCATCCCTAAAATTACACCAGCAAGTGATGGATGAACGCCTGTTACCATTAAACCCCACCAGATGATTGCACCAGGTAAAATGTAAAGCCATGCTGATGCAAGTCCAATCCATTGAAAGAATAGCACTAGAGCAATACCTGCTCCTGCAATCATTAAACCACTAAGATCAATGTTTGTTGAGTAGAAAAAAGCAATAATAAGAACAGCGATAATATCATCAATAATTGCGAGTGATAGAAGAATGATATGAAGATTAGAAGGAATTTTTTTTCCAAGAAGAGCAAGAATACCGAGAGCAAAGGCAATGTCTGTTGCTGTTGGTACGGCCCAACCATGTATATGCCCATCATTAAAGTTGAAGATAAAATAAATAATTGCAGGGAAACAAACGCCCCCTATTGCAGCAACAATTGGTAAGATTGCTTGTTTAAAATCGGCAAGAGCACCTTCATGAATCTCGCGTCGGATTTCCATTCCTGCAACGAGAAAGAAAATAGTCATAAGGGCATCATTAACCCAAAAATGCAAATCCCATGAAAGAGTGAAATGCCCCAAATTAAAACCAAGAGGTGTATGCCAAAAAGATTCATAGAGATCAGCATATTTAGAATTGGCAAAAATGAGTGCAGAAGCAGCAGCTAATAAAAGAACAATACCACTAAGAGCTTCAATATGGAGAAAACGCTCGATAGCAGAAAGCGCTTGATTGGTGACACGAGAAGCGCGATTAGGCAAGCGATTTGAAGATAAATCAGACATGAACAACTCCAAGTATCGACAATTTTATGATTCTATATTCTCTTATGTAAATGACTCTGTGTGAAGCCTTCTGTATCATATAAAAGCAAAAAGAGGAATAAAGTTCTTAATTTATAGACAAGATCATCATGTTTAAAGCACAAAATGTTCAAGGCGATGCTTCATTTTTAATAGTGAGATCTACTTTGCTTAAAGCCTTGGATAGATCATTTTGTAAAGCAGATTCGAGATCAATTATTGTGAGCCCTTTATTATCTTTTGCTTTAATTTTAACACTCAATGTTTGCGGATTTTTAGCAAATTCACCTAAGGATTTTGAAATTTTTTCTGCTTCGTCATGATTTTTTAATAGAATGTTAGGGGTCTGCGTCATCATTAGATAGAAATCGTCATAGAGTTCCTTTTTAAGATCATGTTTGCTGTCATTAAGAGTTTGCGCAAGATAAGAAAAAAGCTTATCAATGAAACCTGCATCCTTATATTGTATATCAATTTCATTGATGCCAAGGTCTTGAGAAGCAGCAATCATTACATTTTTCTGACCAGAAAAAAGCTTTTCATCAACATCAATAACCTTGGCTGATATGTACCCAGATCCGACGTCTTTCATATCGAAAGACATTGCATTAAGAAAGAGCATACGTTTTTTTTCATCATAAGAAATATCAATTTTTCCTGAAATGTTAAAGCGCTCAAAGTTCAAATTTTTGAAGAGTTCTAAGTCTTTTTCATTCATTTTTTTAGGTAAAACGGAAAGGTTATTGAGGGAAAGAAAAAGTTTTTTAGGGATAGGTTGTTTCCACAAGCTTGGTTTGAATTGGAATGATTCGAGTGTTGCTTTCAACTGTGGTATATCAACGGTGACGTTATCAACTTTGGCATCGGCTGAGGTAATGGCGAGCAATATGTTTAGAAGTAGACCATTTTGTGCTATTTTTTCAGCGGTTTTATTATTCTCTTTTCTTGCATTAAGATAAGCTTTGATCAATTTTTCAGGAGTTTGTTCAAGTGGCTTCATCTTTAAACCAGATGTTTTAAACTGTTGGAGAAAGAAAGAGCTGTTTTTTTCTGCTTCTTCAAAAATATCAATGCTTATATTATTCAGAGAAATGGGACCAGTAACGGTTTTACCTTGATTGAGAGTATTATTTTTTCCAAAGATGATAGAATAAGCGTAGTTGATGTCGATATCATGGGCTTTTATTGTATCACTTTTAGCCATAAGCTGCATCTGTTTGGCACCATTGACTGCAACTGTTTTAAGATCCATATTTTTGATACTAACTGAACGGATATGGCCATTTCTAAAATCAGAAAGCTGGAAATTATTGACTTCAACCGTTTCTGTTTGCTTATTTTTATTTTCTATAGAAAGTTGTATATTGGGAGCAATAATTGAGGAAAGCTCAATACGCATCATTGTTTGTAAAAGATGTGATGAGAGTGTTCTATCTTTTTCTTTTAAGAATACACTCCTAAGAGAGATTTTAGGAATTTGCACATGAATATTATTATGCTTTAAATCAACATTATAGAGTGTGAAAGTTCCAGGAATAAAGGAAAGAGGAGGACGGGCAGAAATGGCACCGATTTTAAGTGATGTACCGGCTGGAACGGGTAATGTAACATTTTTCAAATTGACTTTACCTAAGATGCTCACTTCAGATGTTTCTGCTTTTATGGCATGACGGGTTATCTCTTGCCTTACAAAATTGTCAAGATAGGGTTTTGCAATATAAAATCCACCAACCATTATAATTGCCAAGATAGCAATAAATCCAATAATGCAAGTAAGCCAATATCTTAGGTGACTTTGATACCCACTATTAAGATTGACCATTTTTTCTTCTTTCATTTTTATCACTCGTTAAATTGAGAGTGAAGATAAACTCTTTTTAAGCAACGACAAAGGTTAAAATATAGCGTGTACCAGTTTCAACAGTCATCTATGCTCTATATTAGAGGTATTCTTATCTTTTTAGCAATATAGCTTTATCAAAATTTATCAAATTTCTTTGGATTCAGCACTTTATAGAAAATCACACATAATAAGGAGAGGTAAGTTTATGCATATCATAATTTTTATCACTTTAAATTATCTTAAAATATTCCTATGTCTGCTTTTATCTTGCTGCTGTTTATAGGAATATTTAAAACATCAAAGATATGTTTTTATTCATTATAATTTAATGGGGAGAGGTGAGTGTTATGACAGAAAATCAAATAATGACCTTTTTGATCATTGGTCTTATGATGGTTGTTTTTATTTGGGATCGATTTCGTTATGATCTCGTCGCTATTTGTACATTGTTAATAGCTTGTGCTCTTGGTCTTGTTAGTCCGAAGGAGGCTTTTAGCGGTTTTAGTAATGATATCGTTATTATTGTGGGGAGTGTGTTTGTTGTCAGTACTGCTGTATCTCGCTCTGGTATAATGGAATTTATTATTCAACGAATATGGCCAGAGGTGAAATCGGTGCGTCTTCAATTAGCTTTTTTGGTTATTTCTGTTGTCGTGTTATCAATGTTCGTTAAAAACATTGGTGCTTTGGCTATTATGCTTCCGATAGCTTTTCAGTTTGCTCGTCGTTCTCAGGTTTCTCCTTCTGTCTTTTTGATGCCCATGGCCTTTGGTTCTTTATTGGGGGGGCTTATGACACAAATAGGAACATCCCCCAATGTTGTTATTTCAGCGATGCAGGAACGTTTAGCAGGAACACCTTTTACGATGTTTGATTTTACACCAGTTGGTGCGGTTATTGCGACGGCTGGTGTTTTATATTTGGTCTTGTTTTATTGGCTTTTGCCTGTGCGTGTACGTTCAGGTGTATCATTTGATGATGCCATTGATATTCGTAATTATGTTGCAGAGGTGCATGTTCCAATAAATTCACCGATTGTGGGGAAAAATATTGTTGATTTGGTTAAGCCATCAAGTGGTGATGTTATGGTGATTCAAATCATCAGAAACAAAGTATCTATTTCACCATTACCAGATTTTGTTTTGTCTGAAAACGATATTGTTTTGCTGGAAGGGTCACATACAGGGTTAGATAGTGTGATAAACTCTGCTCGTTTAGAGTTTTCTAAGGGGCGAACTATTTCTACAGGTGATAAGGACAGTGACATTGATATTATTGAAGCAGTTATCACCCATAATTCACCTCTTATTGGTATTAGTGCGAAAGAGTTTTCCCTATTTGATCGCTATAACGTAAATTTTCTTGCGTTAAGTCGTCAACATGAAAGAGTGCGGGGAAGACTTGATGATATTATCTTTCATCTTGGAGATGTGATTGTTTTGCAAGGACAGGATGCAGTTATTCCAAATTTGTTAAGGGAATTGAAATGCTTGCCCCTAGCAAAACGAAATATTGTATTTGGAAATTTACGACATGGTTTTATATCTTTGGCTATTTTATTTATAGCAATTATTTTTACAGCTTTTCATATTGTTCCAGTTGCTTTTTCTTTCTTTTCTGCTGCTGCTGCAATGGTTATCTTTCGCGTTTTGCCAGCGCGTGATCTGTATCAGGCATTAGATGGTCCAATACTAGTGCTATTAGCGGCTCTTATTCCAGTAAGTGAAGCGTTAGAGAAAACAGGATGTACGGATCTTATTGGTCAATGGTTGAGCCAATTGGCAATATTTTTCCCGCCATCTGGTGCCTTAGCACTTATGTTGGTGACAGCTATGTTGGTCACGCCATTTTTGAATAATGCAGCAACAGTGATGATGGTAGCACCAATCGCGTCAAGTTTTGCTCATTCTCTTCATTATAAGCCTGAAGCTTTTTTAATGGCTGTTGCAATCGGTGCAGGTTGTGAGTTCCTTACACCTATCGGACATCAAAGCAATATGCTCGTGATGGCGCCAGGAGGATACCGTTTTAGTGATTATCCACGTTTGGGGGCTCCATTGGCGGTGTTAATAGTTATTATCGCTGTTCCAATGCTTATGTGGGTTTGGCCATTACAATAAGATATTTTCAGAAGCTTTGAGTATCCATTACAAAAGGTTGTTAATTGTATAAAGATAAGTTGAAGGGATACACTTTCTTTAGCAAAATTTTATGAAAACTTCGCATTGATCATTCAGAACGTCTTTCAGATATAGTTGATAAATTAGGTTTATCTGTGTCATTTTTATCTTCTGTAGAAATTGGTAGAAAATCTGTTCCAGTAGGCATGGAAGAGAAAATCATAGAATTCTATGCTTTAGATCAAGAAAAAGCTTCTCTGTTAAAAAAGAAGTCTATCTTTGTCGAAAGAATTTTACAATCAAACCTTCTAATCCGTTGCAACATGAAACTGTTGTTGCATTTATGCTACTTTTAGATGTCTTATTTTAAGGGGCGTTAGCAGATTTCAAAGAAATGTTAGAAACACTCCATGAAGTATGCTTTTTGTAGAGGCTATTGCGAAATTCTATTCCCCAACTTTTATTTACGCATCCCTCATATTAAAAAAGATATATAAATACAGTAAGCTAGACGAATAAAGAATGGTATTAAAATCCTATAATCGAATACAATACAATGATTGTGTTAAAGACTTTAAAAGATATCTCTCATATAATAGAGGGAAGGGTGCTGAAGATGGTAGGCAATCATGGATAATATTAAAGCAGTGATTTTTTTTATAAGATTCAAAAGTTGTGATGTAAGCTCAAAGGACGTTTACATCGTTTTTGACTAAGACAGTTGCAAAAATCCAATTGATTTGGTTACATGTCGATTTGAAATAAATAAATCAGTAATTTAAAGATTTTAGTTGATTTAGGCTACCATCTTTGTCCATTTATGCGTAAAAGCGCAGAGAGTAAATTTTTACAAGGTATGATATATGTCGTATGATAGTTTTATTGCTGAAGTTAATGCTGAATTTCGTCAGGAAAAGGCGCTTGCTTTTTGGAGACGTTATGGTTTTTCAATTATTGGAGCAGTCCTTCTTTTCATCATCATGATAATTATTTATCAAATTTATCATCATGCACAAATAAAGAAAGCCAGCCATATTGGTGACGCATTTATAAAAAGCCTTAATTTTGCGGATACACGTCATTTTGATAAAGCGATAAAGCAATTGGAGAGTGTTAAAGACTCTAACTTTGGAGGATATCCTTTTCTTGCTCGTTTGCGGGAGGCTTCTTTACTCATGGAGCAAGGTGATATGATTAAATCAGTGGAGATCTTTGATTCTGTTGCAGCGGATGAGAAAGCACCGCAGATTTTGCGGAAAGTTGCAAAAATTCGAGCAGCCTATATTTTAGTTGATACAGGAACTTTGGATGATGTCAAAAAGCGCGTCAAAGAGGTGGCAAGTGATGTCGATCCTATGCGTATGTCGGCAAGAGAAGCTTTGGGTTTAGCTGCTTACAAAGCAGATAAAATGGATGAAGCGGTTTATTATTTTAAGAAAATTTCTAAAGAAGGTGCTTTGGGTTCAAAAATAACAGATCGGGCTCGAATGATGCTTGAGCTTATGCAGGCTGAGGGCAAGGCAAATAAGGAATAAATAGATGAGCCTTACCATTGCTATCGTTGGTCGTCCCAATGTTGGGAAATCAACACTTTTTAATCGTTTGGTTGGGCAAAGGTTGGCTTTGGTTGATGATAAGCCAGGTGTAACACGTGATCGGCGTATTCATGCGGCAAAACTTCAAGATCTACGTTTTTATGTGATTGATACGGCTGGGCTGGAAGAAGCAGGTGATCATACACTTGAGGGGCGTATGCGTTCTCATACAAAAGTTGCAATTGATGAAGCTGATCTTATTTTATTCGTATTTGATGCAAAGAGTGGAATAACACCAAGTGATTTAAACTTTGCTTCATTGGTTCGCAAATCAGGAAAACCAATTGTCCTTGTTGCCAATAAGTCTGAGTCAAGAGCGGCAACGGGAGGAGAGTATGAGGCGTGGTCATTAGGTTTGGGGGAGCCGTGCCCAATATCGGCTGAACATGGTTTGGGACTTAGTGATCTTCGTGATGCAATTATAGAGGCTGTTGGGGCAGAACGCGCTTTTGACAACAACAAAGAAGAAGATATTACAATACAGCCTGCATCTGTTGGTGATGATATAAACAATTTGGAAGAAGAGGGGCTTATGTACGATGAAAATAAGCCTATTCGGATTGCAATTGCGGGGCGCCCCAATACAGGAAAATCTACTCTTATCAATAGTATGCTGAAACAAGAGCGATTGTTAACAGGACCAGAAGCAGGACTTACGCGTGATTCTATTTCTATAGATTGGGAATGGCGTGGTCGTCATGTTAAACTGTTTGATACTGCAGGTTTGCGTCGAAAATCGAAAATTCAAGAAAAGTTAGAAAAATTATCCGTTGCTGACACTTTGCGTGCTATTTGTTTTGCAGAAGTGGTGGTCATTGTTTTTGATGCAACGATGCCTTTTGAAAAGCAGGATTTACAAATTGCTGATCTTGTGATTCGTGAAGGGCGTGTTCCAGTTATTGCTTTCAATAAGTGGGACCTTATTGAAAATAGTCAGGCTACATTGATTGATTTGCATGAAAAATGTGTACGATTTCTTCCTCAAGTTCGTGGTTTGAGAGCTGTTCCTTTATCGGGACAATATGGTCAAGGAATTGATAAACTTATGGAAAATGTGATGATGATGCACCGTGTATGGAATCGTCGCATTTCGACGGCTAAATTGAACCAATGGCTTGAAACTGTTGTGGCACATCATCCACCTCCTGCGGTTTCGGGGCGTCGACTTAAGGTTAAATATATCACACAGATTAAGACACGTCCTCCTGGATTTATGATTTCTTGCTCGCGTTCCAAAGTTATGCCTCAGTCGTATTTACGTTACCTTATCAATGGGTTACGTGAAACATTTGATATGTCTGGTATACCAGTTCGCATATCCTTACGAGCCTCTGATAATCCTTTTGCGGCAAGTTCCAAGAAGAAAAGATAGCGCTTTAATTTTTTAAGTGAAAGAAATCTCTACTTCAGAATCTTAGAAATAAGCTTTTTGATGATCTATTGCGTTCTAAATATAAGAATGAATTAATAATCTCAACAGACAATATCTTGCTTTTCATAAAAGAAAAAAATTCTTTATTTGCTAAAATCTTGATTGATCAATAATCATTGATCATAAACGCTATTGATCCGCCCCATTTTTACGCTTATGGAGTAACAAGCCGGTATCATCACACACTTTGCCAGCTCCCAATATTGTTTACAGCTTTTGCATTAAGGCGATTCATAAAGGCATTTTACTCCTTTCTTCTATGTTTTTATCCACACGCTAATCCCGCTTGTAACGTACAAACGAAAGAGTTTTATTGATTCAATATGAATGCGTAAAAATATCTTAATACTCAAGGATTCTTATTCAAGTCGAAAAATTATAAACTATCATTATAAATCAATATTTTGTACTTAAAAAGTGTACGAATTTCATTAATAGCCATTTTCATTAACGCATAATGAGTAAGTCTACGTAATTGATGCATATTCAGTGAATATATGTTTAGTATATTACGTTACCAAGAATAATGTTTCAGTGATGTTTGTGTTACCTTATCAAAGTATTATGCGGTATATTTTATCTGTTTTGTGGAGATGAATTCATATTCATTCAAAATATTATAAGTGATATCAATAATTATGATTTTGACGGAAAACAAAACAGCATTACAGTTGCCTGCAAGTTAGAGTGATTATGTGCAAATGTGTTCATGTTTAGTATTATAAATTTAATAAATACTTTGATTTATCAATATAAATTATCATTTTTGTATATTAAATTAAGAATGCCGAATGTCGTAAGATTCTTTACATTTCAAACTTGTTCATATTGAATTAATTAAAACTATTTGTTTTTACATCACAAGTAGGAGGGGATGTGATTAAAAATGATTGAAAATATGCCTTTTATGCTCTCTTTAAAAACAAGGATGGGTACAACATTGAAAGCTGGAAAACAGTATGATAGCGTTGGTTTGCGCCTTTTGTTAAGCATAAAGATGATGCCTTAAGAGTTTTATATTATTCATGGGAACTTTTTATTATACATTGACGGGTGCTATTGTGGAATCGATTTAGGTGCCTAAAAATATCTTTATTAAAAATTGAAAAATACGTTTAATTTATTGCGATAAAATTTATACGATAAATTGGTGACAGATTTCTTTTAGTGTCTTGACGAATAAATTCAGGAACAATATGATACGCAAGGTTTTATGAGATGCATTTTTCTTTGCTTTTTGATTAAGGAGCCAATGATGGCGATGGGCGAAAAACCCGTTATAAGCCTCAAGGAGGCTGAAGAGAAAAAGCAAGAAGAGTGTTTTCATTCAGAGGATTTGGAATGTCGTAGTAAGAACTTAAGCGTGGCTTTAATGCGCAGGTTGGCATTAAAGAAGCGGCAAGGTAAGGATAAGCGGGAGAAATCACAAGGAAAGATGGCAGATGCTATTAGACTTTCCAGTGAGTTCTTAGCAAGTATTATAGTTGGTGTTGTTTTAGGGATGGGGTTTGATAAGTTAGTAGGTTCATGGCCATGGGGATTGGTGTTTTTTCTCTTCCTTGGATTTGCTGCTGGTGTATTGAGTATTCTTCGGTCTGTGGGGTATGTTTCCTCCAGCCAATTAGGAAAAAAAGGCGTATTGCGCCAAGATGGACAAAATAAAGGGACTAATGAGAGGTCCGATAAATGAGGTTGAAGTGACAGCACACGCTCCAGATCCTATTCATCAGTTTGAGGTTTCGCGGCTGATTAAGATTTCCATAGGAAATATGGATTTATCGTTTACGAATGTGTCATTATTTACAGTCATAACGGTTGTTGTGACGTCTATTTTTCTCTTCTTTTCATCCTCAAGTCGTGGATTGGTTCCAACGCGGATGCAGTCTCTTTCAGAAATGGCCTATGAGTTTGTCGCATCAACTCTGCGGGAATCATCTGGCGTGCAGGGAATGCAGTTTTTTCCTTTAGTTTTTTCTTTGTTTACTTTTATTTTAGTTGCTAACTTTATTGGTCTTTTTCCCTATTTTTATACGGTTACATCTCAGATCATGATCACGTTTTCGTTAGCAATGGTGGTGATTTTGACGGTGATTGGTTATGGCTTTTATAAGCACGGGATCAGTTTTTTGAAACTGTTCGTTCCCAGTGGGGTTCCTGTTGTGGTTTTGCCTCTGGTGACAATGATTGAGATTATTTCTTTTCTCTCCCGTCCAATTAGTCTTTCTCTGCGTCTTTTTGCGAATATGCTTGCTGGTCATATTACGCTCAAAGTGTTTTCTGGGTTTGTTGTCTCAATGATTGGGGTAGGACTCGTAGGTGTTGGTGGTTCGATTTTACCGCTTATTATGACTGTAGCGATTACCGCTCTTGAATTTTTGGTCGCATTTCTTCAAGCTTACGTCTTTACGGTTTTAACTTGTATGTATCTTAATGATGCAATTCATCCAGGACATTAATAGAACTGGCGGTTTTCCGTCGAATAATACAATTTTGCTTTAAAGGAGAATAATATGGAATTAGTGCTTGCAGCAAAATATATTGGCGCTGGTCTTGCTTGCTTTGGTATGGCTGGAACAGCTTTAGGGCTTGGTAATATTTTTGGTAGCTATCTTTCTGGTGCATTACGAAATCCATCAGCAGCAGATAGTCAGTTTGGACGTCTCGTCTTTGGTTTTGCTGTAACAGAAGCTTTGGGAATTTTTTCATTGCTCATTGCTTTATTACTTCTTTTTGGGGTTTAATCATCATCAAAAGGGTATATCTGTTCTCTGCGTGAGGAAAGATTTACCCTTTTTACTCTTAACCAGAGAGATGTTAGTCGGTTATCATCGGTTATAGAGGGCTTTATAAGTTATTTAAAGGATGAAAGAAGATGTTTTTTCCCAGCGCTTATGCACAGAATACTGAAACGTCGATAGAGCATATTAAAAAAGTGGCAGAGAAAGCAGATCGTGTGTTTCCGCCTTTTGATTTTGTACATTTTGGTTCGCATTTTTTCTGGTTGGCAATTTCTTTCGGATTTTTTTATCTTTTTATTTCTCGTGTTATTGCGCCGCGTATTGGTGGTGTTATTGAAACACGTCGAGATCGAATTGCATCTGATTTAGATCAGGCAATGCGTATGAAGCAGGAATCAGACACTGTTGTTGAAACTTATGAGCGGAAATTAGCAGAAGCGCGTTTAAAAGCTCATGCTATAGCGCAGGCAGCTGGTGAAGAGTTAAAAGGAAAGGTGGAGTTTGAACGGAAGGAAATTGAAGAGAGTTTAGAGAAAAAGCTTGCGGATGCTGAAAAACAGATAGCAAAAATTCGGGATAAAGCGATGCAAAATGTTGGTTCTATCGCTGAAGAAGTATCCATTGAAATTGTGAAAAAATTGATTGATGTTGATATCAGCAAAGAAACTGTTCGTTCAGTTGTTAAAACTGTGGATTATTGAGGAAGGCAAAGATGACGGATACTTTTTGGGCTTTTGTTGGATTAGTTCTTTTTTTGGCTCTTTTAGTCTATTTCAAAATTCCACAGAGGGTTATACATCATCTTGATGCGCGCGCGAAGCGTATTAAAGATGAGCTCGATGAGGCTCTGCGTCTTCGTGAAGAGGCACAGGGAATATTGGCTGAATATCAACGCAAACATGCAGAAGCAGAAAAAGATGCACAAGAAATTATTGCTGCAGCAAAGCATGAAGTTGAATCTGTTATTGCTGAGGCTCGTACAAAAGCAGAAGAATATGTAAAAAACCGCAATAAATTGGCAGAGCAAAAAATCGCTCAGGCAGAAGCGGATGCAATACGCATGGTCTCTTCATCTGCTATCGATTTGGCAATTTCTACAGCGCGTACCCTTATTGCAAGAGAATTAGATTCTAACAAGGCAGATAAACTCATTACAGAGTCTCTTGCGAAAGAATCACTGATCAAAATGAAAACATATCTTAATTAATGGTTTCTTGAAGATAAAGAATTGCTTCTTTAGATGGGTAATTTTTCAAGATTGAATGCTTTATCTCTTAAATTGTGGTGCGAGGCTAATTTTGTATTGGTTTTGCATTGAGTTTAGAGAGGTGTGCTATCGCGCTTAGATTCTGTTTTTGATTCTATTCGTGATGATTTATAATACCTATAGAAAGTATCATCATCTTTGTGATTATTAAGTGATAAGTCTGCAGCATTATTGTCTTATTCTCTAAAATTTTGTGGCTACTTTTGTATTTAGCAACTGCTTTTACATTTAGCGTGGTTTATGAGAAACACATTGATTCATTTCTCAAGAGTTTTTATCTGCATATTGATCTTCTTTTATGAATACGGTTATTTCTTGTAAGAGGAGAGTTTAAAGGGGGAGATTCTTATTTTATTCTATATTCTTATTGAATGTGAAAAATGATAAATTGATCATTATAAATCAATATCTTGTTGTGCTGTAAAACATCGTTGTGTAGAGGGGTGATATAAGGCATGAAAATTTTTACATATTAAATGTTTTTAGATATTGTGATCCATATTCAGGGCAGGGCTTGTCTGTTGCGCCTATGAAGTGAACTTGCATGAGTGGTCAGCAGGTGGAACCCGACGAGGGAAGCTGGATTGTTGACAGTCCGGTGACCGGTAGGAGTCTCCATACTTTGAGGTATGAGGAAGAGGTCAAATTATATCTGCTGCCGTTGAAAATGGGGGGAGGGAAGACACAAGAGATATACCTGAGAAAATTGGTGGATTAGAAATATAAATAACGTATTGTTTTTTGAAAGTACGTTTTCTTTAAAGAATGTGATAAATAAAAAGATAAAATTATATGTCATTTTTACCTTTTAGATACGGCTCTGAATATTTTAAAATGTTGAAAAGAGATGGTAAAAATTTAGAACAGATTTTAATTTTACACTTTCCTCCTCTTTCTAAATCAGTTCGTATTTCCATAAAGACTGCCTAAAAACAGCTGTATGTGATAGCTTTGCTTCCCAATTTTGGCATATATTCAGTTTCATCTGCTTACGAGTGCCCATTGTGTCAATATAATATTTATCCCGAATATTAATTATACACGCTTTGGATATTTATTAAACAACAGTTAAAATAGCTATTCTTAATGTACGAAAATCTCTTAAAGCTGCTTTTAAATAACAACTTTAAAGATGATTTTTCTCTCATTTTTCAGTTATATTTTGCAAATTCCTTATAAAAATAACAAATTTAGACTGTATTTTTTAGTAACTTTTAAATTCCATATTTACATAAAACACAAAAAACATTAATAAGGCCCACGCAGTTAATCCAAAACGTATTAACTTTTTCTCTTTGTTAAGTTTTTTTGATACATTACATGTTACTTTTATGGGCAAAATTATGGTGTAATTATGGTCAATCTATTTAAAAATCGTTTCTCCTTATGTACTTTTACAACAGCATTTCTTTTTTTTGCACACAATGTTGATGCTACGGTTCAAGATGGTGCTGTTGTTAATACTGGGGTACAAGATCGTTCTGGCGTTAATGGTAAGACACAAAATAATCAGGATCAATTTTCATGTAGTATGAATAGTGAATTTTATCGGTGTAATGATGGTAAAAGCCACTACTTTTACAATAAAAATTATCAAAAAACTGATGAAAATACGAATGAAACTGTTGCTATACAAGCATCTGGAAGAAAAACGCTTCTCTTAGGGAAAAATATAACTGTTAAGGATGTTTCAAGTGCTGTTATTTCAAAAGAAAGTTTTTGGAAGTATGGGGTCGTGGCGAGTGAACATGGACAAGTGATTATAGAAAGAGGAGAGATTAACTTTACAAAGGGTATCGGAGTTGAAGTAAGAAATTGGGGACAGGTCGCTTTAAAGAGTAGTTCTATTACCGAACAAGGTAGTCAGGGGATGAGTATAGATGACCATAATGAAAATTCAGCTTTTCATGCGTCTAGTGGGAGTATCCATTTTGAGAAAGGTAAAGTTAATCTAGCCAATGCTCATGGTTTTTCAATGCATGGGAATAATATCGATGGGAAGGGTAGGTTTATAACTATCGTGGATTCTACGGTTTTGGTAGAAAGTAATACGTCTTATGGGTTGCGTTTTTGGGAGGGACTAGGAGACAGAAATGAGGAAATGAAAGATCACGAGTATCCCTATTCTTTTTATATTTTTGCGGGTGAGGAAGAGATGTTCGGAAGTCTTCCAAAAACGAACTTACCCGTACGAGGGATTGTTGACTTGACAAGAACCTCTTTTACAGTTCCAAAGAGTGCAGCTATTTATAGCAGAGGATCTGGTGGTGTTGTTAGGCTGTTGGATAATTCCAAACTTTCTGGAGATTTATTACTGAAGGTTGAGGATGGCTCTTTTGTGAAGGTTTCAGTGGATGCTTCTACACTTGTAGGGGGGACACATGTTGATGAAAGTTCTTCTGCTGAATTTCGGTTGAGAGGTGATTCAAAATGGATTTTATCACGTCCGAAAAATAAAAATTTACAAGTTCCTAGTTCTATAGGTGTTTCATCAATTTCATTAATACATCTTATTGATAGTTCTATTATTTTTGAACAACCAGAAGCTAACATAGTTGATGGCTATCAAACACTTCGTGTTGGGAGAGGAACAGGTGAAGTTTATAAAGCACAAGGTAATGTACATCTTTATCTCAACACCTATTTGAATAAGGGGGGGGCTCTTCAGAATCAAAAAACGGATCGTCTTTTATTCCATGGTGATATTGAAGGAAAAACGATAATACATGTGCATGGTGTTTCAGGAAGTCCAGGAGGTGGTACGGGGCATTATGGAAATGACAAAGGTATCTCAATTATTCAGGTTTCTGGAACAGCAGAGAAAGATTCTTTCGTGCTGGATGGTGATTACGTTGCATTGGACGGTTTACCTTATCAATATAGGCTCCATGCTTATGGTCCAAACTCTGAATTAGGAAGAGCGAGTGCGTCTCAAAGATTAGTCGAAGGTGAAGGAGATTTTTGGGATTTCCGCCTCGAAAATGGATCTATTGATTCTGATACTACATTTAGATTAACTCAGAGTTCTAAACTTAGTTTAGGTGGTGAGCGTCATTCTAGGCAAGGCGTTAAGGTTGTTGTACCTCAGGTCCCAACTTATCTGCTTTTGCCGAATAGTTTACTCCACGCTGGTTTGATAGATATCAGCAATCAAAACAAGCAGTTGGAAATACTGCGGACTCGTCCTAATGAAATGTTGGAAATTCATGAAAATCCTGCTTCGTTTTTGCGTGGTTATGGTGGGAGTTATCGTTATGCTTCAGATTTATCTGCGCTTGAATATGGTTATGGAGGGGAGTTAGGGTACTATGCTATCGAGGCTGGTGTCTTGCTACAAAAAATTGAAAATGTTGACAGTGTTATATCCTTTGGGGTGATGGGGTCTTATGGAAAGCTTTCTCTGCAACCTTTGGATGTTAAACAAAGCCAAAAAAGTACATTTGATAAATGGACTGCTACAGTCTATGGTAGTATGCAGAATGATGCAGGATTCTATGTCGATGGACTTTTATCCTATGGTCTGTTTAAGGGGGATGTTCTCACTCTTGCACGAGGGAAGACAGCGACATTGAAGGGGAATCCTTTAAGTGTTTCATTGATGAGTGGTCAGACAATTGCTACAGGATATGAAGGCGTTGTTTTTGATCCACAGGCTCAGGTTGTTTATCAACATCTTCAATTTAATGAGTCTCGTGATATTGATAATTTTAACATTGAGATGGATAAACTTGGTCAATGGATGGTGCGTATTGGTGGTCGTCTGACGAAGAATCTTGCTGCACCCGAAAAGGATCGTGACGTTTCTTTCTATGGTAAGATACATTTTGCCCATGATTTTGGTAAGGAAAGATCTGTGCGCTTTAAAGATTCTTTCCAGTTAGGAGCTTTTGGTTCTTCTCTAGAGGCGGGATTAGGTCTTAATGCTCGCTTGTCTCAAAATTTCGCGCTTCATGGTGATTTGGTTTATCAGCATAAATTGAGCAAAGGTGGTTTTTCTGGAATTAGTATTTCTGGTGGTTTACGCTATCGTTTTTAGGATGATCGCCTTTGGGGGAAGTTGTTTTAAAAAAGCCACAGGCATAGCTTGTGGCTTTTTATTGTTTTATGTGCATCTTTGAAAATAAGCTTTTTTAAAGAATATTTTTTCATGAGCGGGTTTGTTTTGTTAGAAATGGATAAAAGCTTCTTGGTTTGCACGTTTTTGCTTTTTATGCTGTTTTTCTTTCTTTAGGGACAATTGATAAATTCTTTTGAGATTACTTCCTTTGGGGTGGGGCGGGTTTTTGTTATCTATATTTTACGGGTAATTCACAAATAGCGCAACTTTAAATTGTGATATTTTAGATTCTGGCTTTACATGAAACATATAGGCGATGTATAAAATACGAAACGTATTTTACGCGCGCGTAACTAAAGTTATTAAACAGAACGCGTGTTTTTTTGTTTTTAGAGAAGGGGAAGAAAGTTTGTAAAAAATTATGCTTAAAAATTATCTCTCTTTATATCGTTTTACAACGGTTATTTTTTTCTTTGCACACAATGCTGATGCCGGTGAAATTCCTTCTGAAAAGAAACAATATTCATGTCATGAAAGTGCTTCATTCTATCGCTGTAATGATGGTCAAACGCATGAAATTTCCAAGAAAACTTATCAACTTAAGGGTGAAAGTTCTGATGCAGCTCTAGAGGCATCAGGGGAAAATACAGTTATTGAGGGAACGGCGATAATCATTAACGGTGTTTCGAATGCAAATGGGTATTCAGAAAAAGGTGCTTGGACAACAGCTGTAAAAGCCTCAAAAGGGGGAGGCGTTGCTCTATTTGATTCCATGTTAAATGATGTGTCGATAGGGGCCGATATTAATGATGAGGGAGCTTTTGAAATGCAGGATGGGGTGATTAAAGCAACCAGAATGGGGATCAGTGTTGCTGGTAAAGGGTCATTTGTTTCTTTGACCAAGACAGAGATTGAGGCATCTACTGATGCGATCGGTCTTTTGAGTCATAATGGTGCAAAAATTGAGATGAAAGGAGGAAAAATTGATTTTGCCAGTGGTATTGGCGTTCAAACAGGAGGCGATGGAGAAATTAATTTAGAGGGTGTTTTTATTACCGGAAAAGGGAAACCGGCGAAAAATACAGATAATCATCGTGAAGGTTCTGCTTTTAGTATGCTTCAGGGGAAAGGTATGATTAATTTTCAGAAGGGAAATGTTAATGTTAACAATGCTCATGGCATTGTCTTGCAGGGGAATAATCATAATGCTGCTCATGTTAAACATTCCAATATTTTTGTGAGAGGGAATGCATTTAATGGCATGCGCTTTTTTTGGGAAGCTGTCTTAAATGATAAAAAAACAATTATACCAGGAAAAGGGGCGGTTCAGTTGACTCAGACAACTTTTATGGCTCCAGAAAGTACAGCTATTTATAGCCGCCAATTCGAAAGCTCTGTTAAACTCTTACAAAATTCAACAGTTTCTGGTGATTCACTCCTGAATGCTGTTGAACGTTCCAATGTAAAGATTGAGGCTGATGCTTCTACCCTTGTAGGAAGCGCATATGTTGATGAAAGTTCTACAGCCACGGTAGAGTTAAAAAACGGTTCAAAGTGGATTTTATCGCGACCAAAATATGACAAATTGCAAAATTCTGATGCTTCTGGTTCTAGGTTAAAAGATTATTCTTCTATTTCATCGGTTAATCTTACGGATAGTTCTCTTATTTTTGAAGAATTAAAATCTAAAACAACAAATGGTTATCAGACACTTCTCATCGGAAAAGGATCAGGGACTGTCTATCGTGTACGAGGTAATGTACATCTCTATCTTAATACATATTTGGATAAAGGTGGGGTTCTGCAAGAGCAGAAAACTGACCGGCTTCTAATCAATGGTGATCTTGAAGGAAAAACGACAGTTCATGTGTATAAGATTCCTGGAAGCCCAGGGGCATTGACGGGAGAAGGCGGTAATGATCAGGGGATTTCCATTATTCAAGTTTATGGGCAAGCTGCTGAAGATTCTTTTCAGTTAAATGGGGGGTATGTCACACTTGAAGCCTCTCCCTATCAGTATCATCTTAAGAGTTATGGTCCAGATGCTTCTTTGGGGCCGGCAAATTCCAATCAAAGAGTGTTAAAAAATACTGGAACATTTTGGGATTTCCGCCTTGAAAGTAAATTTGTTGATTCTTCCTCTTTTGATTCCACTGAAATTGTGCCTCCTGCTTCTGATGAAGCTCCTTCTTTTCCTAAAATTCATCCTAGTCTTACTGGAAGTGAGGTTGATGCTATCGATTCTCATTCTCAGCAAAAACCTCATGAGCCAAGTCTTTCTTCTCCTGTAGATTCTCCGGAGAGGGATTCCCATCTTATGACCACACCTGATACATTTGATGCTTTTGTGCTGGATGCTCCAAATCATCCTCCTGTTTCTCCTCCTCCTTCTCTTGCATCTGTTATTCCCGTTATTGCTGAAGCTCATCCAGTTGTACCGCCTCCTGTTTCACTGACTAGTTCTGTTGTTGTGCCGCCTGCATCAGGTTCATCTGTCTCGCCCTCTGTTCCTCCTACTTCTGCTGTTGTTGTGTCGCCTACATCAGGTTCATCTATATCGCCCTCTGTTCTTTCCACTTCTTCTGTTGTTGTGCCGCCTGCATCAGGTTCATCTGTCTCGCCCTCTGTTCCTCCCACTTCTTCTGTTATTGTATCCCCTGTCTCTGTTTCTTCTGTTCCATCCTCTGTTATATCACCTGTTTTTGAGCTTTCTTCTCATTTTGAAAAAAATATGAGAGCTGTTGTTCCACAGTTTTTGACTTATATTCTTGTGCCAAATACCTTATTTCATGCTGGATTGGTGGATATCAGTAATCAAAATAAGCAGTTGCAAACACTGCGAACTTTTTCTAGGCGGTTTTTGAAAGTGAGCGAAAATCCCGCTTTGTTTTTGCGCGGTTACGGTGGACATCACCGTTATACTTCAAATTTGTCTGCACTTGAATATAGATATGGAAGCGGCCTTGATTATAATGCACTAGAGGCAGGTATTCTACTTAAGAAAATCGAAAATGCGTACAGTGCAACATCTTTTGGAATTATAGGAAATTATGGCAAGCTTTCTTTGCTGCCTCGGGAGGTTAAACAAAGTCAAGCAAGTACATTTGATAAATGGACTATCACAGCATATGGGAGCATGCAACATGATACGGGTCTTTATATGGATGGTCTCGTTTCTTATGGTTTGTTTAATGGAAATGTTCTCACACTTGAGCGAGGTAAGACGGCTGCGTTGAGAGGTAAACCCCTGAGTGTTTCCTTAACTGCTGGTAAAACATTTACGATAGGTCGTCGATATTTTATTTTTGAACCACAGTTTCAATTTGTTTATCAAAATCTCCAGTTTCATAAGACTCGTGATATTGATAATTTTAATATTGATATGCAAAGACCAGATCATTGGGAGGTGCGTATTGGGGGACATTTAACCAAAACACTGACATTGACTAAAGAGGCACATGTTCTTTCGTTTTATGGCAAGCTTCATTTCATTCGTAATTTTGATGATAAACAATTTGTGTATTTTAAAGATGCTTTCCAGCTTGGTTCTTTTGGTTCTTCTTTAGAAGCAGGGGTTGGGTTTAATGCCCGTCTCTCATCAAAATTTTCTCTTTATAATGATCTCATTTATCAGCACAAATTTACGAAGTCTGGTTTTTCCGGAACACATTTTTCTGGTGGTTTAAGCTATCATTTTTAATTGTACTTTTCCTTTAATATATCTTTTGTAAAAAACAATAAGCACAAAACATGATTTTATTGTGTTATTTTTACGATTTTTAACTTTACATATAATACAAAACGAATTATGTGGACGACACATAGTAATAATAACCTGTAAATGATCCAGATGTATTTTTTCAGTTTTTGATGAAGATAAAATAAAGAAAGTTTAAAATAAATTATGATTAAAGTATTAAAGCGCCATGTGTGTGTATGTTCTTTTACGGCCTCTATTTTTTTCTTTGCGCACAATATAGATGTGAGTGCAGAAGATTATAAACCCTCATGTAATTCCCTTTTTAAATCGTATTCGTGTGATGCTGTTGATGCCGCTAAGATTGTTGAAAGAAGCGACCAAGAATATGTGAAAGGATTGGATACAAGTTTTAATGTTGTTGCTATATCACAACCCAATAATATTGAGCTGAAAAAAGGTAAAGTGGAAAAAGGCGTTTCAGGAATTAGTGGGGCTTTGGAATTTAATAAATCTGAGAAGATTACATCAGCCGTGGTTGTATCAAAAGATGAGAAAAGTTCTTTTAAGAAGGTGTCTGTTAAGGGAAATGGTGAAAAGGAAAAAAGTAGTAAGATATCTCAATCAGTATTTGGCGTGAAGCAGGGCGGTTTTCTCTTCGTTGATGATGGTGAAGTTCATGTTACAGATGTTCATGGTATAGCGATTGAGAGTGCTGATCCGATTTTTAAGGAAAGATCACTTGAGTTGCAGGATAATGCTATGTCTTTGGTTTCTATGGAAAACTCAAAGATCATTGTTAAGGGAGATGGAGCTCATGGTTTGCATTTTAGGGGAAGCCCTTCGCAAAATGAATATCAAGAGGGAGAGCTTCTTACGAGTTTAGGTGAAGTTCGATTTAAAAAAACAGCTCTTCATGTTCCCGATGGTACAGCCATTTATAGTGATGATGCGAGGAGATATCCTTACATTACAGCATCAGAAGGTTCTCGTATCTTTGCCGATCGGTTATTAGATGTTAAGAATAATTCATTTGTTGCGCTTGATGCCTATGCGTCTTTTCTTGCAGGGGGAGCACAGGTTGAGAAAGGTTCTTATGGTAGTGTTGAGTTGTTCAATCAATCAAAATGGACTGTAAAAGCAAGTAAAAGTGCGCTTAAGAAGAATGGGAAAGGTCCGTATTTTGCAGATTCGTCTGTTTCATTTGTAAGGCTTATTAATAGTTCTATTTTATTTAATAAACCCCGAAACGGTTATTATCAGAGGCTTCATGTAGGAAGCGTAGAGGATAAATCCAGTAACTATGCTTATATTGCGGGAGGGGATGCACGCTTATATGTTAATGCACATCTTGCTACCAATGGTACAAGCAAAAATGTAAAAGCTGATACACTTGTGATCTATGGTGATGTTTACGGAAAAACCAAGGTGTATATTGTAAATCCTTCGGTGACTCTAGGGAAAGGAAAGACGCTAAAAGTTAAGAAAGGAGATCACCATGATACTTCAATTATTCAGGTTTATGGAAAAGCAGCGGAAGATTCTTTTAAACTGGCAGCTGGTTATGTTGCTTTAAGAGGAGCTCCTTATCGATATAGTCTGCGTGCGTATGGTCCAAATTCTTCTCATGGACGCGCAAAAGAGGAAAATAAATTAGTTAAAGGAACAGCGGTAAAGCATAATGGCGATTTTTGGGATTATCGGCTTGAGGCTGAACATGTTCAGCGTTCTTCTCAAAAGCGTCATCTTCAAGTGACGAAAACTGTTCCGCGTTCTCGCGTGTCTCGTTCTTTAAACACTCATCCGCATCATAATAATGTTGTTGCCGGTCATGATGCTTCTGCTCATTATCTTGAAGAGGGCGTTAAAGCTGTTGTTCCACAAGTTCCAACCTATCTATCGATGCCTAATGCTTTGTTTCAGGTTGGTTTGATGGATATGAATAATCACAACAAACTTTTGGAGACATTGCGTACCACTGCTGGGGCTTTGGGAGAAAATGGTAAAAATCCTGCATTTTTTGCGCAAGGCTATGGTGGAAGTTATCGTTATGTTTCTGATCTGTCTGCGTTTGAATATGGTTATGGCGGAAATTTGAATTATAACGCTATAGAGGCAAGTATATTGCTCAATGCGATTGAGGATACATATCACACTTTGAGCTTTGGAATAATGGGGAACTATGGGAAAATTTCTCTACAGCCTCAAGATGTTGAAGAAAGCAAAAAAAGTACATTTGATAAATGGTCTGTTACAGCATATGGCAATATGCGGCATGATGCAGGCTTTTATATCGATGGACTTTTTTCCTACGGGTCATTTAAAGGGGATGTTCTGACACAAGCAAGAGGCAAAACAACAGCATTGAAGGGGACACCTTTGAGTGCTTCATTGGCTGCCGGTAAGTCATTTATGACAGGATATAAGGGGCTTATTTTTGATACGCAAGTTCAGGTCATTTATCAAAATATACGATTTGATAAGGCCTCTGATATCGATGGATTTGATATCGAAATGGGAAAACTTGATCAGTGGGTGATGCGTGTTGGCGGGAATTTAAGCAAGACGCTTGCTGCTTCTGAAGAAGGGCATGTTGTTTCTTTCAATGGGAAACTTCATCTTACCAATAGTTTTGGCGGAAAACAACGTGTGCAGTTTGGAGATGAATTCCAATTAGGAGCTTTTGGTTCTTCTTTAGAAACTGGAGTGGGGCTGAAGGCTCAGTTGTCTTCAAACTTTGCATTGCATGGAGATGTAACTTATCAGCATCGTCTTAGCAAAGCTGGTTTTTCAGGAACGATTTTTTCAGGTGGTTTACGCTATCGTTTTTAGATGCCTATGAAATATAGAGTAATTTTTACATAAGTTATATAGTGTTGTGAGAAGTATAAAATGAATATTAAGTTTTATACTTCTCACTGTTTGTGTGTTTAATTTAGCTTTATGGGGAATATTTTTTATTTTTAACTAAAGGGGGAGAAAGGAAAATTGGGAATAAAGTTATGGTTAATGTATTAAGCGGATATAGATTTTTATTTATTACGACGGCTATTATTTCTTTTTTGCCAATCGTGAGTGTTAATGCTAATCCTAATAATTTTGCAACCTCCTGTGATCCAGACGCTCAATTTTATAAATGCAATGATGGTAAAAAACACACGATTAAAAATAAAACTTATCATTTAAAATATTCTCGAGAATATATTCTTAATTCTACTCCTATTTCAGCTCTATATGTAGAAAAAGCAGGTACAGTTGTTGATGCATCTCAGATAACAGTTACGGGTGATAACTCAGATGAAATATTCGGATATGGTGCATCTGCAAAAGAGGGTGCTCGTCTTAATTTAACAAATTCAAATTTTAAGAATGTACCTGCTCTTCATGCTGAAAATGCGGTTATTCGCATGGAAGATGGGACTATTACGGAAGTTTCTCACGCTATTTATGCATTGGGGAAAGGAACCGATATTGCTTTAGTGCGTGTCAATATTGAAACTACACCAAAAGAATTGAATGGTATGGAGATAGGTCTGATTAGTAGTTTTGGTTCAAAGATTAGGCTGTCAGGTAGTAGTGTTACTTTTAATGGGAAAGGTGCATTTTCATCACTTTATGGGGGAGAGTATAGTTTCGATAGTTCTGTCATTAAGGGCAAAGGAAAACAAGAAACTGTTATCATTGGTGAGAAAAGTGTCAATAAATTACCAGAAGCTTTTGATATATCTCACGATGGTTTTGTTCAATTGCATAATAGCTCTATTGAACTTAGTGATATGCATGGCTTTTTGGTTAAAAATTTTTCAGATGATGAGGATAATAAAGGCACGTTGTTGTGGCGAGGACTTAATTCAGCTGATGAGTTTAAGAAGACGAATATTAAGATTACAAAATCCGATATTTCTGTTCAGGGTAAGGGAGCCTATGGTCTGTATTTTTATGGGTTAAATCCAGATGTAGGGGGCAATATGTACAAGGGTTATAGAGCGCTTTCGGGAGCGAAGAAAGTTGCTCCGAGAGAAGTATTTGTTCATTTGTCAGGGACAAATTTTACGGTTCCGGATGGTATTGCCATTTATAGTGTCGGAAAACATGTTTATGGAGCTCAAGCTAAGGTTAGATTAGAAAAGACAAGAATCTCCGGTGATTTGTTGTTAAAAGCTGAAAATAATTCTTATCTTCTTGTTGAAGCAAATTCCTCTACACTTACAGGAAATGCTCGTACTGAGGATACCTCTGATATTTATTTGAATTTAAAGAATGGTTCTCAATGGTATCTTACCAAAAGCAAATATCAAGATTCTCAGGAAACAGATGCTATGGTTTCATCGCTTTCAGGTATTTCTCTTGAGGATAGTACAATTTTTTTTGATCACTATCAATCCACTGGTTATCAAACGCTGCAAATTAGAAAAAAAAGTGATAGAGATGCAGTCATGTCAAACCAAGACGACTACGGATATAGTGCAAAGGGTAATACCCAGATTAAGATGAGCACATTTATGAATAACGATGGTTCATTTGATCCTCAACAAACGGATCGCATTTTGATCTACGGGAATGTTTTTGGAACCACACTCATTGGGATGGAAAAACTTTCTAAAATCTCAGAAAAAGAAGCTGGCAATAAAGAGGGGCAAAGTGTTTCACTTGTTCAAGTTGCTGGGACGGCCGAGGAAAGTTCTTTTAAGTTAGCCAATAGTTATACTACGGTGAATGGATTTCCTTATCAATATAAACTTCGTGGCTATGGCCCAAATTCTTCTTTGGGAAAAGCAGATCCAAAGAATAGATTGGTTGTTGGGGAAGGGGATTTTTGGGATTTTCGTCTCGAAAGTGTTTACATTGGTTCTGAATTAGATTCTTCTGAAACTGCTTCTAAGCCAACGTCTACAGTTTTGCCTCCTCAATCTGAAGCAGAGACGGTCCCTTCTGAACGACCAACAGAGACTATTTCACCTGAACACCCCACTTCTGTTGAGCCTCCACTTATACCGTCTACACCCTCTTTGCCTGAAGGGTTTGAACCGTCTGAAACATCTATCCCTACGGATTCGACACTGCCCCCTTCTGCATCAGTTCCGCCTGAGCTTCCCTCTGTACCAACAGTTCCAGAAAATCCTTCTGCTGTGCCTATGCCAGAGCCGTTTGTTCCAGTTGAGACTTCTACGGATGAGGCTCTGCCCTCTGAGCCCTCTGTTCCGGTCTCACCTTCATCTACGGATTCTGTTTCTCCTCCTTCTGCCCCTGTTGAACCAAAGCCTTCTGAGTCCTCTGAGGCTTTAGATCCTTCGTCTAATCTCTCTATACCGCTTGATGTTCCGCCTGAGCTAGGTATTAGAGCTGTTGTTCCTCAATTGCCAACTTATCTCCTTTTACCAAATGCTTTGTTCTATGTTGGTTTGATGGATACGACCACGCAAAATAAGACGTTGGAGACAATGCGGAATGCTTTTCATTCTTCTTGGAAAGAGAATGAAAAGACCGCCTTTTTTCTGCATGCTTATGGGGGGAGCCATCATTATGCTTCCAATTTATCTGCTTTTGAATATGGCTATGGCGCAGAGCTCGATTATAATGCACTTGAAGCAGGTGTTTTATTGAACGAGATTGAGAGTTTATATACTCGTACATTCTTTGGGGCTTTGGGAAACTATGGAAACCTTTCTCTAGCCCCGCAGGATGTTGAACAAAGTAAAAAAAGCACATTTGATAAATGGTCTGTTGCTGCCTATGGAAGTTTGCAGCATGATACCGGTTTTTATATGGATGGGGTGTTATCATATGGCCTTTTTAAGGGAGATGTTTTGACCCTTGCACGGGGCAAGGTTGTTGCGTTAAAGGGTAAGCAGTTTAGTGGTTCTTTAACGAGTGGTAGAACGTTTGCAATAGGCCATAAAGGTGTTGTTTTTGATCCGCAGGTTCAGGTTGTTTATCAGCATCTTCAATTTAATCAGGCGTGTGATGTTGATAATCTTGATGTTGATTTAGGCAAATTTCATCAATGGGTGGGGCGTGTTGGTGGGCGTTTAAGCAAGACGTTTAATGTTGCTGAAGAGGGACGTGTCGTTTCATTTTATAGTAAGCTTTCTTATTTGCATAGTTTTGACGATAAGCAATTTGTTTCTTTTAAAAAAGATTTTCAGTTAGGTTCCTTTGGTTCTTCTTTGGAAGCAGGAGTTGGGTTTAATGCCCGTCTCTCATCGAAACTTTCTCTTCATGGAGATGTCACTTATCAGCATAGATTTAAGAAAGTTGGTTTTTCTGGAGCCAGTTTCTCTGCTGGATTGCGCCACCTTTTTTGAAGAGGTGCAATATGTATTTTTAGATGAAAGGCAGAAGATTTTTTGCCTTTTAATGTGTTAAAATTTGTGTTGCTTTACCAATATGGTTATTTTTTTGATATAATAGGTTATAATAAATGCTTTCTTTGATTTATGATTGAAGATGCTCATGATATGCTTTCTTCTATGCGATGAGGAATTTTTCTAAAATTTTTTATGTTATGATATGAGACAGATTTCACTGAGAATGTGAGAAGTTTGAATGCTGAATGCTGGTCGGTGTAATCTTTCAAAAGAGGCTGTATTAATAGTTGTTTTTGTTTATATAAAGTGGATGATGATTGGTTTTTAGGTGTTTTTTGTTTTTTTGTCTGTTTCTTGATTAATTTTTATATATCACAAGTTTAAGTCTTGGGAGTGTTATGTTTTGGGGGATTTTATTTTAGCTAAGAATATCATTTTATAGAAAAATATAAATTGTATTCACGTTTATATCAGACAATACGCATATTATTTGTTTTCTTTTTAGGCTGTTTCCTTGGAAATTTAGGATAGATCTTTGTCTTTTTAGAAAAGAAGAGGGAGTTTGAGATAAAATTATAATAATAAAGTATACTTTATCGTGTTTTACGGTTGTTTTTTCTTTTTTGTACATGATAGGCGCCAAGAGCAGTTTTTATAAAATACAGGATATTATTTTCATTGCGGTCATGCGCGGATATCATCATTCTTTTTTCAGCATTCAATATTTGCGCAAACTTTAGCGTTCCAAAGTGTTCATAAGAAGTATTTCTATTTTTTTCAATAGTTCTTCTTTTACATGCCAGCTTCGTTTGTTACGGGCAAGGGGTTTATTGATTAAATATAAAGAGGTTTGAAATGAAAAAATTGATAATATTGAGTTTTTTATCCAATATATAGAATGATGGATGCGCATTCTAAATCATTGATGTCATTTTCCTCAATCAACATCAAGATTATCAGCATCACATACCTGATTAAACTGAAGATGCTGATAAACAACCTGAACCTGCGGATCAAAAACGACACCTTTATAGCCTATTGCAAATGTTCTACCACTCGTTAAAGAACCACTAAACTGCTTACCCTTTAACGCAACAACCTTGCCCTGTGCAGGAAGTGGTCAAGACATCTCCCTTCAAAAAGCCATATGATAACACTTCATAGATAACCTATTGTAAACGTTATAAAAAACCATATCATACTGCAGACTTCTATAGGCAGCAACAGACCATTTATCAAATGTGCTTTTTTTACTTTGTTCAACATTCTTAGGGTGTAGAGAAAGATTTCCTTAGTTCCTCAAGGCTTCAAGGAATGTCTTAAGTGTGATGGGGGGATTTAAAAGAGCTTCCTCAGATAACAGAGAGAGTGTATAATCAGAAAGATTGAAAAAGTAAGCGTTGACGTTTGAGGGGAACAATGTGTGATGTTTGAAAGATATTTTCACAAAGCTTTTTATGATTTTTTTTCATTATGAAGTATTTTTCAAATTTTGCTATGGTTTTATTGTGCTATAAAATATTGTTATTTAGGGTGGGGATAAGAGCTCCATGAAATTAATTGTTAGAGGTGTGGAATCTCAAGAGAGTGGGTATTTTTTGTTGCTTGTAAATCAACATTCAACCCCAGCGTAGCAGCATGTTTAAGATAAAGATTGAGATGAATGAAAGCTTTGTAAGCAGCTCCAACTTTCGTATGAAAAATGGGAGTAAGTGTATTGCGTTTCTTTGTTTGTGTAATCTCTGAAATGGGGAGGCTGCTTAATTTGGGAAGAATATGAAGGGTAAAGGTGAAAATCAGTTCCCATCTTTCTCATCTCCTTTTAGTTCAGCTGTACGGCTTTCAAAAGTGTCTCAAGTCATGGCTTTTAAGGAGTAGAGATTACGCATTGCTTTACGCTTTTGTTTTTCACGTTCTTTAAGGAGGGGGCATACCTTTCCTGTCAATCAATGCGCCAAACCAAATATATTGGGGTTGCACATTCACGGGCTTGTTTTTAAGAGATATGTCTCAAGGTTTTCAAGCCCATTTCACGGTGGCGGTCATGAATGATATAACGGTAACTCCGTTGAACATCCCCATCGTTACGCTTGTAAAGAAGAAAGCTGGAGCACCATCACACAGTTTGCCAGTTTTTGGGTGTTGTGATAGCCCTTGGACTTGTGATGATTCATTATAGGCATTTTAACTTCTTTCTTATACAATTTTTACCCACACGGTTCTCCCCATTTTTAACATGCAAATGAATGATTTTGATTGATTCAACATGGAACAGGTTTGAAATGAGAAAATCTTACGTTATTGAGAACTCTCATTCAATATGCAAAACAATTAATATTCTTTATAAATCAATATACTGCATCGGATAGGCAAGAAACTGGAGTGTAATAGGCAGCTAGTAGGAAATTTTGCTCTTTAGGGGAGGGAAAATCAAAAAAATTTCTATTTAGGAAAATAGTGTTGAATTCTCTTCTTCTGATTGTAAGAATAAATCGTTTTTTCAGTGATGGTGTAAGTTATTTTTTGCCGAATTTTTAAGAAAAATGCTGTTATGGAAGTATGCAGCCTACATAGGTGTTTATAGGGAGGGCGATCGGGGATGATGTTTTTATTTTTGTATGAGGGTAGCAATGTTGAAAGGTAAAAAAACATGTTTAAGATATTTTATCCTCTGAAGGGGGGAGACAGGAAGAGGAAAGATTTAATTATTATCCTATTATGCCATAAAACACCGTTGTTTAGAGCAGTGATATAAGGCATGAAAAGTTTTATATATTAAGTGTTTTTAGATATAGTAATCTGTATTCAGGGCAGGGCTTGTCTGTTGCGCCTATGAAGTGAACCGCATGAATGATCAGCAGGAAGAATCCGCTACGAGAGGCTGGACTGTTAACAGTGCGATGATTGGTAGGAATCTTCGTCTTTTGAGGTGTGGGGAGGTGGTCAGGAAGATTGTAGGAGATTTTGGGGGGCTGGAATTTCTGAGAGCTCTAGAGATGCAAGGAGATAAGATTTCTGGAGGATTGTGTGGGCATTTTTTATCGGTGATGGTTGTGCTTTTTGGTGCTTGGCTAAACAGTGATATTGATTATACCACATTCACCATTTTCGCTTCCAAAGGCGAGGTTGTGCCCTGCTTGATCCCAGTTGAGTGCTGAGATAGCGCTTTTCCCATAACTTTTTAGAAGGACTTCTTTTCCATCATGAAAATGTGCTGCTAAAATCATTCCATCATTGAAGCCTATTGCTACAATTTCTTTACTTGGGTGGCATGAAACGGTGCTCACAAGCGCATTTGCCCGTGTGCCTAGTTCTAGAGGTGTTTTTCCCATGGGGCCATCTTTTGTATGAAAGGGCCAAATAATTGCAGCAGAGGCACCTGAGGTTGCTAGCCATTTTCCTTTGGCGCTCCAAGACCAGCTTTTGACTTTGCTTGGGTAGCCACTCATGCGGAGGTGCTGATTATCAGTCAGACGCCAGCCGTGCAAGGCGTTTTCTTGCATCGTGGAAATGACATAGCGGTTGTCTGGTGAAAAGGTGACACCACAATGAGCTCCTTTCCATACCAATGTGGTAGGAGATATTTGCGTTGATAACCAATGAAGAGTAACTCCATTGTAATGGGCAACGGCAAGTCGTAAACCTTTTGGGGCAAAAGCAAGGCCTTCTACACTGCGTTCATGCGGGAGCTCTTGCTGTTCTTTGCCAACCTGTGCAAATGCGAGACGAGAGGAGGAAAAGGCAAAAGCTTTTTGTGGTCCAAAAGCAACGTTGTTTATCCATTTACGTTCTTTTTGGCTTAACACTTCTGTGTGATCCGCTGCGGTTGTTTGACAGACTTTTCCATCTTCTCCCCCTGTGATGATTGCGGTATTGTCATGGGAAAAATGGCTTGAAATTATTCCTTGGTGAACTTCAACGACTTGTGAGGTTGGGGTTAAAAAAACAATGAAACCTTCTACAGAAACAAAGGCTGGTTTATTGCCTATAAAACCGCAGGAAAGGCAATAACTTTGGAGATCATAATGAGTAATGTTTGGCATTATCACTCACTTATGCGCAATTTTCAAAACCAGTTTTTAATTTTTCAGCATCAAGAGAGCGTCCAATAAAAACAAGACGGCTTTCTCGTTTTTCATCTTCACGCCATGGGCGTTGATGTTGTCCCTCAAGAAGCATATGTATCCCTTGAATAACGTAACGATCATCGTCTCCTTGAAAGGCGATAATGCCTTTAAGACGCAAGATATTAGGCCCCTGTTGCTGCGTAACTTGTTGAATCCAAGAAAAAAACTTTTCTGGTTGCAAAGCGCCTGTTTTTAAACTTACAGAAGTGATGGTAATATCATGAATGGTGGATACGTTATGATGGTCATGATGGCAATCGGGACCACACACATGGTCGGCGTGTTGGTCTTTATGTTGGTGACCGAGAAAATGAGGCTCGTGATCGAGAGTTCGTTGGAGATCAAAAAAACCACGATTAAGGAGTGTCTCAAGAGGAATATCGGCGCGCTGTGTTGTATAGAGTATAGCGCGAGGATTAATAGCTAGAATGAGAGATTCAGCATGGCTGCGTTCTTGTTGAGTGACAAGATCAATCTTATTTAAAAGAACAATATCTGCGAAAGCAATTTGATCTTCAGCTTCACGATTTGTTTTTAGTTGAGAGGGCAAATGCTTTGCATCAACGACCGCTATGACACTGTCGAGAGCTGTTTTTTCATGGACCGTATCATCCATGAAAAAGGTTTGTGCTACAGGGACGGGATCAGCAAGCCCTGTTGTTTCGATAATAATCGCATCAAATCGATGAGAACGTTGCATGAGACTTTCCAAAATGCGAATGAGATCACCACGTACGGTACAGCAAACACAACCATTATTCATTTCATAAATTTCTTCGTCTGATTCAATGATCAGGTCATTATCAATACCAATTTCACCAAATTCATTGACAATGACGGCATAACGTTTGCCATGATTTTCACTAAGAATGCGGTTGAGAAGTGTGGTTTTTCCTGCGCCAAGATAGCCTGTGAGAACCGTAACAGGAAGTTTGTTGGGCTGTATTTTTTCCATGGAGGGACCTTTTATTGTTCTTTATTGCCATGTGTTTATGTTAAATCGATGGATATCGTCAAGTAAATCACGAAGCTGAGACAAAACATGAAAAAAGATTGCTTCACCTGCTTGTGGCGTTGCTTTGCTTGCGTCTCCTGCTGCACCTTGCGTGTTTAGATCATGCATTGTCCAACCAAAGGCATGAGGACCATAAGCGCGTAAATATCGATAATTGGCAATCATATCTGCTTGCTTATTATGAAAATTTTTTGCCTTCTCCATATGAACTTTTTCCGGTGCTAAATAAAGCATGAGAGAGGTTTCGATAAAACCTCCATGGATATCAAGATGCTGTTGAGAAGGCTTCATGAGACCTTGTGGTAAACCAAAACGGCTCCAGCTTGTTGCTACAGCGAGCATGGAAAGACGCCTTCGTAATTCGGTGATAACAATGCTCATTAAAGGTGAATTGCCTCCGTGGGCATTGAGAAGAAGAAGACGGTTGATCCCTTTATGATAGCAGTTTTCACCAATCTTTATCCATCGCTTAATCGCATCAGAAAAGGTAAGGGTTTGCGTGCCTGTAATATCCATATGTTCTATGGAATAGCCAATCTTTTCAACTGGTAAAAGTGCGATAGGGAATTGCTCTTTTGTTTGTAAAGTGAGAGCTTTTGCAAATGCTTCAGCTATAATCCAGTCGGTTTCAAAGGGAAGGTGCTCTCCGTGATATTCATGTGCACCTAAAGGTAAAAGAGCGAGAAAAGGTGGGTTAGATACCATAAATTAATGCCCAAAAGAGAAGTCAATAGAGACAAAGTGATCAAAGGCTTTAGAGTTATTTTTTAGTCTATATATAAAAGAAATGCAAATATCATATTTTTACATTACAGAGGGATGTTATAAAAATGAGAGCTTTGTTAAAAATAGTGAAGCTTTTATTGAAAAAAGCCAATTCAATTGTTGATGTAATATGAGGTGACTCTTCTCAAGATAGATATCTCTTGTAAGATTTTTTGATATGTATTCTTGTTTTTGACAAGTAAATCTTCAGGAAGATTAAATACTTCACATCATGTAATGAAAACTGATTTTTCTATTGTCTATTAAAATTGTCTATTAAAGTGAAAGTTTCGATAAAGCAGCATATACTTTTTTCTTCTATGAAGCAAAAATAATCAAAGTATTTTTGTTGTTATGAATGCTACGATAGAACAGATTTTGGTTTCAAGCAGCATTCTTAAATTCTTAAGTTAAGTGTACGTATCTATATTACAAAAGAATAGAAATATTTGTTGACTCATTTTACTTTGGACAGTGCATTAACAGATTTTAGTGTTCATGAGAAAAAATGAATGTAATAAGAAGAATTAATGTGAGATGAAGTTGCATCATTGCAGAAAGCTTAGTGAGCTTATAAGATGATAAAGAAGAAACATTGTTGACGCCATGATAAACAGGATGCCATTGTGCTGCATACTGATAGACTTGTTTTAAAAAAACATTTTTCAGGGCATCTTAAGCTATTTGGTGACGTTGCTTATGAATGGTATAATGGCAATTAAATTGGACAGCAGCTTGATTTGTAATAATAATCTCGTGTTATTCAATTTGAATGAGAGTTTCGAATATCATAAGATTCTCTCATTTCAAATCTTTCTCATGTTGAGTCAAGCAAAACTATTCTCTTGCACGTCAAAAGCGGGGAGAGCCGTATGGATAAGATTTGTATAAGAAAGGACTAAAAGGGCTCTTATGAATCGTCTCAAGCGCCAAGGTCTGTCGCAACATTGTGCGCCAGCATCTGTATACTTTTGAAGTAAAAAAGGGACACCACCACACACTTTACCAATTCTCAATGGTGTGCACCAGCACTTGCTTTTTAAAACGCTTCATAAGTGATGTTTTTATGTCTTTCTTTGCGTATTTTTACCCACATATCACTCTCGTTTGTGATAGGCAAGCCAGTGGTTTTGATTAATTCAAGATAAACAGCGCTAACATTTTAGAGAATTTTATAATAGTCCAATTTTTCACGCAACATGCAAAACAATGAATTATTCTTATAAATGAGTATTTTACTCTTAAGATGATCGGTTGATAAATTTATCATTCAATATCAGTTTTCATGGCGTTATTTTTTCAATGCGCTTATTTAAGTTGGTATTTCAAAAATGTAATTTTTTAGTAAGTTTCTCTATCACTTTTCCTTCAAGCATTTGATCAATTCTTTATTATTATTCATTTTGCACAAATTGCAGACAGTTATGTGAATATTGCCAAAAATTTCTTTTAAAGAAAATTATTTTTTACTAATACAGAGTAAATATAATTACTCAAAATATAAATAAGGATGCGCTCTACAATATTGACGAAAAATATGGAATAACTTTTATGAAAATTAAGAAAGAAAATTGTTTTCAGTATTTTGGGGGATCAACTCATTTTTCATGACTCTCTTTTTATTTAAATTTAGGTAGTTTGTTGGAGATTTAGTATTGCTTATAATGTTTTTGTAAATCTGATAGATTTACTTATTTTATGCGTTTATTTTGTTAGGTTTGAAAGTCAATATTTTGTTACACTTTATACCTATTTTATAGAAAAATAGTACACTATTTAAAGATTTATTTATTAGGATAGATTTATTTTAGATCAAGTTTTTTATTATCTACCAATTTTATTTTTCAATATTACTGATGAGTGATATAATAAAAATCCATTAAGTGCTATTTCATTTTTATGTTTATTGAAATAATAGACAAGCACTATCATTATATTGAAAGTTTTTAATGTTATAGTTCTTTAAAATTAATTACATTTTAAATTATTTATAAAAGCTCTATTATATAATTTTTTAAATGAATTTGTTTCGTAATATTTCTTATAATAAGAAATTTATCAAATTCTTATTGTTTTTTATCTTTACATATAATACATAATGTGTTATGTTATAATAAAAAATTACATATAATATTTTATTATGTGTAATTATATAAATGATTAAATATAAGTTTTGGTTTTTATATATGTGAATATTCTTTCATTTTTTCAGTGAAGAAAAAGAGGAGCAAAGAAAGCTATGTTTAAAATATTTAAAAATCGTGTATTTTCATTTACTTTTACACTATTTATTCTTTTTTTTGTACAAACTATAGAGGGAAATGCAAGTTTTGTAAAAAATCAATTTCAAGAGGGAGGAATTGTTTCTACATTAGAAAAAAGTGCGGTTGTTAAAGCGGTAGATAGGGTTGTTATCCATGACCTTGAAGGACAAAATGAAGTTGCTTTAGGGAAAGCTGAAAAAGTTGCTGCCTTTTCAGCTTCAGCCTTTTGGGATGGAATAGGTGTTCTATTACTTCTTTCTGCTTTATGTACTGGGGATATAATCGGTACTGTTGTGTCTCTTGTTGGATTATTCTGTACACTCTAGGAGAAAAATTATCGACAAAGTTTATGCGTTTTTTGTTTACTTCATTGTTTTTAAAAAATAAATATTTACAATATATTGGATAGAAAATTACTATTATTAATTACTAACTGTATCTTTGGTTGGCATCATTAAACTTCAAATTTTTACTATGGGTGTTTTTCCTTTTTAAGGGAGAGCACCTAGTTTTGATAGTTTATAATTATTTCCTCATAATAAGGTTAGAACTCTTACCTTCTTTATCAGTCCTTTTATATTGTTTATCTGCTTTTATATGAAGACTATACATAAAAGATATATTTTATCCTTTTTTAAAAGCCTTTTTATATTGCAAAATAAAAAGGATAAAACAAAAAATATCTCTGTATTGGATGTTCTAATATTCAGTGGAGAAATGATAAATTATCCATTTATCATTTCTCACGTTGAATTGAGAGATTTAAATATTGTAAGATTTTCTCATTTCAAATCTGTTTATGTTGAATCCACCAAAAGCATTTCTTGCATATAACAAGTTGCGTTAGTTTTTGGATAAAAATTATTTAAGATACAGAATAAAATTTCTCTCAGGAATTATCTCAAATGCTAAGGACTGTCGTAAATCGAGAACTGGCAGATAAAATGATGATGCCAGTTTGTATCCTTATGAAGTCAAGATGGTTGATACATAATGAATCTTACATCCTCTTATGGGGTGGTTTATGGTATAGCCTTGATGGGCACTGGTGTGAGATGGAGGTGGTGATATGTACGTTGGGAAGTATCTTTTTAAAACAGACACCTGAATTTGCACCGCACGTGTATTCTGTTTGAAACGTCCTGTTCCTAAGCAGGCATCATCACACATTTTGCCAGTTCGTAGGTGTTGCGACAGACTTTGGCACTTGAGACGGTTCATAAGAGGCATTTTTAGTTCTTTCTTATACATTTTTATCCATACGTCATTCCCGCTTGTGACATGTAAGCAAATGATTTTGATTGATTCAAGATAAATAGGTTTGGAATGAGAAAATCTTGCGATATTCGGGAGGGAGTTCAATCTGAATAACACTTATATTATCTATATAAATCAATACCTTGTTTAAAAAAAGAGAAGTGATATATGAGAAGAAAGAGAGGACAATCAAGCAAAAGGTCTTGTTTGGCACGAAGACGCGCAATCCATTGATCTTTTGCGAATAGAAATATTATGACCCTGTAATGTGTTGATTTTTTACGCGTTACTTTAAAAGAAGAGAGGGAAATTATTATTTATAAATCAATAGATTCGTTGTTAGGATAAAGGATACTTATGCCTTAGTGTGAGAAGGGAAATCAAGCAAAAGGTCTTGTTTGGCACGAAGACGCGCAATCCACTGATCTTCACGAATAGCAGTATTATGCACTGTAATGAGTTCATTTTTTTTAATTTCAGCGGTTACTGTTGCTTTTTCTAAAAGGCCACAAGGAATAGCTTGGTGAGCGCGTGCTTCTGCAATGTTCATTATCCAAGCACGATAACTATAAAGACCGATAAAGTCTAATTGATCGCCTGGGTGTAAATCTTTTTTAGCAACAGCACAGACCTCTACTACGGGGTGGCTAAGAGGGACCATATCTTTTTTGCCATAAAGCATAATACGTGCGCAGGTGAGGGGAACTTCCATTGCTGTTAAATGATAGGGGCGATGAAAGGTGAAGTAAGGCCCCTGGCCAATTTTTAAATCTTCCATACGTTCGCGTAAACGTGGGTGTGCTATTTCGGCAATGACAAAGACACCTGGTGAAACACCTTGACCTATTGAATAATCTACAACACCATATTGTTGTAAAATGCCCCCATCTTGTTTTGGAATAAGCACTTTGTTTAAATCTTGTAGCGCTGCTTGTGGTCCATGCATTCCTGGACAATCGGGGAGAAGGCCGGTGGCATTGGCAATGGCTGCCATTTCAACCATCGTTTTGGAACCATCAATAAATTCGACCAACATGCGCACATTCATATTACGCCGGAATGCTTCTTCTTCGTAAGCGTCAGGTGTAGCATCAAAGCGCAGAGGATTATTTTTTCCTTTACCCGCTGCAACAATCTTATGTCCAAGGGCTGAAACAAATTCTATGAGTTCCATACAAGAAGTAGGTTCATCGCCGGCACCAAGTGTATAAATGAGCCCTCGTTTTTCTGCTTCATGTTTGAGATAAGCGCCAATTGTAACATCTGCTTCAACATTCATCATGACAAGATGTTTGTTATTCTCAAGCGCTTTGATACCAATCTCTGCTCCTGCTTCGGGATAGCCTGTTGCATCAACGATAATATCAATTTGTTCATGGCGCAAAACAAGGTTAATATCATCTGTTGCTGCAATCAAACCCTTTTCAATGCTTTGGGTGAGAGCATAAGTATTTTCAACTTCACAGACATGTCCATCTTCGCCATAGGCTAGTGTAGCGGCATCAAAAATACGTGACGGTGTCCTCGTGGCTACAGCAGCGACTGTTATACCATCCATATGCGCAATACTTGATAATAAATCTGTGCCCATTTCACCACAACCAATCAGTCCAATACGGATGGGGGGATGGTTTTCTGCACGTTGTTTCAAATCATGCGCTAAACCTGTTAGGTTCACATTGCTTGCCATTCTTTTTTCCTATTTGAAAACTATTCTGCTAAAGAACTTTTCTCATTCATAAGGTGCATTTGTTTTTAAGACAATTAATCTTTTATTCTTGATGCTCTAATCAATGGATTTTATAAAAGCAAGAGGGGTGGTTTCTTTTATCAAATAAAATAGGAATAGCGTTATGCAGCAAAAAATAACAGTACAAGATGTCACCAGTTTTATTGGGAAAGAAGTGGGATTATCGGAGTGGCGTCTTGTTACACAGGATATGATTAATCAGTTTGCATGTGCTACAGATGATCATCAATGGATACACGTTGATGAGGAAAAGGCTAAAAAGACACCTTTTGGTGGCACGATTGCTCATGGTTTTTTAACATTATCGCTTTTGTCTACGCTCGCTTATGAAGCTCTTCCAGAGTTAGAAGGGAGCACAATGGGGATTAATTATGGTTTCGATAAAGTACGCTTCATGAGTCCTGTGAAAACAGGGGTACGGATACGTGCGCGTTTTGTGTTAGACGACGCAGAAATTCGCCCTTCTGGTCGAGTGGTTTTCCATTATGGGGTTACGGTGGAAATTGAAAAGTTAAAAAAACCAGCTCTTACCGCTCAATGGCTTATTGTTGCTGTTGTGGAAGAGAAACCTTCCAATATCTAGATTATTTGAGTGCTTTATTTTATACAATTCTATTAGGAGTTTCTTCAATGATGATATTGAGAATAATCTATAGGATGATAGATATAGTGGAGCTATCATAGCGTTGATAGCCATAGCAGGTTGCTATCTTTCCTAGATCGTTTTGAAGAGGAGTTTCCTAATGAAGATAGTGCATTGCTTCATGCTTTTGTTTATAGCGTTCTTTAATGGGATCATACTCATCACGTAAAACAGAACACTTCAAATGGAATATACTTGCGTTGCTAATTCACGGACTTATTTTAAAGCAACATCTCTCAACGCTCGTCACACCCATTTCGCAATGGCGCCTGTGAATAGTATAACGATAAAGCCATTGAGCACCCCTATCTTTATGCTTGTGAAGAAGAAAGCTGGCACCATCATATTATATGCTAGCCGCCAATGTTAAGACAGGTCTTGGCGCTTGAGATAATTCATAAGAGGCATGCCTTTCTTTCTTTTATTAGTTCTTATTCACACAGCTCTTCCCGCTTGTAACGTGCAAGCGGGAGGTTTTGGTTGATTCGATATGGAACAAATTGGGAATGAGAGGATCTTACGGTATTCAGAGTTCTCTTTCAATATGAATAACGCCATATTATCATTATAAATTCAATGTGTTATCTAAGGTTGGGAAAGGTCGTGACTAATGTCTTAATTTAAAGAGAGTCTCACATACTGTGAGATCTCTTATTTTATCCCCTTTTATATTAAAGCCATTAAAACTATTTTCTTTCATGTTACAAACGGATGGGGAGAGATAAAAACTGTTTAAGAAAAAAGTTCCTAATCTCTTATGAGCGTTTTCGATAGGCAAGGGTTGCTGCACTTGGAAAGTGGCAAAGAGGATGATGGTATTGGCAGGTAAAATTCTAAGTCTTTTAATGTTTTGTTTTATCAAGTTTTTGTACGATTTTATCAGAAGTCCATTGGGTTGTAATATTGAGCACGATTAAAAGGATGATGACGATGGTCATGATGAAGGTATTGTAGCGTTGGTAGCCATAGCGGATTGCCATATCCCCTAAACCGCCTCCACCAAGATATCCAGCAAGTGAAGTGGCTCCTATAAGAGAAATGACCATGACTGTAAAACCTGTAATCAGGCTAGGGAGAGCTTCAGGAATAAGAACATGTCTGATAATTTGAAGACGGCTTGCACCCATCGAGCGGATCGCTTCAATAAGACCGTTTTCAACGGTTTTAAAAGAGAGTTCCGCCATGCGTGCATAAAAAGGGATAGCTGAAATGGTCAGTATAAAAATTACAGCAGGCATTCCTATCCCTCTTCCTACAACGATACGCGTAACGGGAAGAAGATAAAATGCAAGAATAATAAAGGGAATGGCACGAATACTGTCAATGATCATGCTTAAAGGGCGATTGATGAGAGATGAGGAAAAAATCCCCCCGCGTGCTGTTGTGTGAAGAAGAAGACCAAGGGGAAGTCCTATAATAAATGCCATAAAAGAAGCACTAAGTGTCATCAATATTGTATCAATAACAGCTTGGGGAAGTTCATGAGACAGAACATTAAACATAGCCTAAGACCTCACAATATCGTCCTTTTTTTGTTAACCATTGAACAGCTTTTTCTAAAGCTTCTTTATCTTCTCCAGGAAGAGCCAAGAAGAGTCGCCCGATGGTTTCATCCTGAACTGTATCAATGCCACCATGCAAAATACGTGCTTTTAAACCACTCTCATTTTCTAGAAGATGAAGAAAAGGTTGCTGGGCAATTTCACCGGCAATATTAATTTCAATGACAGCTTCTTGCCCGGTTGGTTTGAGATTTTTAGCAAATTTTTCAGGAAGTTGCGGGGTGACAAGCTTGAGCATGGCTATGGTTGTATCGTCTTGCGGTGATGTAAAGATGTCTTTCACACGTCCTTCTTCTACAATGTTCCCCTGATTAAGAACAACAACGCGATGCGCTATGGTGCGCACAACTTCCATTTCATGGGTGATGAGCACAATCGTGAGATTGAGGTGTTTGTTAATATCAGCAAGGAGCTCTAGAATAGATTGTGTTGTTTCAGGGTCAAGAGCAGAAGTGGCTTCATCTGATAATAATATTTTAGGATTAGCAGCAAGAGCGCGTGCAATGCCAACGCGTTGTTTTTGTCCCCCGGACAATTGTGCTGGATAGCAATATTCTTTCCCAGATAACCCAACCAATTCAATCAGTTCAAGGGCACGTTTGTGGCGTTGTTTTTTACTTACACCACTTAATTTAAGCGGCAATGCAATGTTATCAAGAATATTTTGCGATGAGAGAAGATTGAAATGTTGAAAAATCATTCCAATTCGTTGACGGTAAGGCGCCCATTCTATCTCTGATAGATTAGAAATATCAACGCCTTCAAAAAAAATGGATCCTGCATCAATCTTCTCTAACCCATTTAAACAGCGGATAAGTGTTGATTTTCCTGCTCCACTGCGCCCAATAATGCCAAGGATTTCACCAGCATGGATATTTAAAGAGAGATTATTAATTACCGGAACACCAGCCGTTTTGTTAAAACAACGGCTGATGTTTTTTAAGGAGATAAGAATAGGTTTTTCCATTCACAATTACCGGGATATTTGGCACAATTACCAAGATATTTGGCACCATTACCAAGATGTTTGGGCAGTTTTGCCAAAAATCTCTTTGATTTTTGCACGGATAAGATCGTTATTGTAGGCAGCAACTAATTTTTTAACCCATGGTTCATCTTTTTCGCTCGTGCGTACAACGATGATATTATCATAAGGATTATTTTTTGCGCTCTCCCATGCGACCACATCGTTTTCGAAGCTTAATCCGGAAACAATAGCCCAATTTGTGTTTATAATTGCAAGGTCAAAATCGTCGATTGCACGCCCTAACATACCGGCATCGAGCTCACGAATTTGCAGGTTTTTAGGATTTTCGATAATATCAAGTGGAGATGCAAGAATATTATGAGGATCTTTTAACTTAATGAGACCTAAAGAATTGAGAAGAAGTAAGGCTCTTCCACCATTAGATGGGTCGTTCGGAATACCGACATGTGCACCATCACGGAGATCTTTTAAGTCTTTTATTTTGTGTGAATAAACACCAATTGGAGCAATAAATGTATAGCCGACAATTGAAAGTTTATAGCCACGTTGTTTCATTTGTTCATTAAGATAAGGGGCGTGCTGAAAAGCATTTGCATCGATCTCTCCTGCGTTAACAGCGTCGTTAGGCAAAGCGTAATCAGAAAAATAAACGAGTTCAATATCTAAACCGGCTTTTTTAGCCTGTTCCGCAGCGATTTTCCAGATAATCGCATCCCGCCCTTCCATAATACCAAGTTTGATTTTTGTTTTGTCTGCGGCCATGGAAAAAGCAGTAGACAAAAAAAGTGCAAAGAGAGAGAGGAATAATCCTATAATCCGACTACGAGAAAAAAATTTTAATGTCATATGCTTTTAACTTTCTTTTTCGAAAAATTTTTTGAGGGAAGTTTCAATATACTCTGTATTTTTTTAGGCAGATTTAAAGTTATACAAGCTTTAGAGAATATTCAATCACTTTTATTTTTAAAAGAGTATTATTTTTCCTTCTATTTTAGTTGTTTTGGGGGCTGATCATCTTTTGTTCATAGAAATTCTCTGAAATTCAAATAATTAATTCTTTTATTGCAATCATTTGTTGAGGGAACCAATGACACTTAAAAAACTTCTTTAAGGGACAATTGGTTGAAGAACCGGACAATCAGATGATGCTTTAGCCGTAAATTCATGAAGAACATACTGCGCAATCAAGATCAAAAGGCCGTGTTCGTGTAGGCGATCAAGAGAGATTTTGTTGCAATGTTGTGGGGTCTTTAGGGGGAATAAAGGTTGCTGATCATTAGATTTAAACGCGGCAAATTTTTGCAAAGGCGAAAATTTGTCCTTCACATGTTTTAGAGAGGAAGAAAAATAATGTTAAGAAAGAAATTTTTATCAACAACAATGATTTTATGGGCTTTGGGAGCGTCAGGGGTGGCTGTGACTGCTTTTCACGCGGAAGCTGGAACCATTACAGGAACAGTTGCTCGTGTTGCATCAGGTCAGGTATCTTTACGCACAGGCCCTGCTACAGCTTATAAAGTTATCGCAATGGTTCCAATGGGAGCAAAAGTGCAAATTTATGGCTGCCTATCCAATAAAGCTTGGTGTTCTCTTGGTTATCATGGAAAAATTGGTTGGGCATCTGCACGTTACGTCAATGTTAACAATGTTCCTACCATTGCTTTTAAAAAGATGCCAGCAAAATCAAAATCCATGGAAAAATCGCCAAAAGAAAGAGTAAAACAGGCTGTTTCCGACTTTAAAGCTCTTCCGGCGATTCAAAAAACACGCAAAAACATGCAAAAACTCTATAGAACAGATATGATTATCGATTCCACCGGGGTAAAAAAAAGAGATGAGCGGACAATTTTAAATCCGTCGCCAAAAGCGCAAGGAGTTTCTGTAAAGCGCGTGAATGCTTATAATCCCTCCTTTCCGGATGATGTCAATTACAAAAACTTTGAACGCAATGAAACGCGTTACCGTGTCGTGACCTATCCTACTCGGTAATGGTAAAGTTAATTTTACAACCGGAATGACAAAAAGGATCAGCAGCATGAAGCAAAAAATGCTTTACGCTGCTGCTCTTGCTATTTCGTGAAGCGGCATTAAGGTGGATATTAGTGCAAGCTCCTTAAAAAGTGCGATTGTGTTCAGATCGGTGCAGGGAAAGAGCTTCATTCTTTAAGGCAGAGAGAGCTGAGAATATTCAGAGTGGAATTTGCCAATGCTTTGAAATAATAACCTTTTAAGATGGTGTTAGAGGGAAGCTGTTAAAAAAGCCGGACTTTTTAACAGACCGGCTTTGTATAAGGTTCCTTGTCCTGTCGGACAGGGAGATGATTAATTTATCGACTTAGGCTTTATCAAATTACGAGAAATAAGTAATTCAGCAATTTGAACGGCATTCAATGCTGCTCCTTTTCTTAAATTATCGGCAACAACCCAGAAAGCCAAACCATTTTCAATGGTGATATCTTCACGAACACGGCTAATAAAGGTATCATCTTCTCCCGTACATTCATAAGGGGTGGTATAGCCACCATCTTCGTGTTTATCGATAAGCTGACAGCCGGGTGCATCGCGGAAGAGCGCTTGTGCTTCAGATGCACTTAGAGGTTTTTCAAATTCAACATGAACAGCTTCGGCATGACCGATAAAGACAGGGACCCGAACAGCAGTGGCTGTTAATTTAATTTTCGGATCGAGAATTTTCTTTGTTTCCACGGTCATTTTCCATTCTTCTTTTGTATAACCATCTTCCATGAAAACATCGATATGAGGAATGACATTAAATGCAATGCGCTTGGTGAATTTTTTTGATGTAATGGGATCTGCAACAAAAACTGCGCGTGATTGTTCGAAAAGTTCGTCCATCCCTTCTTTACCAGCTCCAGAAACCGATTGATATGTAGAGACAACAACACGTTTAATGATTGCAGCATCATGGAGAGGTTTTAAAGCTAAGACCAGTTGAATTGTTGAACAATTAGGATTTGCTATAATATTACGCTTAGAAAAGGCATTTATAGCTTCGCCATTGACTTCAGGGACGATCAACGGAACATTGGCATCATAGCGCCACGTGGAAGAATTGTCGATAACAACACAGCCAGCTGCAGCGATTTTAGGAGCATATTCTTTAGAAATACTTCCTCCCGCGGACATAAGACAAAAATCTGTATCAGAAAAATCGTAAGTATCCAGTGCTTTTACTTTTAAAGTTTTATCTCCATAAGAAACTTCTTGTCCTAATGAGCGTCGTGATGCTAGAGGGACAATTTCATGTGCAGGAAAACCACGTTCTTCTAAAATTGTAAGCATTTCACGACCAACATTTCCGGTTGCGCCGACAATTGCAACTTTATAACTCATTTTCTATATACTCCTCATGTCTCTCCACGTTTATTCCCCGTGCTATACTCAGGAGAGAGTGAGTTGGTCAAGGAACATCATTAAATTATATTTTTGACTTTCAACAATCCTAATTTTGTGCATACAAATTATAACTGTCAGCACAATAAATTGTTTTATTTCAAATAATATTGTCTTTTTTAATCTTTCAGCATTGAAAAAATTGAATATTTTACGCTAAGTCATCATGCTCTTTAAAGAGCACTTTAATTAAGTGAATTTTTTATCTTCTGTCAATTGTTTCTCTTCACTCTTTTGAGTTTTTTAGGAGGGTATTAGGTATTGCGTTGGTGGATTCTTTTATACTTTATCTGTTAAGTGGTCAATTATTTTACCTCCTCTCTACGCTTTTAAAGACGAAGATTTCTTTCCGGTTTGTAAATGTCCAGATTTTATCGGCTTCTACTTAGAAATAATGTATTGATTTATAATGATAATCTAACTCTATTTATATTGGATAAGAGTCTCTACTATTATCAAATTCTTTTATTTGGAATTTGTCCTATGTTGAAATAATCAAAATCAATTGTTTGTACATCACAAGCAGAGTTGGTGTGTGGGTAAAAACTGTATAAGAAAGAAGGAAAAATGCTTCTCATAAACCGTCTCAAGTGCTTAAGGGTTTGTGTTGCAACATTGGGAGCTAGCAAAGTGTGTGATGATGCCGGTTTGCTTCTTTACGAGCGTAAAGATGGTGGTGCTCAATAGATTTTTTATTATTTCATGGGGACTTTATCGTTATACCATTCACGAGCAACATGTTTAAAATACCCCTAGATGAATAAAAACGACAAGCTGTATCATCTTTTGTATGCCATATCGTGAACCAGAATATTTATCTGTTTGTGTGCTCTTCAAAACGGAAATACTGCTTTATCTTAGAAGAATATAAAAGGAAAAACCAAACTCTTCTCTATCACCCAATTCAGTTATACGACTTTCAAAAGCGTCCATGATCATGTCTTTTAAATCATATCTTTCAAATAATAGAAATTACGCATTGCTTTACGCTTTTTTCTCACATTCTTCAATAGCGGGCAGATCTCTCTAGAACGCTCTAAATGAAATATACTTGCGTTGCTGATTTACGTGCTTGTTTTAAAGAAACATTTGGCTCCCAAACCCATGACGCCACCCGTGAATGGTATAAAGCAAGCTCCGTTGAGCGTTATCATCTTTATGCTTAATAGAAGAGCAATCCGTTATCATCCGTTATATCGACGAGCCTTCAATGTTTTACAGCTCTTGGTTATTTGAGAGCATTCATAAGAGGGATTCTTTTTTAACGCTTTTTTATTCACATGGGCTCTTTCTGCTTTTGACATGCAAGAGTCATGCTTTTGTTTGATTCAAGATAAACAGATTTGAAATGAGAAAATCCTACAGTATTAGGATTTCTTATTCACCGTGCAAAATAATTGATTATTATTATCAATCAATATGTTGTAATTAAATATAGATTACGGCTTACGGCTTTTTATAGAATGCTTTGCGCGCCTTTGATACGCAATGTCAATTTTTCTTAGTAGTTTGTATTGTAGTTTTAGGTGTCTGTGGCGTACGAATGAGGTATATTGGTAAAGGAAGAGAAAAAGAAGGTAAAGACGTGATGAAAGGTGAAGTGAAAATTAATATTTTCTTAATCATCATATGAATTTGCATGCATTTTTATGGCTTCGGGTGTGCATGTTTGTTGTATATTGAAGAGCAAAGCTTGTTTGTAGAATTTTATGAAGTGAATCACGTGAAGTGACAAGCCAAGGGAAAGACACTAGACAAAGATTATTTACAGATTATTTTTTAAAAAATCAGTGTGAATTTAAGAATCTTCATCTTTTAGAACGAGGAGGAAGTGTGCAAAACCTCTGTTTAAAGACGCGCTAAACGATAAAGATGCAGCGAGCGTGCTCCGTGATGACAATAGGCAAGAAGAGGGAGAGAGGCTGTTTTTAAAATTGTTTGCATGGCTTCAACAGCTGACTTTTCTATAGTTGGAGGAGAAATGGGAATGTGATAGGCTTTTATGCCATATTCATTTGCGATCGTTTTAATGCTCAAAAAATCAGGTTGATGAGGGTCCTCGTGATCGGGGCGGTTACAGATAATTGTTTTAAAACCAGCTTGTGCCAATGTTTTGATATTTTCTATGCTAATTTGGGCGCTGATAAAAATATCAGGTTCAATTTGTTGTAAATTCATTTTTGTTTATCCCCAATTGCACGATCTTCACGATACCCTCTGGTCTGGTATATAAAAGAACATAATGAAGGTAAGTTTTTCAATGGCATCTTAACAAAAAAATTCTTTTTGTCGAGAAGATCTCTTTGGGAAAAATGAGCTGTAAGATGCAAAATATCTCATTCCGCAATATGTTCGTTATGAGACCTTATGAAAGACCGCTGTTTGGTCTTTATGGATAATCTATAGTGTTTACTAAGCATAGACATTTCATTGTATTGCTTGTTTACACGTTTGCTAGAGGTATCCTTATTTTTATTAAGCCCATTTTACCCTGTCAAGCGTCAAAGAGTATAGAATTCATTGTGTACTCCTTCTTTAGTTCAAGAAAAGGTACAAGCCGACACTATCATACACTTTGCTAGCCCCCAATATTGTAATAGTTCTTGGTATTGGAGATTCTGCATGAGAAGCATTTTTAGTCCTTTCTTTTCAGTGTTTTTTGCTCATATGCTAGTTCTGCTTGTGATGTGCAGGCAAGTGATTCATATAAGAGGTATGAAATGAGGGAATCTTCCTGATTTCGGCTTTCTCATTCAACGTGTAAAACAATGAATTCTTCTTATAGTTTGTTATATATTTAGAGTGGAGCTTGTTTGTAGAGTTGTATTAAGTGGACCACATGAAGGGAGAAGCCCAAATGGCAGGTGCAAAATAAGAAGCTGAATTATTGACAGAGTATTGTTTACAGATCGATATGGATTAAAAAATCTTTGTTTTAGGGTGGGAAAGAAGAGCGTGTCTATTGTTTAAATTTTTTCTTATCCTCAAGTTCATAATGTTTTTGCCCAATGTTAAAGGTTAAAAGAATATTATAAAGATAAAATTGAGAGCTGTTATTTTTATCCTAAAAATGAGAGAAGTGGTTGTTTTGTAGGTGCTGAAAGCTTGCTTCTTTTGTTGTTTTCTGTATAATCGTAAAAACGGCAATTCTAAAAGGCATAATGAATGATCATTGGACTTTTGAATCAAAAGGGAGGTGTCGGAAAAACGACGTTGAGTGTGAACCTTGCGGCTAGTTTTGCACGTACTGGTGCACGGGTATTGCTTATTGATGTTGATCCGCAAGGAAGTGCATTGGATTGGGCTGCTGCGCGTGAAGATGCTCCTTTGTTTTCAGTTATTGGTTTACCGCGAGCAACGGTTCACAAAGAGATTACACAGATTGGTCATAGTTATGATCATATTATTATCGATGGTCCTCCACGTGTGACTGACCTTGTTCGTAGTGCTCTTATGGCTTCGGATTTGGTGCTTATACCTGTTTTGCCTAGTCCCTATGATATTTGGGCAGCTGATGGAATTGTAAAGCTGATTGATGAAGCACGCGTTTATAAAGAGAATCTCAAATCTGCTTTTGTTATTAATCGTAAAATAGTCAATACAGCGATAGGGCGTGATGTGAACGAAGCTCTTGGCATATACCACTCCGTGCATGTTCTTTCTTCTAGCGTTGCACAGCGCGTGATTTTTGCAGAAGCTGCAGCACAGGGGAAGGCTGTTTATGAGGTTGATAAGCAAGGCCCCGCAGCTGCAGAGATTGAAGCTGTTGCCGCGGAAATCAAGGAGTTAGCACAATGAATAAAAAAATTAAAATTGGCACCAAGCCAACCAATAAATCAATTCCTTTAACGGCTGATGCATGGGTGGAAAACCACAAAGAGAATATGAGTGGAGGTATGAAGCGTCTCACGATTGATATACCAGAAAATTTGCATCGGTTAATTAAAGTAAGTTGTGCAAGTCGTGGAACCAAAATAGCCGATGAGGTACGCGAATTACTTTCGCGAAAATACGGAAAAGTGTAAAAAATGATATATGATAATAAGTTTGGGTCGGTTTGAAGACTTTTTTCTAAAGATAATATCTTTCATTTTTACACGAAGTTAAGAATAATAAAAACTCCTCTTTTTTCACTAGGGGTGCTTCATTTAAGGTGTTTTTCATCAGGTTTTATATCATCCAGTTCGATAGCTATGAGCTTATGAAAATTTTCCGTTTTAAATTTTTTCTTATAAGATGAGATCATCATAATAGCTCTTGTTATCTGTATTGCAGCTGGATAGATAAGTTTATTTTTTCGTAGAAATTGTCTTGATAATGATTTTAAATGTGAAGTTATTTTTTGTTTATTTTACTTAATATAGGCAACAATAATGGAATTAAGAGTAGCGTTGATTATTTTTTTCTGCTACGTGAATTCTTTATTTTATTAAATTATACTTATATTTATAAGGGGGGGGAAATAAATAAAATTTACTGATATTGGTGCGCTATACGTTATTCCTAATAAACAAAAGAAGTCATTGAATATATTATAGAAAGTATTTCTTACATTTATAATCTGAAATAGTTAATACCACTGTAATGGTAGGCAAGAATATAGGCATTTTTTTCTTCTATCAGAATATATAAGATTACTTTTTTAATATTTCTATTGGCATTTAAAAAGCGCATAGGAGTTTGCTTTCTCGGTGGTTTGAGAAATAATAAGAGCGCTATCCGTTCATTAAAAAATATATTGTTTCAATTGCAGGAAATTTGCAATGAATATAGGCATTACGAATTTTAAATAGGATATTCGTGCTACTTCTCATTACAAAGTGGTTTTTGAAGAAAAAGAAGTGATTAAAAAAGCTTTTTGAGAGTTTCAAAAAATCAAGATTTCTGCTGAAGTGTTAACACTTCAAATACAAAGAACCGCCGTGCTGATAATGTTACAAGTGCAAGTCTAATAAATGCAAGCGGCTTTTACGATTCAATATATTTGCGTTGAAAATATGCGTATTTGTCAAAGGAAAATTATACGCAAAATTACGATATAGGGAGGTGTGTGGCTCCAATGATATCATTAATAAAGTATAAAACAAGAGAGGAGTAAAACCATGAATAAGATCATTATAACAGCACTATTGCTTTGCCTGGGGTTTGTCACTACTGGTTGTGAAAAAAACTACAGTGTAGCAGACTTTAAGAAAGATAAAACACTAATGGAAAAATGGGGAAAGAAATGCGAGAAAATGGGACCATCCGCTTTAGAAACTAAAAATTGTCAAAATGTTATACAAGCCGATACGGCTCTTTTTCAAGAGCATTATAGAAATCTTGCAAAAAAACTTCGTGAAAATAGCACAAAGAAGGATAAAACTGAAAAACAACAAGACAACAATTAAAATCATAAAAAATATTGATGACAACATTTTCTTTGCACTGAAATTATCACTGTTGGTTGCAGGAAATTTACAGTGTAGGAAACTTTAAAAAATTATTCTGTTATGTCAAAAACAATTTATGGCGGTGATATAAGCTTCCTTGACATATGAGGTGCTTTTTTAGGGTCAATATTTTTAGGCTTGTCGAGTTTTATGTAAATCAATCACATGAAATGAGAAGCTAAAAAGAATCTGTTCTCAAAGAATTCGGATTGTTTACAGATCGGATAGGTGGTAGGAGACTTCGTCATTTGAGGCATGAAGAGAGGGGGTAATAAAATACACAATTGGCAAAATATGTAACTTTAATGGGGCAATTGTGCTCAAACCTTACAAAACTGAAAGAAAAAAGGGGAATTTATTTATGAACAAGATCATTATAACAGCACTATTGCTTTGCGTGGGGCTTGTCACTGCTGGTTGTGAAAAAACTTACAGTGTAGCAGACTTTAAAAAAGATCCAAAATTACTCGAAGAATGGGCAATGAAATGTATGATGTCAGGAAGTTTAGATTCTCAAAATTGTAAAAACGCAGACAAAGCGTATCGTGAAGTTCATGCACGAGATTGGCCTGGGGCAAGCTTTGTACATGATGATGAGCAAAAAACTGAAGAGAAAAAGGAAGAAAATTAAATCATGAATAAAGTCATTATAACAGTATTGCTGCTTTGCATGGGGCTTGGAGTTTCTGGTTATAAAGAAAAATCTATAGTGTAGAAGAGTTTAAGAAAGATAAAAAATTACGCTATAAATGGGAAATGAAGTGTTTCTTAGGTCAGTTATCTATGCAGAAATCGCAAAATTGTGAGAATCTAGACAGAGCGGGTAAACAACTTCTTTTGGAGGTTAAAAATTGTGCTCAGACTTTGAAAATCTGAGGAAAAAAGGATAGGTGTGAAGGTACAACCAGAAGTAATTGTGACAATATTGTTCTTGCTCCTTTCAAGAGAGAGAATTTTGTCTTAAATATAAAAGATGTTTATTTCAGTAAATGGAAAACCTCCTTTTCTTTAAGGAGGTTTTCTCTATGGAGCAGCATATTATGATCTATGCAACAGGCTGAACTTGGGATATGTTTCTATAGTTTTTATTCTCGTTTAGCAAATTGGCTTGTAGAAACAACCAATACCCCTTCGATATAGAAACTTAGGGTGCAAGAAGAGCAGGTTTTTATCATACCACTTCTTTAAAGAGTGTTGTGCTAATATTAACACAAAAGCTTCACAATGTTTACGAGTGAAAAGAGGCTTATATTTAAAGTATGCGTACAGGTGTATGCCACGTATGCTTTCATGAAACGCCAAAAAAGTTTGGAGTTTAGTGTGTTCTTATTATGCTTTTCAAGAGAACAGGGAAGAGGGTAAGGGTATTCGAAAAAAGATCATAATGATTCAAGGAAAAATAAAAATGTTAAGTCTGATTGTAAAAAATGCATATAAAAAACAAGGAGAACACAAGAATCGTTAGACGCGACAGCTTGAGCTGGCGCATGATTGATTTAATGGTTAAATTCTTCTTTGTCTTTAATTTTGAGGTGTCTCTCTGGGAATTTTATCGAAAAGCCAAGAGAGTATGTTTAATACATCTCTATTATGAGAATTAAAACAACAAAAGCATTAATGCTAACGATCAACGTTGAATAAAGCATAGCGCTTTTTATGAGATCAGCCATAAGAACTTCTTTTCTGTTCTTTGTAATATCAATTATTCTGAATAACAAAATATCACAGTCTATAATATATGCTGATATACCCTATTCGGCAAATTTAAAATCTTTACTGTTTTATAAAGGCTTGAGGAGTTGGGGTACTGTGAGGCATAAAAAGGAAAGCTTTAAAGTAAATATTGATTGATTTCGTAGGTTTTATGTTGCAGAAAATTCTTTTTATCCTGTTACGCTATAAAATACTGTCATGCGAAGTGGAGGAGGAAGTCAAACATGCTCTTCCCGCAAAACAGAACACCATTGGGTTGCACATTTACCGGCTTGTTTTAAAGAAACATCTCTCAAAGCCCCCAAGCTCATTTCGCGGCAGTTTCCGTGAAGAGTATAACGATAAATCCATTGAACACCCCCATCTTTACGTTTATGAAGAAGCAAGCCGACACCATAACAAACATTTTTTCCAGCTCGTGGTTGTTGCGACAGCCCTTGGTACTTGAGATGGTTCATAAGAGCCATTCGTTCTTTCTTAATAGTTTTTATCCACACATTCATCCCGTTTGTAATGTGTAAGCGCATTATTTTGATTGATTTAACAGAGAGAGATTTGAAATGAGAGAATTCTACGTATTTGGGGTTCTCATTCAAGTTGAATAACACCATGTTATTATAAATCAAACTATTATCCTAACAGGATTGGTTAATGCAACTCTAATGAGGGAGCTTCTGCGCGAAGAAAAGACGTTCCGAATGGAATGTAGGAATATATTTGCGTTGCATATTTATGTGCGTTTTTTAAAGAAAGATCTCTCACGGTAAGTCCATTTTGCAATGGTACTTGTGAATTAGTATAATGGTAATGCTTCCATAAATAATATAAGTTTGAATAATATAAAATCTCTAGAGTGCTACCATCTTTACATTTAATAAAGGAGCAAGGCCGCATCATTATACACTTTCCCCCAATATTTACAAGAACTCTTGGTTTTTGAGAGGGGGTATAAGAGACATTTGTTTGCAGTATATTTTATCGACACGTCAGGTTCTATTTGTGATGTACAAGTGAGTAATTTTAATTTATTCAGCATGGAATAGATTTGAAATGCGATAATTCTACGATCTTTAAGATTTTTATTGAGCATACAAGATAATGAATTATCCATATAAATCAATATATTGATTTATATGAAAGAAAAAGCCTCATTGAGAAGGTTGAAAATGAGAGAAAGTTGGTAGCAGAAATTGTACCTTGATTATAAAACGATTATTTCTATGCTTTTATATCCGCAGCGTATGTAAAGCAGCAATATTAAGAGCGGACTGTACGTTATGGAGTGAGATAATCTATAGAAAGATGATGTGAAATTCTGAAAATATCAATGTGGGAGAGTGTTAGGCGTTATGGGGTTGAAGGCGTATCGAACTGAATGCTTAAGAAACTCTTGAAAAGGTTTAAAAAATCTTATATAGTAATTCGTTGCAAAGAAAAGCGAATGATAATTAAAAAAGGGAGATTGATAGCTGTTTAGCTATTTAAGGTGTCTTTTTTAATGTTACTATATGGCGGATCTGTTTAAAAGAGCATTCTTTTTGTGTTTGGTGCAAGAGACTGCATGTATGCAGAAAGAGCATGGTGGGGAGATGTGTCTTTTTGAATAGGTGCACTAATCTTGTAGGGTGCCATCTTATGGGGTGCCAGAGGGTATGCAGGTTTAGGTGCAGAGGAAGCTATAAGGTTATGGAGGGTAAAAAGCTGCTATCGGTAAAATGCTGAAATTTTTAATGGGCTTAAGTTTTTATATGCGGCAAGGTTTTGTTGGCAGATAGTTTTTATAGCCAAGGAGATAGGCAGAGTATTGTTGTTTTCTGTTGAAGGCTTGGGGGTGGTAAAATAGGCAAAGCGAAATAGAGAGAGCAAATAAAGAGATAGAGCAGATGTGGAAATTTCGGTATTGCTGCGTGGAAGTTTAAGTTTAGAGCATTTTAGTGAATAAGTATAGCAGCAATAATGGTTTTGGAGCAAAGAAGAAATATTTCGGAAAATGCGTTGAAAGTTGAAGTGTATACGCTTTTGAGGATTTGTTGTGCGGTTGTCTGAGGAATGTTCGCACCACAGGCTCAATGGAGTGTATCAGTATTGAAGAGAAGCTGTTTAATCTCCCTCATTTAAAAGTAAGATTGAACAATAGTGTTGAAGGGGAAATAAAAATGTCTGTAGTGCAATATGGTGATGATAGTTTTTCAGCAAAAGCAAAAGTTCTTGATAATAATCTTATTGATCGTGATTGGGCGATGACAAAATTTGTTGCTGCTGTTAAAGGGTTAGCACAAGTGGTTGATTATGAAAGCAATATGCTAGAGAGCAGTGGTGTTCCAGATTACGAAGAAATCAATTTATGTAAAATACGTGGTTTGCGTGATCTTAATAAATCTATGAGTGATGTGAAACGCTATATGAATCAAGATATTGAGAATGAGGTTGAAAGTTTGCTGTCTGATTTACAAGAAAAATTACAGCGTAATAGTAAATTGCTTCAAACGCATTTAGATGCAGTCAATGATCTTTCGCGAGCCATGCAAATATCTGGACGTGTAAAAGAAACAGAGGAATAATCCAAAATTGATCAATATCGGCTGTTCTAAGTGGTGACAATGATGAAATAGAGCACTGGTTTGAATAAAGAGTGTGTTTGTTGAGTGTCCATGTTTTAAACGCGTTGAGGTATTTAAATTATTATTGTTTTGTTGTGCCAAAAAGAATGTCTTGAAAATAACCTCCTTTGAGGTGTGATGATATCAACTGCACGCTATGGGAAGCCAAGTGAAAGCCGTTTAAGAGAAGGTGGATTGTTTACAGAGCGTTGTTTACAGATTGAGCTGATAGGGACTTCATTTTTTAGTTCGGGGAGGAAGTCAAGAGAATATTTAGGACATCCCATGATGTCTTATGAAATAGCTTCCTTTGATATGTGGTAATGTCAGGTTTTACACATTAAGTCTTTTTAGAGTATGCCATGAGAATATTACCTATAAACCTCATAGAGCACTGTTCTTTAAGGTGTGGTGTATGAAGCATTGAGTTGCTGGAATCTGCGTAAAAGTTGAAAAAAGTATTATTTATCATTATAAATCAATTGATTATCTATTACATAAATCACAAATTGAGTGTATTTAGGAGACACATTTATATTAGTGGTCGTAAGCCGGAACCATCACACTATTTTCAGCTTCCAATATTGCGACAGCCCTTGGCACTTGAGACGGTTCATAAGAGGCATTTTTAGTCCTTTCTTATACATTTTTATCCATACGCCAACCCCACTTATGACGTGCAAGAAAGTGATTTTAATTAATTCAACATGGAATAGATTTGAAATGAGAGAATCTTACGTTATTCGGGGTTCTAATTCAATATGAATAACGCTAAATTATCTATATAAATTAGTATGTTGTTGCAGTTGTAACCCGCTAGAGGAGAAGATAGATTGTTTATAGATCTGAAGAGGAGGTTAAAGAAAAACAAGAGCACTATTGGCTTATGATGAATAGATATTCTCATAAATACTTATGAACAGAAAATATAGTACTTGAGATCATTTAAAACATTTTCATTTTGATCAGAAATAAATTTTAAAATGGCTTTTTGTTTGACCGATGTAAGAATTCTAAAACTTTTTAAAAGCAAAAACTCCTCTCTGTTCGCTGTGATTTTTTCATGATGGTACGGTGTATTTTCTTTTTTGATGATATCAGTGTAAAAAAAGACAAGTGGAACATTCAAAATATCGGAAATTTCTTTTAAACGTCCTGCGTTCACACAATTTAAGCCTTTTTTCTGGATTTGTTGGAAAGTGATACCTAAACGGTGTCCTAATATTTTTTGAGACATTCCCAACATTTTTCGCCTAAAGCGAATCTTTTTACCTACAAAAAGATCAATATTAAGATTATTGGCTTGTATTTTCCCCCACCGGTTGCGAGCGCCCTCGCATGAGTATTCCGGGAGTTAAAAGTACTGAACCTAAATCAGCATTTTGCTTTTAGTGCTGAAAAGCACCTAGACATAGAAAAATCTCCCAGAATTCCGAGATACCTGCAAAGCAGGGTAAATTCATGTTTGGGTTTCAGGCTTTTAATTCCTATTGGTCGTTGTGTATGCGACCAAGACATTTTTTAACTCATAGAGTAATTTTAGGAGATTGGTAATAAAAATAGTTTTTTTTGGAACGGATAGATTTTTTTAATGAGAGACTGTTTAACTTTTAAATTTTTAAGACTCACTCACTAAACTTATGTTTTCAGATTTGCTTTTTACAAAGGAAAAAACTTACTTGTTAAACTTAAGGCATCCTTACGGTACTGTTCTTAATCCATAACCAAAATGACTTGTTTTATCGTTTTGATGCAGTGGAGATATCATAATGATAGAGGGAGAACTTTCATGAGGGAACACGCCTCATTCAAAACAGAATAGATTTTGTTACCAATTCACGTGCTTGCTTTAAAGAAATCTTTCTCAATACTAGGTCTTATTTTACAATGGTGTTTTGTGAAATAGGTAAAGGCGCTTCGTGAAGTGTATAAAGCCTTTATGAGTGGTAAAAAGCTGCTATTTTTATGTCTATGAAAGTGTATTACGTATCTCTGTTTATGTAATCTCTAAAACCGGCAGACAACCTAATTTAGGGAGAATATGAAGGCGTAAAGGTGTAAAACAGATTTCCTCTTTGCCATCATTTTTTAATTTAGCTTTACGACTTTCACAAGTATCCAAGGCAATATCTTTTAAATAATGGAGATTACTTATTGCCTCATGTTTTTGTTTTTCACGTGTCTTAATGGGATCACGATCTTCGCGAAGAATAGAGCTCCACCCCAGTTGCACATTCACGGGCTTGTTTTAAAGAAACATCTCTCAAAGAGCACCCAAGCCCATTTCACGACGGCGCTCATGAAGGGTATAACGATAGATTCATTGAGCCCCTCCATCTTTACGCTTATGAAGAAGCAAGCACCATCACACACTTTGCCAGCTCCCAATGTTGCGACAGATCTTGACACTTAAGACGGTTCATAAGAGGCATTTTTACGCCTTTCTTAAATAGTTTTTATCTATACACCAACGCTTCTGCTTGTGATGTGCAAGCGAATGGTTTTTGTTGTTAAAACATGAAACAGGTTAGAAGTGAGAAAATGCTATGGTATTCGGTTTTTTATTCAATATGCAAAAAAGCATAATAAGTTAATATCTTTTTTGATGTGATAATGATTTTTGAGAATTTAAAAAATATGAGTTTCAATAAAAAAGCAGCACTTTATGCTGCTTTTTTATTTAAGTTTGCTTTCTGCTTTTAGAAACGATAACGTATCCCGCCAGACAAATTGGTGCCAGATACACCGGCTTTTTGCAGTTTCTGCCGATAGCTGATATCGGCGTTTAGTACAATATTTTGAGAAAGATATGCATTCACCCCCATGCCTCCCTCAACTGAAGAGCCGGTAGGATCAACATGAAAGGTATCAGCAATTTTTATTGTTTTACCATCGCCAAAAGTTCTGATAACATTCATTTTACCATAGAAGGAAACAGCTTTGTTTTCTTCAACAGCCATTATCGTTTTTGTTAAACGTCCACCAAAACGGATCAACCATTGATGTGGATTGCCCATGTCTACTTTTAAGCCATTGGTATCTGAGAAAATATCAAACATGAGATTTTGATAAATGAATTGAGCTTGTGGTTCAAAGACCAGCCCTTTTGTATCGGTTGCTAATTTCTGACCAATGGTTGCAGATATATTAAGCATCTCGGTACCATCCAATTTTGCGGCATTCCCAACAAGAGCTGTGGTAATATTTCCTTTTAAGGTTCCGTAAGAAAGAAGAGCGTTGACATATATACCATTGCTATGCTGGATGCCGCTATAAGCGGTAAGTGACCATTTATCAAGCGTTGTCTTTTCAGAATCTTGCATTTCTTTTGGCGTAAAGGAAAGCTTTCCGTACGTTCCTAAAAGACCAAAATGTGTGCTTATGTCTTTACTTTCTAAGGCGGCTAATATGATCCCCAATTGTAAAGCTCCATAGTTTACATCAGCATCATAACCATAGCGCAGTGGACCACGGTTGGAAGATAAAGAGACTTTCTCGCTGTAGGAAGAGAAAAAGAGATTATTCTTTTTATTATCTTCTGCTCCAAATACTGTTGTCCGCATAGCATCTAACAACGTGTTTTGATTGTTTACATCAGCAAATCCAGCAGAAAATAAAGTATTAGGCAGGGTTAAATAGTTTGCCACCTGTGGTAAAAGCGCTCGAACTTTTTTATCGTTATCAATATAGGCATTCTGTAAGCGGAAATCCCAGAAATTACTATTGTTTCCCAAAAGACTTTGGCTCTCATGAGACGTTCCAGGTTTATAGCCTTTGAGTACATATTTATAAGGTTGTCCACCTATTGTCATATAGTTTCCTGCTAATGTGAAGGAATTTTCATTTGCTTGTCCGGAAACTTGAATGATTGAAATTCCATGGGTTCCTAAAGGGAGTAACGCCATGTGTTCTCCCCAAACAGCAGCGCTATCGGTTATTTTTTTATCTGTTTCTTGCAGATTAATGTGAACAACAGTATTCCCTGAGACATCACCATTAATCACAAGGCGATCAGTTTGTTGCTCAGTGATAGGAGAATGTTTATCCCATTGCGTGTTGACATAAATCTCTGCAATACCTGTTGCACTATAAACTGCTGCTGTGTGAGCTGTTTCATCTTCTTGCGAAAGATTAGGCCCTATAAACAAAGTTTGGTAATGTCCCTCCATGGGCTTCTCAAACATAATGGCGCTGTTTGTAAGGCGCAATACAGAAAGGTTAGAATATGATTTTTCATCAAGACCAAACTGTCCATAGTCATCTAAAGCAGTATCATCATTTGAAACATTATCATTATTTACGGCATTTTTATTTGGCTTTAAGAGCCATTTTGTCCCCTCTTTTAGATCAAAAATTGTTCTATTATTTTGAGAAGTTCTTACTCGACCTTCTAAAGAAGAGTGATCCGCAACCAGTGTAAGGGTGTTTGTGGATCCGCTTTCGTTTTGTATATTTTTTAATAAAACATCAGCATGAATTTTTGAATTTTTAAGGCTAACTTCACCGTTTGTGTTTGCTCCATAAAGGTTGATACCAACTCCATGGTCAACGAAAAGCTTCGTATTCTCTAGATTTATTTTACTCGCAATATTTTGTTCTTGAACGGTGTTGGCATTTTTTTCAGCATTGCGTGTATATCGTTTCCTAGGAGCACGATATGGATTATTGCGAAAAACAATACCACTCGCTTCATGATTTCCTGTGACATGGATGTTTGAATCTTTAAGATTGATTGTCCCCTCTATGTTGACCAAACCAGTTGTTTCTGCTGTTGCAGTAATACCAGAGGCATCAATTTCTCCACCATCTGATACACTCAGTGCAACAAAACCCGCATCAACGGTTCCCCCGTTCATTTGAATTTTTGAATTACTTCCCTCTGCATGGATAGCAATCACCCTGTCTTGAATTTTTTTGTTATACAAAGTTACAGTTTTACCGTTTTTAGCCTCAACTCCAGCGCTTATATCCTCAATTTTTGCCGGATTTTTAGGCTGTTTTATGGGGGATATTGGTTGTGTAAGCTCTGATTTTTCAGATATTTTTTGTGCAGATGCAGATTGTGTGGGCACTTGTTTTACAGATTCTGATGCACCCTGTGATGTTGATTTTCCAGCTTCTGTTCTGACAGATATTGCTGAGAACTCTGATGTATTAGGCGTCGGTGATTGTTCTGCTGTTGGTCTTGTAGATTCTGATTTTTGAGGTTCAGAGTTTTTAGATACTTTTTGTGTATCCGCTTCTGGTCTTAAAAGTATTTGCTGTCTGGGTTCTGATCCTTGAGGCTCTGGTGATTGCTCTTTTGTTGGTTTTGTAAGTCCCGAATTTGTGGGGTCAGAGTTTGCAGGTGTTGGTTGTAAATTGGGTGCAGATTGTGTTGCTTCTGATTGTGAAGAGACAGCAGAATTTGGAGGCGTCTTTTCGCTGGACGAGTCTGTAGAAGAGGTGGGGGCTCCTGAACGTCTTCGAGACTTTACTTCCATTTTTGTTGGGGGAGTGTTAATTTTTTCAGAAGAGTCTGTAGAGGGAGTAGGCTTTGTAGGGTGTTCAGATGGTTGGGGGTGTGTTAAAGAATGTGTCGTTTCTCCATATGAAGAGCGCGTATATCTCCTTAATTTTTCTCCAAGTTGCATGTGAGGAGCGACAATTCTTGTAGGAGTAGACTTTGTAGGTTCATCTCCGGTAAGATGAGGGGGGATGATCGTTCTTGTGGAGTCAGATGTTGTTGGGGGAGAAGAGAGATCTATCGTTGGAGTCATAGCATGAATAGCATAAGACAAACTGGTGGAAGAACAAAACAGAACTCCGGAAACTGTGTATAGTAAGAAGCTTTTTTTCATATGGATGTATTCCTAAAATATTTCCCCCCTCTCTCATAAAAAGTAAAACTTTGACCTCATTATGTCTCTTTTGTAAGAGACAAAACGAAACATAATAAGATCTCTTCATATTTCAAGATAAGAAATACAAGTATTTTTAAAAGTGATAGCGCATTCCGCAGGAAATACTTATTCCAGATATGCCAACTTTTTTGAATTTATGTTGATAGCTGAGATCACTATGAAGCTGAATATTTTGTGATAAGTGTGCGTGAATACCAACACCACCTTCAATTAAAGATCCCATAGCAGCAAGCGGAAAGCTTTTACTAAAAGTTTTGGTCATATTCAGTTTGCTGTAGAAGGAAACGGCATGACCTTTGTTTTGCGTTAAACGTCCGCCAATACGAAGCAACCATTGATCAGGTTTTCTGATATTTATTTTAGAGTTATCTTCATCTGAGAAAGAGCCAAGCAGGAGACGTTGATAAACAAGTTGTACTTGCGGTTCTAGGATGACACCTTCAAAACTGGTTGATAGTTTTTGACCAACAGTTGCAGCAGCCCCTAATGTTTTTCTATTATTTACTCTTAGGGTATGCTTGATGTTACCTGCGGTAATATTGTCTTTGAACATTCCATAAGAGAGAAAGGCACTTGCATAGATGCCATTGTCATGCTGAATATTTCCATATGCGGTAAGGGACCATTTATCAAGCACATTCTTAAGAGAGCTTTCTTTGTTTTTAGGAGCAAAAGACAATTTCCCATATGTTCCGAAAAAACCAAAATTGGTGCTGATATTTTGATCTTCTAGCGCTATTAATGTTGCACCTGCTTGCAAGGCAGCATAGCGGATATCTGCTTGAACGCCATCTTGTTTTGTTGGAACTTTAGAAGAAAACGCACTCTTATTGCCATAAGTAGATAAGAAAATTCCTCTCTCTTGATGGTCTTTGGGTTCAAACATTGTTATTTGCATATTGTCTAACAAGATATTTTGATTGTTAACATCAGCAACCCCAACAGCAAACATCGCAATAGGCATGGTTAAAGAACTTTCTACTTGTGGTGTAAGAGTTGTTCTTTTTTCTGTTCCATCAAGAGAAGTAGACGTTGCTTTATCCGCTGTAAGTTTAGAGGTGCTCTGTGTATCAGCGGTAGCGGTGCTATCATCCTTTGAGAGTAATTTCGCATGAGCTTCTGAGGGGGTGTCAAGAGTCGTTTTCGATACTGAGGGAGTGGTGTTCGTTTTAGGATCAAGATGAGACTGCGAATTCTCATTTATTGTAGGCCGTGTAATTCCATGCTTTGTTCTTGTGGATGAAGTGTCCTTTGGAGGAGGGGATGTTTTTTCTTTTCTCTCCACGTTGGTTATTCCATCCGCGTTCAAAGTCTCTAATACTGCTTTGCGTAAAGCATCAGAAAGTTCTTTGTTTTGTCCTTGTAACGCACTATCTACTTGTGCTGCTTTATGTAATATTTCTGCTTTATTTTGCAGTTTGTGCCAATCACGATTGTCTTGGCTTATCCATTGTTGGTGTGCAGCATTAACACGCCGTTGATTATCAGCTTCAAGGATTTTTGCTGCTTGCATGGCATCGGAAACTGCTTTGTTGTAGCCACGTAATAAATTCTCTGCCTTTATCAACCGGCTTTGTCGTAAGTGATCAAGCTGTGCATTGGCTTGCATCATGATTTGCGTATCTTTATGGCGTTTGTTTGCCATGGCCTGGGCGCGTATATTATCCATTTCACGCGCCAACACTTTCGTATGCGCACCAGATCCGTAACCACCAGCACCTGCAAAAGTACTGTTAATCCTATCTCTCACATCATCCATCGAGTTTTGAAGTGCTTGATTGAAGTGCGAATTATCTTCCATCGTGGCGCCAGAGGCGATCTTCTCAAGATTTTTTTCTGCTTGTGTTGGTGTGTTTATTAAATCAATGGCATGGCGATATTGTTGAGGTAATTTAATAATTTCCTCAAGGGCATAGCGTTCCTCAGGGCTTAGGCTAAAGGCGGTGCTGGGAGACGTGAAGGTAAAAGAAGAAAAAAACAAAGCACAAGCAGCTGTACATAACAAAAGATTTCTACGCATAGAAATATTCCTTAAGATACTTTATCTTTTTTGATAAAAAATAAACACTCTTTGATACATTACGTTTTTTTGTAATGTCCCAAATATAGGCAGCACTGCTTACATTTCAGTGCTGCTTATTTGTCAAAAGAGAAAGCTAAGATTTCTAAAAGCGATAACGCATTCCACCGGAAAAATTAATTCCAGAGATTCCAGCTTTTTGGAGTTTATGTTGGTAATTAACGTCAGCATGAAGTGCGAAATTTTGGGAAAGTTGCGCGTTAACACCAAGCCCCCCTTCAAGAGAAGAGCCCATAGAATCGAGATGGAAAGGATCAACAATATCAATTGTATTTTTCTCACCAAAAGCTTTAATGACGTTCAATTTACCATAAAAAGAAAGAACACGATCGTTTTCAGAGGGAAGCATTATTTTCGCTAAACGCCCTCCAATACGAACCAACCATTGATGGGGGGTCTTTATACTGACCTGGAAACCATCGACATCTGAAAGTGTTCCAAATGCAATATGTTGATAAATAAGTTGCGCTTGTGGTTCAAAGGCCAACCCTTCGACGCTGGTCGCTAGTTTTTGTCCAACGGTCGCTGATATATTTAATATATCCGTATTTTTTAACTCCGTGGTGTTTCCGATAAGGGCTGTCGTAATATGCCCGTTTAAGATGCCGTAAGAGAAAAGTGTGTTAACATAGAGACCATTGTCATGGTGGAGATTACCATAGACCGTCAAAGAGCGCTTATCCAGAGTGCTTTTGTCAGAGTCTTCCATATCTTTTGGCGTAAAAGCTAGCTTTCCATAGGTACCTAAAAGACCAAAATTCGCGGTAATGTTTTGATTTTCTAGCGCTGCTAACGTCATGCCTGCTTGTAAAGCAGCATAGCGAACATCCGCACCATAACCATAGTTCAATGGACTACGGCTGGAAGATAACGTCAACTTGCTGCCATAAGTTGATAAGAAGATCCCTTTCTTTTTATGACCTTCTAATCCAAAAACTGTTGAGTGCATATTATCTAACAGTGTATTTTGATTGCTTACATCAGCTAATCCAGTGGAGAATAGTGCGTTAGGCATGACTAAATAGCTTGCCATTTGCGGAACAAGAGCTTTGATTTTTCCTTCATCATCAAGGGTTGCATTTTGCAAGCGGAAATCCCAGAAATTTTCATTTTCTTCTAAGAGGGCTTGACCATTATTTTCTTTTCTAAGGGATGATGCATCGGTATTTTGTGCATCTTGCTCTTTTGATTCTTGTGATGTTTCGCTTAAATAACTTTGTGCACTATCGGCTTTCCCACGGCTGGAGGTTGGTCCATAACCATTGAGTGTATATTTATAAGGTAAGCCCCCCATTGTGGTATAGCCATGAGCAAGTTTGAAGGAATCTTCATTTGCTTGCCCAGATACTTGAATGAGTGAGAGCCCACGCATATTCAAAGGAATTGGACTTTCTGATTCTTCATTGGATGATTCTGCATGTTTTGAAAGATTATTGAAATAGATCTTTGTGGTACCTGAGACATCACCACGAACGAGAACACGGTCAGTTTTTTGTTGTTCTTTTATAAGACCATTACTCCATTTGGTATTAAAGTAAATCCTTGCGTCGCCTGTTGCATTATAAACTGTTGCTGCATCGGAGCTTCTATTTTGCTCTGCTTTTTGTGGATGTCTTCCCACATTTAAGGTTTGATAATGGTTTTCTACTAAATCATGCGGTGTATTAAATATGATAGAGCTGTCATTAAGGTTTAGAATTGAAACAACAGATTGTGCTCGTTGTTTAATGTCAATGAGTTTGTACGAATGAGATGAGCTGTATTCGTCTTCTACTTCAAATGGACTAATTTTTAAGTGCCACTTGCTGCCATTGTTCAGAGTAAAAATCGTCGTATTTTCAGTAAAGGTTTTTACTTTTCCTTCCATAATTGAATCATCAGCGGTTAATACGAGAGTCTTCGGCTTAGTATCCTCCGGTACGCTTTTATTCTTCAACAACATATCAGAACGAATTTCTGATTTGTTAAGAAAAACCTCAGCAACAGATTTTGAGGAGGACGGTCCCGCAATACCAATACCATCTGACATCAAAAGTTTTGTGTTGGTAAGAATCGCCTTATTGACGACCTGTTCTCCCTCTTTTACGTAAGAATCCGAGATGTAGTCAAAACGAATACCATAATTTTTATGATGTCCTGTGATGGTTATGATTGAATCTTCAACATGGATTATCCCATTGGCAATTTCTAAACCATGCGTTCCTGCTTTTCCCACAATTTCTTTAGCATGAATGCGTCCACCTGTGGCTGCAGAAAGCAAAACACTATTGGAGCGTATTGTTGAGTTTTTAATGATAATAAAGGCTTTGTCATCAGCGACGACTGCATTATAGTTACTACGGACAAAAACATTTTTTAAGACCTTTTCTTCTCCTGCCTTATCCGCACGAACCACGCTCATTATAGAAGGTTGTGTATTTGCATAAGTTGAACCGAAATGAGAAAAAATGAAAGTTCCAGCAATTGTACATAACAAAAGATTTTTCTTATAAATAAATTTCTTACACATAGATATGCCTTTAGTATTGGTATGCTTTGATGCTTACTTCATTCCCCTGATGGCGCAAGTACTTTAACGGTTTTTATATCATAATGTTTTTTATGTAAAGAACAAAACGAAATATTATGTGGTGTTCTCTATAGTTTGAAGATTTGCTTTGGGAACACTTTTGATCTGCTAATGTAGATCAGTGAAAAACATTCCCAAAAAACATAGATTTAGTAAATCCATGTTCAAACAATGCTATGAATTCACCTTCAGCGAATAGAGCTTATTATCATGAGAGTTTTTTAGAATTAAGATGAAAGATATATTATTACGCTTGTGAAAAATTTTGAGTAGATTTTTTCTGTATAAAGAATAAGTAATTCGTTACGCTGTCTAAATATAACTAAAAAAGTCAAAATATTTCTTTTTTGGGTAAATACTTAACAATTTTTCAACCGATGGCACTTTTTATGATTTACAAAACTAGGCAGCGCTGTTTCTATTTCAGCGCTGCTTATATTTTAAAAATAACGATCAGAAATTTTTAAAAGTGGTAGCGTATTCCACCAGAAACATTTATTCCAGATATACCCGCTTTTTGAAGTTTCTGTTGATAATTAACATCAGCATGAAAGGCAATATTTTGTGATAATTGTGCATTCACACCAAGTCCACCTTCAATGGCAGATCCCATAGAATCAAAGTGGAACGTATCCCCAATCTGTATGGTGGCATTGTTAGAAAAAGCCTTAACAATATTCAATTTACCATAGAAAGAGAAAATACCACCTCCCTCAGTAGGAAGCGTTGTTTGCGTTAAGCGTCCACCAACACGCACCAACCATTGATGAGGATTGCCCATATTCACATCAAAACCATCAACATCTGAGAGTATGCCAAGCATAAGACTTTGATAAACAACTTGGGCTTGTGGTTCAAAGGCCAATCCTTTCGTACTGGTTTCAAATTTTTGTCCAATGGTTGCTGATACGCTAAATGTATCAGCGTCAGTTAATTCTGCCGTCTTGCCTATAAGAGCTGTAGTGACATTTCCCTTGAGAATTCCATAAGAGAAGAGCGCATTGACGTAGAAGCCATTATTATGGTGGAAGCGACTATATGCAGAAAGAGACCATTTATTGAGTGTACTTTTATCAGCACCTTCCATATTTTTTGGAGTGAAGGACAATCTCCCATATGTACCCAAAAGACCCAAATTTACGGCGATGTTTTGTTCTTCTAGTGCTGCTAATGTAACGCCTGCTTGTAAAGCAGCATAGTGAACATCAGCACCATAACCATATTGCAATGGAGTGCGGCTAGAGGATAATGTCATCTTATTGCCATAAGAAGATAAGAAAAGCCCTTTATTTTTATGAATTTTTGTTTCCGATGCTGTTGTTCGCATATCGTCTAATAATGCATTTTGATTGCTTACATCAGAAAGTCCTGTGGAAAATACAGCGTTGGGCAACACCAAATAGCTTGCCACTTGAGGAACAAGGGCTCTAATCTTTCCGTCATTATCAAGTGTAGCACTTTGCAAGCGGAAATCCCAGAAATCTTCATTTTGCGCATTTTTTTTATCTTTTGAAACCCCTTCAAGAGCATTCTCGTTTATAACGTAGCTTGTGTGGTCTTTAAGGGTGTTTTCTTCTGATTCCTGAGATACACTTCCCAAGAGGCTTTGTGTGCTCTCTGCTTTTCCACGACTTGAGGTTGGCCCATAAACGTTGAGTACATATTGATAAGGCAATCCCGCCATTGTGACATAGCCATTTGCCAGTTTGAAGGATGATTCACTTGCTTCTCCAGATACTTGAATGAGTGAAAGTCCCCGTGCATTTAAGGGAAGGGAATCCTCAGTCTCTGATTTTCCATTGTTTGAAAGATGATTAAAATAAATTGTTGTGGTTCCAGAGATATTTCCATGAACAAGAAGGCGGTCAGTTTTTTGTTGTTCTGTTTCTAAACCATCACTCCACTCGGTATTGAAATACAATCTTGCATCACCCGTTGCATAATAGGCTGTTTCTACAGTAGGGACCATATTGTCTCGTGATTCATAAACCTCAGCAGTTTTCCCTACACTCAAGATCTGATATTGCCCCTTTCCCAAAGCAGATGTTACATTAGCAGACGGTGCGTTAAATATAATAGAGCTATTATTAAGATTTAGTACTGAAACAGTAGAAAGTGCTCGTTGTTTAAGGTCACTGAGATCGAAACTAAAAGTATTAAAATCAGTATCTGAGTCCTCTTGACTGACTTTTAAGTACCATTTGCTGTTGTTGATCAGGGAAAGAGTCGTTGTATTTATTTTTAAGGTTCTTGCTCTTCCTTCTAGAATCGAATTATTCGCGGTTAATGTAAGAGAGACAGGAAGAGTATCGTCATCATAATATTTACGTCTGGTTTTATTTCTCAATAAAACATCAGCCCGAATTTCCGAATCTTTAAGGGAAATTTCAGCAACAGATTTTGAACCATAAGGACCCCGAATACCGACACCATCTTTCACAAGAAGTTTGCTCTTGGTAAGATTAATCCTATTGACAACATTTTCACCTTCTTTTACGTCACTTTTTGGGGTTTCATAAAGAACGATACCGCCCCCTCCAGCTCTTTGAACGGTTATGATTGAATCTTCAATATTGATTATACCGTTTTTAGTTTCTAAACCTTTGTATATTGAATTCGCATCAATTCTTTTCGCGTGAATTTGCCCACCTTTTGATACGGAAAAAGCAACTGACTCTGTGTGTATTGTTGAGTTTGTAATTGTGGCAATCGCTTTTTCAGTCGTAGAAACCCCAGTTTTCTTATTGCGGATAAAAACATTATTAAGAGTCTTTTCCTCTCCTTTACCCAGCTCAAACTCATTAATAATTTCAGGAGGTTGTGTATTTGCATAAGTTGAACCGAAATGAGAAAAAATGAAAGTTCCAGCAATTGTACATAACAAAAAATTTTTCTTATAAATATATTTCTTACACATAGATATGCCTTTAGTATTTGGTATGCTTTGATGCTTACTTCACTCCCCTGATGGCGCAAGTACTCAACCAGCTTTTATATCATTATGTTTTTATTGTAAACAACAAAACAAATTATATTGTGGTGTTTTCTATAATTTGGATTTTTATTTCAGAAAAGCTTTTTTCGATGATTATGAAAAGCAGTAAAAAATGGACTGCATAAAATCTAGTTTGGTAAGTTTATACTAAAAACACTATGAAGCATGATCTGCGAAAGAAGCACGATATTTAAAAATTGTCTATTAAGGATAATCTTTATAAAAGCTTTATAGCGTTGTGATGGGAGATATTGTTTTATGCATTCACCAAAATTTCAGCAGACTTTCTTTAATATGGAAGAAGAAATGAAGGGCGATGTTCACAGGCTTTCTTTAAAGAGATATGTTTTAAGACACCAAAGACCATTTCGCGATGGTGTCCATGAATGCTATAATGGTAAAGCCCTTAAGCCCCATTATCTTAACGCTTAAATAAAAGAGCAAATCGGCATCAACACACACTTTACCGGTTCCCAATGTTGCCAGACAGCCCCCTTGGCACTTGAGGTGGTTCATTATAGGCATTTTTAGGTTTTTCTTATACAGTTTTACCCCCACGCCAGCCCCGCTTATGACATGTAAGCAAGTGAACTTAATTGATTCAATCTGAGAGGGTTTAGAATAAGAAAATCTTACGTTATTCGGGGCTCCAATTCAATATGAATAACGCTAGATTATCATTATAAATCAATATCTTGTATCAAGCATACTATCCTACCGCTTACTAAAGATGAAAAATTTTGTTTTTTACCATTGGTTATGAGGGAAAATCACTCGAGAATTATCTTAATTTTCTTATGGAAAATAATATTAAGACTTTATGTGATGTTCGTAAAAATCTTATAAGTAGAAAACGTGGATTTTCAAAAAGACAATTAGAGAAGGCTGTAAGAAATATTGATATTGAATATATTCATATGCCTGAACTTGGAATTGCTTCTGAAAAACGACGAAATTTAAAAAAAATCAAGATTATAAACGTCTTTTTGAAAACTATCAAAATACAACACTTAAGAACAATTCTCATGCAATAGGAAAATTATACAAACTTTTTTTGAATAAAAGACGTGTTGCAATTACTTGCTTTGAAACTGATGTGTGTATGTGTCACAGAGAAAATCACCTTAGCTCTCACGGAGTTAGAAGATTGGAAATATGAAATTAAACACATTTAAAAAATAAACCCACAAACTTTTAAAATATGGAGATGCGTCCTTTAGTCTTCAGCATCCCCGCCCATTTAAGTAACATGAAAAAGAGAAAGGTAATAAAATGATATGATATTTGATGATGCCGATAGATATGTCACAACACGTGAATGTGCCCAGCTTTTTAGCGTATAGACAACAATGGTTCTCAATTGGGTTCTTCAAGAGGAGTTTCCTCAACCCTATAAGCTAGGAAGAGCAGTAAGGTAGAGGAAAAAAGAGTTTTAGCATCCACTCCAAAGAAAAATAAGGAGCAAATAAGAACAAATTAGGTAAAATTGTATAAACTGTAGAAGGTGGTCTAAAGGGTGGACTAAAAATTCCTGTTTAAATAATAAATATATATATTTCAATATATTAAGATAAAAAGTGGTGCCCAAAAGAGTTTCAATAATTTTAAATAAAATAAATGAGTTATTGCGATATGGGGGAAATTTATCATTATTGATTCCATTAATGTTTTTTATAGCACTATCCCTCATTTTTTTGGAGCTTTTTTATCGCTTCTATAGCTAGCCTTTTGCGATCTGCGCTTTTTGTATAAAGAGATGCCATGTTGTCGTCGGTCCATCCAAAAATTGCCTTGAGTTGTGATACTGTTGCACCTGAATTAGCGGCGCGTGTTGCTGCTAATTTTCTTAAGCCATGTGCTGATTTTTTTATGCCTGCTACGTTACAAGCCTCACGAAAAAGGTTGCCAAAACTTTCTTTAACGAGCTTATTTCCATTTTTCCCGCAAATAAATGTTTCATTTCCAATAGGACCAATTTTAAGGGTTTCTGCTAATTCAGGCAAAATGGGTAGAAAAACATCTGTTTGGAATTTGCTTTTTTCTGTTTTGAGATGAATGATATTATCTTTGACATCGTTCCAACCAATGCGGACCGCATCACCACGACGCAAACCCGTGTAAAGAAGAACATCAATCCAGACGCGTTCATGTGAACCATGTGACCAATGGTGATAATATTTTTCAACATCTTCTTCTGTCCAAACAGCAAATCCATCTTTGTTGTTGAGAGGAGGTCTTTTTATTCCTATTGTTGGATTATTTTCCAAAAGACCTTGGTCAATTGCCCAATTAAAAAGCCCATTAAGGGCTTTCACAAAATTTTGAGCAGCTGATGGTTTTTCTTTACGTCGTTCAACACCGGCTATAATATGCTTTTTTTCAATTGCTTGGTATGGAATGTTCCCTATGGAGTCGCATACCTTCATAAGGATGAGTTCTCTTTGTCTTTTCGTAGCTTTAGCGAGGCTATGCCAATGAACGCTGTTAAAATATTGTTTAAGCAGCCATGCAAATGAACCTTCAATCAGTTTGCCGATTTTCGGTTTTGGAGGGATTATGCCTTGTAATTCGGCAAGTGCGCTTTTGTAGTTGTCAACAAACTCTTGCGTTCCATAAGTTCCGCGTATTCTAATACGTTTTCCATGACCAATACGTACATACCATACGATTTTGCCATGTTGGGTAATTTGTTTAACGAGATGAGGAGGGCGTGGTTTTGGCATGATCAATTTTACATCTTAGAGAGTGCGATTTCGTAATATTCATTCTTTGACAAATCTAAAAGTGTGTCTGGGTGTGCTGTTGAGTTTGGTATTGGAATATCTGCTTTCAGATAGATAAGCAGTTCACCGGTAGGTTTGATTTCTATGAGTTCGCATTTTTGCTTTTTCGCTTCTCTTAAAGCCCGTGCAATGTCTGCTTGCGTTATGATAGCTTTACGAGGCGCCATATCTTTTCTCCTACATTGAGACGCAATTTACCCATTTCGTGAATCACGCATGACTTAAAAGTTGTTATGAAAGGGTGGGGGTGCTCGTAGATATGCGGGGAACAAAACACCCCCATAAGGTTAAGCAGCTTTTGTTGAGAGTTGTTTTATCTCTCGTTCTATCTCTGCTAAAAAGGCTTGGACAGCTTGATTGATCTGTTCAATTTGTTGATCATCACGGTAGACGCGTTTGACTTTCATACGCAAATGAGATGAATCCCCCGTAAAACGTGGGTCATAGCTTACGAAATCACACCATTGACGTTCCGTACACGCCATTTGGAATTGCATTTGTGCAAGATATTCTGGTTTAATTTCATCATCTATACAAAAGCGTAAATGGTTGATTGATTGTGGACATTTGATTTCGATTAAACCGTTTTCACCAATCAGACCGTCAGGGCTAGCACCAGCCATTTTGATTGTGGGGTGTTGGATAAAGCCGCATTGAGAGATCTCTGTATCATAAATGAATGCATATTCTTTGAGTGCATCTTCTTCATGTTCAATGCCCCATTGCATAGCAGGCGTTGGAAAAGATTGGCTTACTTCACCAGTTAAACGTTCTGTTATGAGTTTGATTTTGTAGTCTTCATATTTGCTGGTAGGCAAGCCTTTAGCTGTCTTACTGAGTACGCTGTAGACATTAGATGCAGTGACTTTACCCAAGCGCGCTTGAAACCATTCTGCTGTCCTTTGTTCCATTTCACACCGCCGTTTCTTGTTGAGTTGGCGCATATTCGATATCTTGGACGTGAATATATTCGGCATCTTGTATAGGCGCGTCTGTTTGATTTTGTTGTGGGAGAGATTGTTCTGCTTGAACCTTTTGTCTATCGATCAAAATATTCAATACCGTTTGAGCTTTTTCATCAGACATATCGGCGAGATTGTTGACTTTAGCATAATTGAGTACTTTTTCTTCTTCTGTTTGAGTGATGTTTATTAATTGTTTGATTTGCATAAGCGTATCATGAGAAACAAGTTGTCCTTGTGTGGTGTTATTAATACGCGCCGCTTCATCTTCTTCATAGATACCGGAAAAACCGAAAGCATAACGGGCACATTGTATAGTTGCTTTATGACGTAACATACGGGCTGGATATTTATTCCACATGTCTGTTGCTTGCTTACATTCCGATAAATATTCGGTGACCTCGATAGGGTCTTTAATGCCTTTGAGACGAATAGCACATTTAATGGCAATGAGATTACCGTCTTTATCGAGTTGATCTTGAAAGGTCATTCCATCAAATTGAGGGTTAGATTTAATGATCTTAATCCACCCGTCAACGGAGACAATAGGGATAATACCGCCGCCTTTTTTAGGAGCGGCATAGATTTCTTTTGTAAGAGGATTAAGCCCATAAGTATTGGCAACAGAAATAAAAACAGCAAATTCTTCATCAGAGAACGTGTCACTATATTTAGAGCTGATACAAGTTTTAATGATTGTCTTTCGAAACTTTTCATCAGAAAATCCATATTTATTTGCCATAATGGTTAGGGGAGAATAGGTCATGTTTTTTTCCTTTATTTGCGTACAGTTTTCCCGTGGCGTGAATCACGCTGGTGTTTAAAAGTTGGTTTGTGTTGCTAGAAAGGAATGTCGTCTTTTGTTGAAGAGTCGCCGTTCTGGGCGGTCATAGTTTGTTTACAATCTTCTGAATTATCATAAATTTTTACATTGCCATAAATTCTTGAATCGGCATCAATAATCACATTTCCATAAATTTGTGTGTGTCCAAAAATATGTCCATCATATATTTTGACGTTATTATAAATTTTTGCATTGCCAAAAATCTCGGCACAATCACCAATTTGTGCTTTATCATAAACCTTAGCACTATCGTAAATCTTAGCAAAACAATACGCCTTGGCATCATTATAAATCCAGCAATCGTCTTTTTGACTTAAATTGTCTTCATACTCTACAAAGCCGCCAAGGTCGCCTGCTTTAACATCACCAAAATCTTTTAATGCACGAATGCGGTAAAGCGTAAGGTATCCATCAAACTGGATTGTTTCATCAGTTAATTCGTATTTCTTTTCCATAATGATAGCCTCTTAATGCATGCTTTGTCTTTTAAGCTCTTGAGACAGCACCCCCATGCCTTTTGTTGTGATTTTTGCTGAAGGAATGACTTTTTCAGTTCCATTTTCGGTTTGAATAGTGAGGGTTGAGCAATCCATTAGTCCTTTTTGTATTTTGTCTTGATAAGGCAATAAGTGAGCCCCGAA
>NZ_JBHIOY010000004.1:0-203081 GCF_042195785.1 Bartonella sp. AP58NXGY | reverse complement strand
TATGTGGTTGGAAAGATGGTCAAGAAACGAAGCACCAAAGATAAAGATCTTACAGAAACAGAACAACAGCTTCTTCATGAGATGATAGAGACGTATCAAGGCTTAAAGATGATGTCACGCTTTATGAAGTGGATTGCCTTCATTGTCTTTATGTTTGTTATCGATTTTGCCCGTCTTATGGACGCACTCGATAATATCTTATCACACCTCAAAAAATGGATAACAAAAAGTTAGAATTAGAGACCCTTTGGACATCAGGATTTACTACTCCCCCCCCCGAAAAGAACTCTTGATTCGTAATTGCAATATATAGATGATGATGCTATTTGATAGCGCTACAGATTCTATATATCAGGTGGTTTAAAAGGTGGTTTTGTTATTTGATATTTTTATTAACTTATTGAAATAATATTATAAAAAATATTATAAAATGGTACCTCTCGACCGCACCATTTGGCAATTAATCTCTGTAATGAGAGGAAATTATGTAGAGAGGGGCTGTGCCATTATAAAGAAATCTTTCTTTTTGTGCTATTTGTTGGTGTATTCCCAATAATGTTTCATTAATTTTTCATTTTTTATTACTTTAATCTGTGCATTTGAAATGTTATATTTTTTATAGGGTGGGATGGTGTTGCAGTGAAAAGTATAGTGGTTTTAAGATATTTAACACTTCTTATTTGTATTTCTTTATTATCAGCATGTAGCGATTCGCGTGCTGTACTTTGGCATGGGGTGCATGCAACTCCTTCTATGATTGCAGTAGAAAGGGAAGTTGAAGGAAAACCAATTTCTCCAAAAGCCATTGTTCCAGTGTATGTTGCAACAAGTCGTATGATGCAAAATAATTACTCTCAACCTTATGGCATAGAGCGGTCAAATAAAGTGCATTATAATCGCGTTGATGTAGGAATCCCCCAGCAACATGTAAAGGGAGTTGTTGAAATAAATGCGTATAAACCTACGCATGATAAATATTTTGCAGCAGTAGCATTACAAAAATACGATAATAAAGAACAGTTTAAGCAGCAATTAAATGCTGCTTTAGCAAAAAAGCCAAAAGGAAAAAGAGAAATTTTTCTTTTTATCCATGGATATAATAATAATTTTGCAGATGGTACATTTCGTACGGCGCAGTTTACACACGATTATTCTTTAAATGTTGTCGCTGTGCATTATTCTTGGCCTTCTGCTGGATCAGTTCCTCTTTATATTTATGATCGTGACAGTGCTAATTTTGCCCGTGACGGATTAATAGAGCTTTTGACACTTATTAGTGAAACAAATGCTGATCAGATTTCGGTCATTGCACATTCTATGGGCAATTTTGTTATAATGGAGGCATTTAGAACTTTAGCCCTACAGGGAAAATATAAGCCTATTCATCGTATTACAAGTTTATTAATGGCTGCACCAGACATTGATGTTGATGTATTTGAGCGCCAACTTAATGATATAAAAAAACTCCCACAGCCAACAGCTATTTTAGTATCCAGAGCGGATAAAGCTCTTGCTGTTTCAGGGCGTCTTACGGGTGGACATCATCGTGTGGGTGATGGCTCAGATATTGAAATGTTGCGTAAAAATGGAATAGCTGTTCTTGATTTCTCTCATGTAGATGGAGGAGCCCATAATGTCTTTGCATCTTCGCCAACATTGATGGCTCTTTCTCGAGAAGGTTCTTTGGCTTCAACAATTATGCAAGGTACAGAATTGTCACCTAGTCAAGCTCTTCTTGCTGATGGTAGTAGTGTGTTGGAGAAAACAACACATCTTATCCTTTATACACCTGTACGTTTTCTCTCTCCACGAATTCCACGTTGATAGTGAAAAGAGAAAAAAGGTTTCATCGAATAATGCATTAGAATAATATTTTTTAGCACTTTCTTTAGAATGCCTTTGTAAAATAAAAATAAATAGCGGAATGAATGTAAAAAAACAGTCATTAGGTAAGTTTGTGATGAATGCACGAAAACGCTATGTCAATACCCCTACAGTTGTTGATTATTTATCTCATTCCGCAATTAAGTTGTTAGATATTCATACTATGCTTGTGAAGGTGAGAAAAGGTGATATGGGGGAAAAACCAAATTTATTGCGTCAAATTGATTCTACGAAACAACAATTAGATGAGATAAGCCATGCTCTTATTTTAGAATATCGTAAACGTCAAGAAAATGAACGCTTTTTAAAACAAATTCTGCTATCCATTTCCGATCAACTTTTTTCACTTAATAATGGTTTTAAGGAAACTGGGCGTCTTTTCTTTCAAGAAGTTAGAATACTTCAATCCCAGATGCAATGTTTACATGAGGGGAAGGAGAGGTTGCATTTATTGAATAGCCAAGAAGCTTTTTGTTCTCCATCAAAAATTGATGAAATCATTAAACAGTTACAAAAAGCGCGAGAAAAGCTTATTATTGAAAGCCCTCATCTCTTTGAGAAAAAAAACAAAAGCTAAACAATACAAGTTTTTTTAAGAAAAGAATTTGCAATAATAAACAAGTCGCGTGTATTTGATAATCACACTTTTTATTGAATTAAAGCTTTAAAAGACTTTGGTTGTATCTTTGGTAAAGTTAAGCAGGGAAGGCTTTATTAGCAAGAATCAGATTGTGTAAAGAAGCGCAAGGACATATTGATGTCTATATTTTTTTATGTTCCGATAAAAAATAAAGAAAAAATCTCAAATTAGAAATTCAAGGTTATCAGCATTACTTGTAATGTAATCTTCTCAGGATAAATATGCCATAAAAAAGTTGGAACAAAATATCAATTTTTTTGCATGAGCTTGTATAAAGTTAATGATATCTTCCTTAAAAACTGTAATGATATCCGTTTTTGAAGAGAAATCATGAATTATCGTATTAAGATTAACAAACGTGAGTACACCAATATATTTTTAATTTATATATCTTATTGTAGGGATTTAAATTTTACGATGATATTAAACGACTATGTAATAGATATTGTATATGCTTGATAATGTTTTTTGTATAGAGATAGTGTACAATATCTTCATACGTTTAAAATAATGACCAATAAAATATCTGTATCTTTAGCATTTTTATTTTCTATAGAGATTGGCAAAAAATCTGTTCCAGTAAGGATGGAAGATAAGATACATAGAACTGTATACTTTACATCAAGATATAGCTTCTCTCTTAAGAAAAGCAATCTATTTTTGTCGAAAAAACTTCACAATCAAGCCCTCTAATCTGTTGCAACATGAAACCGATGTTGCATTTATGAGACTTTTAAATGGTTTATCCCAAAAGAAACTAACAGACTTCAAGAAATATTAGAATCCATTTTCCGAGATCATGCTCTGTAGAAGCATGTTGCAAAATCTTATTCCCTCACTTTTATCTATACATCCCTCTATCTATGCATCCCTCATTCAAAGATATGCCAAAAACTTAATAGACATATAAAAGCATATGGTGGGCGATGAGAGACTCGAACTCCCGACATCCTCGGTGTAAACGAGGCGCTCTACCAGCTGAGCTAATCGCCCAATGCAATAATCAGCAACTGAATGAACTCTCTTTAAGGAAAATTTTTTCTAAACGCAAGAATAAAGATAGTATTTGATAATTTTTTTAAAAAATGCATAATCCTTCTTGACATAAACGAATGAACCCCTTACACGACCGCTTGTACCAAATAAATTAATTGGTTCAAAAAATGCGCGGGTGTAGCTCAGTTGGTTAGAGTGCTGGCCTGTCACGCCGGAGGTCGCGGGTTCGAGCCCCGTCACCCGCGCCATTTTCTATTTCCTCATAGGCTTTTCTTTTTAAAATGTCCTTGTGCTGTGGGTTAGGTGGTAGAGTATTTGATTTAGGGGGGGAGAGTAAGTATATTTTTTTCCTTTTTATATGATTTATAAGAATAGGACTTGCGTCTTTTTTCTCTCTGCGTTACCTATGCCAATGAGAAAAGTATCGCTCTGTATATCTTTGAAGACATATAAGCAGAGTCAATGGAGCGGTTATTAAGTTTGCCTGTTTGATTTCGCAATATTGAATAATTGTGTTAAGCTTAGGCATTTCGTTACGATGGAAGAGGGTTATGGCTTATTTATTGAGCTCTTATTTACCGGTCTTAATCTTTATTATTGTTTCAGCGGTTATTGCTGGAGCGTTGTTGATTATACCTTACATTGTAGCATATCGTTCCCCCGATCCTGAAAAGTTATCGGCTTATGAATGTGGGTTTAATTCATTTAGTGATGCTCGCATGAAGTTTGATATTCGTTTCTATTTGGTATCAATTTTATTTATTATTTTTGATCTTGAAGTTGCTTTTCTTTTTCCTTGGGCTGTTTCATTCAAATCGATAGGTGTGTTTGGCTTTTGGTCGATGATTGTATTTTTAGCGATTTTGACTATTGGATTCATATATGAATGGAAAAAAGGAGCTCTTGAATGGAATTAAGATCTAATCATTCAGCAATTACAGCTCCGAAACCAAAAGGAATCATTGATCCCAATACTGGTGAATTGATAGGATCTAACGATAAGTTTTTTCGTGATATTAATGCTGAATTATCAGATAAGGGTTTTTTAGTTACCTCGGCAGATGCTTTGATTACTTGGGCACGTACTGGTTCTTTAATGTGGATGAGTTTTGGTTTGGCTTGTTGTGCTGTCGAAATGATGCAATGTTCAATGCCTCATTATGATAATGAGCGTTTTGGATATGCACCACGAGCTTCTCCCCGTCAATCAGATGTGATGGTGGTGGCAGGTACTCTAACAAATAAGATGGCTCCTGCTTTAAGAAAAGTGTATGATCAGATGCCAGAGCCACGTTATGTGATTTCTATGGGATCATGTGCAAACGGCGGGGGATATTATCATTATTCCTATTCAGTGGTGCGTGGCTGTGATCGTATTGTGCCTGTCGATATTTATGTTCCAGGATGTCCACCGACAGCAGAGGCATTATTATACGGCATATTATTGTTACAGAAAAAAATCCGTCGTACCGGATCCATAGAGCGATAGAGAGTTTTTTTGTCATGATGAATGAATCATTGGTTGAACTTGCGGCTTATTTGGAAAATAAGTTAGGAAATAAGCTTGAAGAGACTGTTCTTGCTTTTGGTGAATTGACTATTATGGCACGTCTTGATGCAATTATCGATGTCTTAATGTTTGTTCGTGATGATTCTCGCTGTCAATTTATTAATCTTACAGACATTAGTGGTGTGGATTATCCTTCTCGCGATAAGCGCTTTGATGTTTCTTACCAATTATTATCCCCTCGTGAGAATTTACGCTTACGTGTAAAAGTTCGTACGGATGAAAATACTCCCGTTGCTTCAGCTTGTACGGTTTATCCTGGCGCAGAGTGGTATGAACGTGAAACGTATGATATGTATGGGATTTTATTTTCAGGACATCCGGATTTAAGACGGATTTTAACAGATTATGGTTTTGAAGGATATCCTTTACGTAAAGACTTTCCTGTGACAGGATTTGTTGAATGCCGTTATGATAATGAAGCAAAGAGAGTGATTTATGAACCTGTTGTTTTACGCCAAGAGATGCGTAATTTTGATTTTCTTTCTCCTTGGGAAGGAGGACAATATATTTTACCATGTGATGAAAAAGCAGAGGGTAAAAAATGATATTGGTTTTGATAAGGCGCTCTATTAGAATAACGCATTTTTTTAATAATTAATGTTTTTAATATTTGATATGAAGTTTTTAAAAAAGCAAGGGGTTGATTGTGGCTGAGGTCAATGTTCGAAACTTTAATATCAATTTTGGTCCGCAACATCCTGCAGCGCATGGCGTTTTGCGCATGGTTCTAGAGTTGGACGGTGAAGTTGTTGAGCGTGTAGATCCACATATTGGATTATTGCATCGCGGTACCGAAAAATTAATGGAAACAAAGACCTATCTTCAAGCGGGTCCTTATCTAGATCGTTTAGATTATGTTGCTCCTATGAATCAGGAACACGCTTTTGTTCTTGCTATTGAAAAATTATTGGATATTGAAGTTCCTAAAAGGGGGCAACTAATACGTGTTTTATTTTGTGAAATTGGGCGTATTCTTAACCATTTGCTTAATGTAACGACACAGGCAATGGATGTTGGTGCTTTGACGCCTCCGCTTTGGGGGTTTGAGCAACGTGAAAGATTGATGATTTTTTATGAGCGTGCCTGTGGCGCTCGTCTTCATGCAAATTATTTTCGCCCCGGTGGTGTGCATCAGGATTTACCAGAATCTTTAGTTGAGGATATTGGTAATTTTATTGATTCATTTCTTGTTTCTCTTGGTAAACTTGATGCGCTTGTGACACCAAATCGGATTTTCAAACAGCGTAATGTAGATATTGGTGTCGTAAGTATTGATGAAGCTTGGGCACGTGGTTTTTCTGGAGTTATGATCCGTGGAGCTGGTGTGCCATGGGATTTGCGTAAAAGTCAGCCTTATGAATGTTATGATGAAATGGAATTTGATATTCCTATAGGTAAAAATAGTGATTGTTATGATCGCTATCTTATTCGTATGGAAGAAATGCGTCAATCAGCTAAAATTATGCGTCAATGCGTAGAACGGTTACTGGGGACTGAAAAGAATGGACCAGTTTCGAGTTTGGATCGCAAAATTGTACCACCAAAGCGGAGCGAAATGAAAAGCTCAATGGAGGCGCTGATTCATCACTTTAAACTCTATACGGAAGGGTTTCACACGCCCCCTGGAGAAGTGTATGTTGCTGTAGAGGCTCCAAAGGGTGAGTTTGGTGTTTATCTTGTTTCTGATGGAACCAATAAGCCTTATCGTGTCAAGTTGCGTGCTCCTGGATTTGCTCATCTTCAAGCTATGGATTTTTTAACTCGAGGCCATATGTTGGCAGATGCTACAGCTATTTTGGGTTCGATTGATATTGTTTTTGGGGAGGTTGATCGCTAATGTCCGTACGCCGTCTTGCAGATGATATCTATCAGCCCGCAGAGTTTTCTTTTACAAAAGAAAATCAAGTATGGGTAAAAAATACTATAGAAAAATATCCTGTCGGGCGTGAGCAATCGGCTGTCATTCCGTTATTAATGCGTGCGCAAGAGCAAGATGGTTGGGTGACACGTGCTGCGATTGAACATATCGCTCAAATTCTTTCTATGGCGTATATCCGTGTCTTAGAAGTTGCTACTTTTTATACTCAGTTTCAGCTTAAGCCTGTTGGAACAAAAGCGCATATTCAAGTTTGTGGGACAACACCTTGTATGTTACGTGGTTCTGATGAATTGATTAGAGTTTGTCAGAAAAAAATTCATCATGAACCTTTTACAACCAACCAGGATGGAACATTGTCATGGGAAGAGGTGGAGTGTCTTGGTGCTTGTGTTAATGCTCCCATGGTTATGATTTTTAAAGATACTTACGAAGATCTTACAGCTGAACGCCTTGAAGAGATTATAGATGCATTTGAGGCAGGAAAGGGTCCTGAGATAGCTGTTGGTCCGCAAAATAGTCGTAAATCGTCGGAACCAATTAGTGGTCTAACATCTCTTCTTGATGATGAAAAAAAAAGCAAATCTCTCAAGGGATCAAAGAAAGAGGATAATAAAGGAATGGAATCTTAGTAAAATTCTTTTTTGAAAAGATATTCCATTATGTCACTCATTTATAATAACATTTGATTAAAAGTAAAAAGTTTCAAGATTTTTTTTAATTGCATTTGAGGAAAAGCTAAAAATGCTACGGGCAATAGAAAAAAAGGTGGGGTATGCTAGCTGATAAAGATCGTATCTTCACCAATATTTATGGTTTAAAAGACAAATCATTAAAAGCTGCGATGTCGCGTGGACATTGGAATGGTCTGAAGGAGATTATTGACAAAGGTCGTGATTGGATTATTGATGAGGTGAAGGCGTCGGGTTTACGCGGTCGTGGTGGTGCTGGTTTTCCTACCGGAATGAAATGGTCCTTTATGCCAAAGCAGAGTGATGGGCGTCCTCATTATTTGGTTGTCAATGCTGATGAATCAGAGCCTGGGACATGTAAAGACCGTGATATTTTACGGCATGATCCCCATACTTTGATTGAAGGATGTGCAATCGCTACTTTTGCTATGGGAGCCAATGTTGCTTTTATTTATATTCGTGGTGAATATATTCGTGAGCGTGAAGCGCTACAAGCTGCCGTTGATGAATGTTATGATGCAGGTTTGCTTGGCAAAAAAACAAAATATGGGCATGCTTGCGATATTATCATTCATCATGGAGCCGGTGCTTATATTTGTGGTGAAGAAACGGCCCTTCTTGAAAGTCTTGAGGGAAAAAAGGGACAACCTCGGCTTAAACCACCATTTCCTGCTAATATGGGGATTTATGGCTGTCCAACAACAGTCAACAATGTAGAGTCCATTGCCGTTGTTCCAACAATTTTGCGGCGGGGAGCTTCGTGGTTTTCATCAATTGGGCGGGCGAATAATGTTGGCACGAAATTATTTATGGTTTCAGGGCATGTTAACGCTCCTTGTACATTTGAAGACGCTCTTGGTGTTTCATTCCGTGAATTAATTGAAAAACATACGGGTGGTATTCGTGGTGGATGGAATAATCTTTTAGCAGTTATTCCAGGGGGGGCTTCTTGTCCAGTCGTCCGTGGTGAGGATATGATCGATGCGATTATGGATTTTGATGGGATGCGAGATGTCGGGTCTTCTTTTGGCACAGGGGGAATGATTGTTATGGATAAATCAACCGATATTATCAAAGCAATTTGGCGTATAGCTGTTTTTTTTAAGCACGAGAGTTGTGGTCAGTGTACACCGTGTCGTGAGGGGACGGGTTGGATGATGCGTCTTTTAGGACGTATGGTTGAGGGAAGAGCGCAAAAACGCGAGATTGATCTTTTATTTGAGGTTTCTCAACAAGTTGAAGGGCATACTATCTGTGCTCTTGGCGATGCTGCAGCGTGGCCTGTACAAGGGCTGATTCGTAATTTCCGTCCAGAAATTGAACGTAGAATTGATGAATATACGCGAAATGTCGTCCAAAGAAAAAATATTGCTTTGGAAGTCGTGGGATAGAAAATTTTTTAAAGAGCAACCGAATGCAAATTTTAAGTGGATTATCCGCAGGTTGGATGGGTGATGATAAATATCAAAGTTGATGGCAAAGAGATTGAAGTTCCTGATTACTACACGCTGCTTCAGGCTGCCGAGGCAGCTGGGGCAGAAATACCACGTTTTTGTTTTCATGAATCTTTGTCAATTGCTGGAAATTGTCGCATGTGTTTGGTTGAGGTTAAGGGTGGTCCTCCAAAACCTCAGGCTTCTTGTGCTATGGGGGTTCGTGATTTACGGTTAGGACCTAACGGTGAAGCGCCTGAGATTTTTACCAATACGGAGATGGTAAAAAAAGCACGTGAAGGTGTTATGGAATTTCTTCTCATTAATCATCCTTTGGATTGTCCAGTATGTGATCAAGGGGGAGAATGTGATCTTCAAGATCAAGCAATGCTTTATGGGCGAGATTGTTCTCGTTATACAGAAAATAAACGTGCTGTAGAAGATAAATATATTGGGCCTCTTGTCAAAACTGTTATGACACGGTGTATTCATTGTACACGGTGTGTTCGTTTTACAACGGAAGTAGCAGGTATTTCTGAGCTTGGTTTGATCGGTCGTGGTGAAGATGCTGAAATTACGACGTATCTTGAAAAAGCTATGACATCTGAATTACAGGGAAATGTTATTGATCTTTGTCCTGTAGGGGCTTTAACCTCAAAACCTTATGCATTTCATGCCCGTCCGTGGGAATTGGTCAAAACGGAATCGATCGATGTGATGGATGCGCTTGGCAGCGCTATCCGTATTGATAGCCGCGGTCGTGAAGTTATGCGGATTATGCCGCGCACGAATGAAGATGTAAATGAGGAATGGATCTCTGATAAAACGCGTTTTATTTGGGATGGATTACGGACTCAGCGGCTAGATAGGCCATATGTACGCAAAGATGGAAAGCTTCAACCTGTCAGTTGGACAGAAGCTTTTGCAAAAATTAAAATGGTGATCTCTAAAATTTTTCCAGAAAAAATTGGAGCCATTGCTGGAGATCTTGCTTCTGTTGAAGAAATGTACGCCCTTAAGGCATTATTGAGTTCGTTGGGCTCAACGCTCTTTGATTGTCGCCAAAGAGGGGTTGCTTTATCGCCTGAATTTGGGCGTTCGAGTTATATTTTTAATCCTACAATTGCAGGTATTGAACAGGCTGATGCTCTGCTTATTGTGGGATCTAATCCACGTCATGAAGCGGCTGTTTTAAATGCACGCATTTTAAAGCGCCAACGAATAGGAAATTTTCCTATTGCATTAATTGGAGAGAAAGTTGATTTACGTTATCCTTATTCTTACCTTGGATCTGGAAGTGATACATTAACGACACTTATTCGGGGAGAGGATGCTTTTTTAAATGTCTTAAGAGAAGCAAAGAGGCCTCTTATTCTTATTGGAGAGGGAGCGATTTCAGGAAATAAAGGTTTATCTGTTTTAAAAAACCTTGCTAAATTAGCGGATGATATTGGTGCTCTTAGTGAGACATGGAATGGATTTGGAGTTCTTCATAATGCAGCATCAACTGTTGGAGGGTTGGATATAGGCTTTACTTCTAAGCTTGGGGTTGCCAATATTCTAAAAACCTGTGAAGTTTTATTTCTACTTGGTGCTGATGAAGTAGAATTATCTGATACAAAAGCTTTTACAGTTTATATTGGTAGCCATGGTGACAATGGTGCGCATGCTGCTGATGTTATTTTGCCTGCATCTGCTTATACTGAAAAATCAGGGCTTTATGTAAATACAGAAGGGCGTGTTCAAATGACAAATCGGGCTGGTTTTGCTCCAGGTGAAGCAAAAGAAGATTGGGCTATTTTACGTGCTTTATCGGATGTTTTAGGACAAAGGCTTCCTTTTGATTCTCTTTCTCAATTAAGACAATGTTTGTTTAATGATTATCCACATCTTTGTGCCGTTGATGATATAGTGCCTTCTGATATAAGTAATCTTAAGGTGCTTGGTTCAAAAATGGTTTCTCTAGAGAGTCAAACATTTACTTCTATGATTAAAGACTTTTATTTGACAAATCCGATAGCACGTGCTTCTGCCGTTATGGCTGAATGTTCATCTCTTGCAAAAAACCGTGCTACGCAAACTGTAGAGTAAAGGCAAAGGAAAAGGAATAATGATGTATGATTTCTTTATGACTTGGCTGTTGCCATTACTTATTATCGTTGGAAAAACACTGCTTCTTTTAGTCGTTCTTTTGATCTTAGTTGCTTATCTTCTTTACGCAGATAGAAAAATTTGGGCAGCGGTACAATTGCGTCGTGGACCAAACGTTGTTGGCCCATGGGGTTTGTTACAGTCTTTTGCAGATCTAATTAAATTTGTTGTTAAGGAGCCTATTATCCCTGCAGGTGCAAATAAGGGTGTTTTTCTTTTAGCTCCTTTTGTTTCAGCGACACTTGCTTTATCAACTTGGGCTGTTATTCCTGTCAATGAGGGCTGGGAGGTTGCAAAGATTAATGTTGGCTTGCTTTATATTTTAGCCATTTCATCTCTTGAAGTTTATGGTGTTATTATGGGAGGATGGGCATCAAATTCAAAATATCCTTTCTTAGGAGCTCTTCGTTCGGCGGCACAAATGGTTTCTTATGAAGTTTCCATTGGTTTTGTGCTTGTGAGTGTCATTTTAATAAGTGGTTCGTTAGATCTCACAACAATTGTTCTTAAACAACGTCATGGTTTTGGTACAATTCTTGGTCTTCCTTTTAACAGTTTTCTCGATTGGAATTGGTTGGTCCTTTTTCCAATGTTTATTATATTTTTTATTTCTGCGCTTGCAGAGACAAACCGTCCTCCGTTCGATTTGGTGGAAGCAGAATCTGAACTTGTTGCTGGTCATATGGTTGAATATTCTTCAACGCCTTACATGCTCTTCTTTCTAGGTGAATATGTTGCGATTGTTTTAATGTGCGCATTAACAACCATTCTATTTCTGGGTGGTTGGTTGCCTCCTTTAGATGTTTGGTGGCTTAATTGGGTTCCTGGTATCATTTGGTTTGTTTTAAAAGTCTGTTTTGTATTTTTTTGGTTTGCTATGGTTAAAGCTTTTGTTCCACGTTATCGCTATGATCAGCTCATGCGGCTTGGTTGGAAGGTTTTTCTTCCTCTCTCACTAGCAATGGTTGTGATAACTGCTGCTTTTTTAAAATTTACGGATTTCGTTTAAGAGGAGATTTTACGATGTCAGGTTTCATTCAGGCGGCAAAGTCACTTCTTCTATTGGAATTCGTGAGTGCTTTTTTCTTAGCTATGCGTCAATTTTTTTCACCAAAGCCCACAATTAATTATCCTTATGAAAAAGGTTTTGTATCTCAGCGTTTTCGCGGTGAGCATGCATTGCGTCGCTATCCAAATGGTGAAGAACGGTGTATTGCTTGTAAATTATGTGAAGCAATTTGCCCTGCACAAGCGATTACAATTGAGGCAGGTCCGCGACGTAATGATGGTACACGGAGAACTGTCCGTTATGATATCGATATGGTTAAATGTATCTACTGCGGTTTTTGTCAAGAAGCGTGTCCGGTAGAAGCTATTGTTGAGGGACCAAATTTTGAATTTGCAACAGAAACACGTGAAGAACTCTATTATGATAAAGAAAAACTTTTAATGAATGGAGATCGTTGGGAACGAGAAATTTCTCGAAATATATTGATGGATGCGCCTTATCGTTAAGTGTATCATTAAATGAGGTGTCGGATAGTTTTCCGATAAATTGTAATCTGGTATGAAGTTTATACCAATTGTTTGAATAATTAAGGAGAAGCCTATGCTAACAGATCTAGCGGCGGCATTTTTCTATTTGTTTGCTTTTATTATGCTAACAAGTGCAGTTATTGTTATTACAGCACGCAATCCGGTGCATTCTGTTTTGTTTTTAATCCTCGCATTTTTTAATGCTGCGGCTTTATTTTTACTTGCAGGAGCAGAGTTTTTAGGGCTTATTCTGCTTGTTGTGTATGTTGGAGCTGTCGCTGTTTTATTTTTATTTGTCGTTATGATGCTTGATGTCGATTTTGCTGAATTAAAGAGTGGAACTCTTCGGTATGCTCCTATTGGAGCTCTTATTGGCGTTATTATCGCTGTAGAATTGATTGTTGTTTTTGTAAGTAGCTATTTTTCTCCAGTCTTGAGAGCGCATGTTACGCAACCAATGCCAGATTTAGCGCAGCGAACAAATACACAGGCATTAGGAGATATCCTCTATACGGATTATGTTTTCTATTTTCAAATTGCTGGAATAATTTTATTGGTTGCAATGATTGGTGCTATTGTTTTAACACTTCGTCATAAATTAGGAGTAAAGAGGCAATCTATTGCAGAGCAAGTTTCTAGAACGGTAGAAAGTGCCATTGAAATCAAGCAAGTTGAATCAGGAAAAGGTATTTAAGGGGGGCTATATAGATGTATATTGATATTACGCATTATCTCACAGTTTCTGCTTTGATGTTTACAATTGGTATTGCTGGAATTTTTCTCAACAGAAAAAACGTGATTATTATCTTGATGTCTATTGAGCTTATATTACTCTCAGTTAATCTTAATTTTGTTGCATTTTCAGCGTTTCTTCATGATCTCGTTGGGCAGATATTTGCTCTATTTGTCTTAACCGTAGCAGCTGCTGAAGCTGCCATTGGTTTAGCAATTCTTGTCGTTTTTTTCCGTAATCGTGGTTCCATTGCGGTTGAAGATGTTAATGTAATGAAAGGCTAACCAGTGATGTATTATACGATTGTCTTTCTTCCGCTTTTGGGTTTTCTCATTGCTGCACTAGGTGGGAAAACGATAGGAGATCGTGCGAGTGAATTGATAACATGTAGTTTTATGGTGATTGTTGCCATATTGTCGTGGGTGGCTTTTTTTAGTATTGCGCTTGGTCATACTCCAGTAATTGATGTATTGGTATTACATTGGATGACTGTTGGTGGCTTAAGCTTTAACTGGGCTTTACATATTGATACATTAACAGCAGTCATGCTTATTGTTGTAAACAGTGTTTCGGCATTAGTGCATATTTATTCAATTGGTTATATGCATCATGACCCCTCAAGATCCCGTTTTTTTTCTTATCTTTCTTTGTTTACATTTATGATGCTTATGTTGGTGACCTCCAATAATTTGATCCAAATGTTTTTTGGATGGGAAGGTGTAGGACTTGCTTCTTATCTGTTAATTGGTTTTTGGTTTCAACGCGATTCTGCTAATAAGGCTGCAATGAAAGCTTTTGTCGTCAATCGTGTTGGAGATTTTGGTTTTCTCTTAGGAATATTTAGTATTTTTGTTTTATTTCAATCGGTTGATTTTAGCTCTATTTTTGCAAAAGCTGCAAACAATAACTTTATACAAAATATGACATTTTTAGGTTGGCAGTTTGATGGACAAATGGCAATTACCATTACATGTCTTTTATTATTTATTGGTGCGATGGGAAAATCAGCACAATTTCTCCTACATACTTGGCTTCCTGATGCAATGGAGGGACCTACACCTGTATCAGCACTTATTCATGCAGCGACAATGGTAACAGCTGGTGTTTTTATGGTTGCGCGTATGTCGCCAATTTTTGAACTTTCTTCAACTGCTTTGACCGTGATTATTATTGTTGGAGCAACAACGGCATTTTTTGCAGCAACTGTGGGGTTAGTGCAGAATGATATTAAGCGTGTTATTGCTTATTCTACATGTTCTCAACTTGGTTATATGTTTGTTGCATTAGGTGTTGGAGCTTATGGAGCTGCTGTCTTTCATCTTTTTACGCATGCTTTTTTTAAAGCCTTATTGTTTCTTGGTGCGGGCTCTGTCATTCATGCTGTATCTGATGAACAAGATATGCGAAAAATGGGCGGGTTACGCAAACATATAAAGGTCACCTATTGGATGATGATGGTCGGGACCATTGCATTGACCGGTGTTGGCGTTCCTGGAACACTTTTTGGGACTGCGGGTTTTTTCTCAAAAGATGCTATTATAGAGTCTGCTTTTGCATCCCATAATATTGCTTCAGGATATGCTTTTTATCTTCTTGTTTTTGCAGCCTTATTAACAAGCTTTTATTCATGGCGGCTTATCTTTATGACGTTCCATGGAAAACCACGAGCAACTGTTGATGTTATGCATCATGTACATGAATCGCCCCCAGTGATGTTGATCCCCCTCTTTATTTTATCTATTGGAGCAATATTTGCTGGTGTTATTTTCCAACCTTATTTTTTTGGTGATTTATACGATACTTTTTGGAAGGGAGCATTGTTTACAAGCAGCCACAATCATATCCTTCATGATGCCCACCATGTTTTGAATTGGGTAAAATGGTCGCCCTTTGTAGCAATGATTCTTGGATTTATGTTGGCCTATTTATTTTACATTGTTGCTCCATCTCTTCCCAAAAAAATGGCTCGTATTATGCCGGGAGTGTATCACTTTCTTTACCAAAAATGGTATTTCGATCAATTATATAACTTTTTATTTGTCCGTCCTACCTTTAGAATTGGTTGTTTTCTTTGGAAAGTAGGAGACGGTAAAATTATTGATGGTCTAGGTCCGAATGGGATTGCAGCACGTGTTGTTGATATTACAAATAGAGTTGTTCGAATGCAGACAGGCTATCTTTATCACTATGCATTTGCGATGCTTATAGGCGTTGCATTGCTCATTACATGGATGATGATCGGGGGCGTAAACCAATGATTGATTGGCCTATTCTTTCTACGGTTACATTTTTGCCGCTTGTTGGTGTGCTTTTGATTTTGTTTATCAAAGATGATAGTGAAGCTGCGCGCAATAATATACGTAATGTTGCGTTTTTTACGACTATATTTGTTTTTATTATTTCTTTAATTATTTGGATAGGATTTGATTCTAGCAACCCAAACTTTCAAATGGTTGAAAAATTCAATTGGTTGGGGAGTGGTATTAGTTATCATATGGGGATTGATGGCATTTCTATTCTTTTTGTTGTTCTCTCAGCTTTTCTTTTGCCTTTCTGTATTTTAGCAAGTTGGGAGAATGTTAAAGAGAGATTAAAAGCTTATATGATTGCTTTTCTGCTTCTTGAAGTCGCGATTATTGGCGTCTTTTGTGCTCTTGACGCAATATTATTTTATGTTTTTTTTGAAGGCAGCCTCATTCCAATGTTTATCATTATAGGTGTGTGGGGTGGAGCACGTCGTGTTTATGCAAGTATCAAGTTTTTCTTATACACTTTACTCGGTTCAGTGCTTATGTTGGTTGCTCTTATGACTATGTACTGGGAAGCAGGAACACTTGATATACCGACTTTACTCAATTATCAGTTTCCTGCTCATATGCAAATATGGTTATGGCTTGCATTTTTTGCTTCTTTTGCTGTTAAAATGCCGATGTGGCCAGTTCATACATGGCTTCCTGATGCTCACGTAGAAGCACCTACAGCGGGTTCTGTTATTTTAGCTGGTGTCTTGCTCAAATTAGGTGGATATGGTTTTCTTCGTTTTTCTTTACCAATGTTTCCTATCGCTTCAGCAGATTTTGCACCTTTGGTTTTCACATTATCGCTTATCGCTATTATTTATACGTCTTTGGTTGCACTTGTTCAAAGTGACATAAAAAAGCTTATAGCTTATTCTTCGATAGCGCATATGGGATATGTGACCATGGGCATTTTTGCAGCGAATGAACAGGGGATACAAGGGGCTATTTATCAGATGCTATCCCATGGAATTGTTTCAGCAGCTTTATTTCTTTGTGTTGGCGTTATCTATGATCGCTTGCATACGCGTGAAATTGCAGCGTTTGGTGGTTTAGTAAATAACATGCCCAAATATGCTGTTGTTTTTTTGATCTTTACCATGGCGAATGTTGGTTTACCTGGAAGTTCAGGATTTTTAGGTGAATTTTTAACCTTAATAGGCGTTTTTCAAGTAAATAAATTGGTTGTTGTTTTTGCTACAACGGGTGTTATTTTATCGGCTGCCTATGCCCTTTATCTTTATCGGCGTGTGGTTTTTGGTTCTTTGGATAAAGAGAATTTAAAAGTCCTTATAGACCTCTCTTCAAGAGAAAAATTTATTCTTTATCCAATGGTTATTCTAACAATATTTTTTGGTGTCTATCCAACGCCTATTCTTAAAGCAACGGCGTTTTCCGTAGAAGCCCTCATCAATAAATTGCACTAGATAAGGGAAGAATGCATATGCAAAATGAAATGATAGCACAATTAGTCTTAATTCTTCCAGAGATTTCAATAGCATTAGGAGGAATAGTGTTGCTTTTGATTGGTGTTTATTCCAACACACGTTCCTCTTTAACTGTAACGGGGCTGGCCATTGCTCTTTTTGTTGCAACCATTGTTATGATTGTTGTTTTTCCGAAGACTGGCTTATTTCAAACCAATGCGCTCATTATTGACTCTTTTGGTCGTTATATGAAAATCTTAACGCTTATTGGCGCACTTTTTGCTCTCATTATGTCTGTTGGTTTTAACAGTTCTCAAAAGTTTGATGTATTTGAATTTCCTGTGCTTGTTCTTTTCGCAACTCTTGGCATGATGCTGATGATTTCAGCAGGCAATATGCTGTCACTTTATATGGGGTTGGAATTACAATCCTTAGCTTTATATGTCCTTGCTGCAATTAATCGTGATAATGTAAAATCTTCTGAAGCTGGTATAAAATATTTTGTTTTAGGGGCGTTATCTTCAGGATTGTTGCTTTATGGTATTTCTTTGCTTTATGGCTTTACTGGTCAAATTAGTTTTCACGAAATTGCCATTGCTTTGAAAGGTGAAAACTTACAATTAGGGGTTGTTTTTGCAATTGTTTTTATTTTAGCCGGTTTGGCATTCAAAATTTCTGCAGTTCCATTTCATATGTGGACTCCTGATGTTTATGAAGGAGCGCCCACACCTATTACAGCATTTTTTGCTGGTGCTCCTAAAATTGCCGCGATGGCACTCATTATTCGTCTTATGGTTATGACTTTTATTCCACTAAGTCATTCTGATGGCTCTATGCCTGCATGGCAACAAATTTTGGTGTTCATGGCTCTTACATCAATGATACTTGGTGCTTTTGCTGCAATTGGTCAGAGCAATATTAAACGTTTGATGGCTTATTCCTCCATTGGTCACATGGGGTATGCGCTAGTTGGTTTATCTGCTGGAGATATGCTTGGGATAAAAAGCGTTATTCTTTATATGACTATTTATCTTGGAATGACGATTGGTTCATTTGCCTTTATTCTTGGAATGCGCTCGAATAATGGAAATGTTGAGAATATTTATGATCTTTCAGGTCTCATAAAGACAAATCCGTTTATGGCTGTTGTGATGACAATACAACTGTTCTCGCTAGCAAGCATACCGCCTATGGCCGGTTTTTTTGGGAAATGGTATACATTTTCTGCTGCTGTCCATGCTGGACTTACTCCACTCGCTGTCGTTGGGATGATAGCGTCTGTTGTTGGGGCCTTTTACTATTTGCGAGTCATTAAAATTATGTGGTTTGATGATGCAAAAGCGCATTTTGTTGCTTTATCGAATGAGCTTCAATTTTGTCTTGGTCTTTCTGCTTTCTTTATTTTGTTTTACATGCTTTTTGGAATTTGGTTCACTGAGTTAGCAGAAAAAGCAGCAGCAGCATTGTTTTAATAAATATGGTTTATATTTTATCAGATTTTGCACAAAAACAGGGATACACTGTTGAATTGCACAGTACTGTCGATTCAACAAATCTCATTGCACAACGAAAAGCACAAGCTGGTCATCAAGGTTATCTTTGGATTGTTGCACAAGAACAATTACAGGGAAGAGCGAGAAGAGGGAGGACTTGGTCTAGTCCTAAAGGGAACCTTTATTCTAGTCTTTTGTTAATTGATGATATTGTGCATCAAACTGCTGCTCAACTTGGTTTTGTTGCTGGAGTAAGTGTGGCAGAGGCAATAAAACAATTTATAAAAGATGAAAAGCAAACAAACAATATTGTGAGCTTAAAATGGCCAAACGATATTTTGCTCAAAGGTGTGAAAAGCTCTGGAATTTTGCTCGAGATTTTAAAATTGTCATCACAACAATATGCATTGGTTATTGGTATTGGAATAAATGTGAAATATAATTATGAAAACGCACTCTATCCCACTTCAAGTTTAAAGAATATTGGTTTGCATATTGAAGCAGAACAGTTATTTACGGTTTTGACGGAGTGTTTTTCTAAAAACTATCTCCTTTGGAAACAATCAGGAGGACGCAATATAATTCGCGAAAAGTGGCTTTTATACTCTGCTCATCTTGGGCAGCATGTCAAAATAATCAATGATGAAAGAGTCATCGAGGGTATTTTTGATGGTCTTGATAGTGATTTTAACTGCATCATAAAACAAAATAATGGTCAAACAGCCATTATAACAGCTGGGGATGTTCATTTTGGTTCAGCTGCTTCTGCTCATGCAAATCGTATTAATTGATAAAGTTTTATTTCATCATCAGATTATCTTAATGATTTAGGAGATGTTTATGGTTGCGGCCAACGAGAATGAATTTGTTTTTTTACCTTTAGGAGGAGTAGGTGAAATAGGGATGAATCTCGCTGCTTATGGATTTGGTCCTGAAAATTTTCGTGAATGGTTGCTTGTTGATATGGGAGTTAGTTTTGCTGGACCTGAATTACCCGGAGCAGATCTTGTTTTGCCTGATATTCGTTTTCTAGAAAGTGAAAAACACAATATTCATGGTCTTGTTTTAACACATGCTCATGAAGATCATTATGGGGCCGTTCTTGATTTGTGGCCAAAGTTACAGATTCCAATTTACTGTACGCCTTTTACGGCAGGATTATTGGAAAGTAAAAGGCAAGCAGATTTTGAATCTCAAAAAATTTTACTCAATATTTTTCAAGCTGGTGATTGTTTTCAGGTAGGTTCCTTCGCTGTAGAGGCTATAGCTGTTAATCATTCAATACCAGAAGCTGTCTCTTTGGCAATTACAACGTCTTTAGGAACCGTAATCCATACGGGTGATTGGAAAATTGATCATACCCCTTCACTTGGGGCTGTAACGGATGAAAAAAGATTTCGTGCTTTAGGCAAAAAAGGTGTTTTAGCATTACTTTGTGATTCCACAAATGCGTGTCGGGATGGTATCTCTCCATCAGAACAGCAGGTTCAAACCAGTCTTTCTGAGATTATTTTGAAAGCTAAAGGGCGCGTTGCGATAGCAACTTTTGCTTCTAATATTGGTCGGATACGTTCTATTGCTCTTGCTGCTGAAGCTTCTGGGCGTAAGGTACTCGTCATTGGGCGTTCTCTTAAGCGAAGTATTATGGTTGCACAAGAGCTTGGTTATATGAATGGTTTAGCGCCATTTGTAACAGAAGATGATTATGGTTACATCCCGCGAAAAGATCTTGTTTTAATCGTCACAGGAAGCCAAGGTGAGCCGTGTGCTGCTTTGGCTAAACTTTCACGTGATGGAATGAGGAATATTGCACTCTCCGCTGGTGATACCGTTATTTATTCATCACGAAGTATTCCAGGAAACGAAAAATCTATTCTTGAGGTACAAAATCGTTTCATTGATTTGGGTATTGAAATTATTACGAATGAAGATGCCCTTGTTCATGTTTCAGGTCATCCCCGTCGTTCAGAACTTTTACAGATGTATGATTGGATAAAGCCACAGATACTTGTTCCTGTACATGGGGAAGCAATGCATCTTAAGACTCACGCAACTTTAGCCCGTCAAGCAGGTATTCAAACTGTTATGGATATCAGAAATGGCTATATGTTACGTCTCGCACCAAAGCCTGTAAAAGTTGTTGATCAAGTTCCTGTTGGACGTATCTATAAGGATGGTTGCCTAATTGGGGATGAAGATGAATTAGGGATTCGTGAACGCCGCAAACTCAGTTATGCTGGTCATGTTACTATTTCTCTCCATATAAATAATAAGTATGAATTATTGGGGGATATAGGTCTATCAACATTCGGATTACCTGAAAATAATGGAAAGGGGGAGAGTTTGAAAGATATTCTTTTAGATATTGTAGAAAATACAGTTTATAACATCCCACGGCTAAAACGGAACAATAATGAACTTATTCGAGAGGCAACACGACGTGCAGTAAGAGCAGCTGTTCATGACATTTGGCAAAAAAAACCTATCTGTACAGTTTTTTTACATCGGTCAAAATAAAGAATTTTCCTATTACGTTATTTAAAGAGAAAAGCATTTTTATTTTATTGCTAAATAAGAAAAATAGAGAATAGAGCACAATAAATTTTGAAACAATAAGATCGTTATATTTGCAAGTATTCAGAATGCGGCTATAGATGAATGGAGAGTGTGTTAAATTGTTTCAATATGGTAGATCTGATTAGGAGTTAATTATTTCAATGCGTCTTTCTCAATATTTCCTTCCCTTGTTAAAAGAGAACCCTAAAGAAGCAGAAATTGTTTCTCATCGTTTTATGTTGCGTGCTGGGATGATTCGACAGCAAACATCAGGAATTTATTCTTGGCTTCCTTTGGGAAAAAAAGTGCTTGATAAAGTTTGTAAAATTATTCGTGAGGAGCAAGAACGCGCTGGTGCAATAGAAATATTGATGCCTACAATCCAATCTGCTGATCTTTGGCGTGAAAGCGGTCGCTATGATGATTATGGTTTAGAAATGCTCCGCATTAAAGATCGTCAAAAACGTGATTTACTTTATGGTCCTACCAATGAAGAGATGGTAACAGATATTTTTCGCTCATATGTTCGTTCTTATAAAGATCTTCCGCTTAATTTGTATCATATTCAATGGAAATTTCGTGATGAAATTCGTCCACGTTTTGGTGTGATGCGGGCACGAGAATTTTTAATGAAAGATGCTTATTCTTTTGATCTTGATTATGAGGGTTCTAAAACGTCTTATAATCGTATGTTTGTTGCTTATTTACGCACTTTTTTTCGCCTTGGTTTAAAAGCAATTCCCATGCGTGCTGACACAGGTCCCATTGGGGGGGAGCTCAGTCATGAATTTATCATTTTGGCTGAAACGGGAGAGAGCGCTATCTTCTGTGATAGACAATTTCTTGAACTTACCGTTCCCCATAGTTCAATCGATTTTAGTGATAAAGCTGTTTTAGATGATATCGTTAAACAGTGGACATCTTTTTATGCAGCAACAGAAGAAATGCATGAGGAAGAAGAGTGGGCTAAAATTTCTGAGAATAATCGTCTTTCAGCGCGTGGTATTGAAGTTGGGCATATTTTTCACTTTGGCACTAAATACTCTGCTCCAATGGGAGCAAAAGTTATGGGACAAGATGGAAAGGAGCATGTGGTCTCTATGGGATCTTATGGTATTGGACCTTCGCGTCTTGTTGCGGCCGCTATTGAGGCTTCTCATGATGAAAATGGTATTATTTGGCCAAAGTCGATGGCACCGTTCGATTTTGGGATTATCAATATGAAACCCGATGATGAAAAATGTACACATACATGTGAGATTCTCTATCAAGGATTAAAGGATGCTGGTTTTGACCCATTATTAGATGATAGAAATGAACGTCCTGGATCAAAATTTGCAACAATGGATTTGATTGGTTTGCCAAAGCAAATCATTGTTGGTCCTAACAGCATTGCACAAAATGAAGTTGAAATTAAAGATCGCAAAACAGGTGTAAAAAAATCTCTAAAGGTTGAAGATGTACTCAGCCAACTTTCTATAATTTAATAGGAAATGTTATGAAAAGGCTGAAAAATAAAGTTTTTTCATCTTATGAGTGGATGATCGCTTTTCGTTATATGATTCCCAATAAAAAACATGCCGTTGCCTCTGTTATTTCAATTATTTCTCTTATTGGGATTATGTTGGGCGTATTTGCTCTGGTTGTTGTTATGGCGGTGATGAATGGCTTTCGTACAGAACTTCTCAATCGTATTCTTGGTATGAATGGACATCTTATTGTTCAAACAGTTGATTCTGGTTTTTCTGATTATAAAACTCTTATTTCTTCTTTAGAATCTACAAATGGCGTGAAGTTTGCTTTACCTGTTATTGAAGGTCAGGCGCTTGTTCAAGGTGACGTTCAAGGAAGCTCTGGCGCTTTAGTTCGCGGTATGCGCAAACAAGATTTAGAAAAGCTTAAAACAGTATCTCAAAATATTAAATTAGGATCGCTCTCTCAGTTTGATAAAGAAGAAGGAGTTGCAATTGGAAGTGGCTTAGCAGAAAAATTGGGACTTACAGTTGGAAGAGATCTTCGCATTATAACTCCAGATGGTGATGAGACTCCTTTTGGCGTTACTCCGCGCGTGAAAGCTTATAAAGTCGTTGCTATTTTTGAAGTTGGTATGTCTGAATATGATTCAATATTTATCTTTATGCCTCTTCATGAAGCACAAATGTTTTTTAATTTAGGAGATAAAGTTCAGTCTTTAGAGTTATTTCTAAATAATCCTGATGCCGTTGATCAAATAAAACCCGTTGTAGAAAAAGCAGTTGATCAACAGGTTTATTTAATTGATTGGCGTACACGCAATCAGGCTTTTTTTTCAGCTTTACAAATTGAACGAAATGTTATGTTTTTTATTCTTTCTTTGATCGTTCTTGTTGCTGCTTTAAATATTATTTCAGGTCTGATTATGCTTGTAAAAGATAAAAGTCATGATATTGCAATTTTACGCACGATGGGCGCTCAACAGAGTGCGATTTTGCGTATATTTATTATCACAGGAATGATGATTGGTTTTATTGGAACTATATTGGGCTTAATTTTAGGTGTTATTGCGACCGTGAATATTAATCATATTCAAGACTTTATTTCTTGGTTATTTAATGTCGACGTTTTTAATCCCCAACTTTATTTTTTGACAAAATTGCCTGCACAAATTGAGTGGAAACAGACCATCTTGGTTGCTATGATGGCTTTATTCTTGTCATTTCTTGCTGCTCTCATTCCAGCATGGCGTGCTGCTAAGCTAGATCCCGTACAAGCTTTGAGGTATGAATAATGACAGCTATTTTAGAGCTTGTAGAGATTGAAAGGCGATTTTTTGAGAGTGATAAGCCGCTCATTATTTTAAATAAAGCAAATTTTATCCTTAATAGGGGAGAGCTTGTGGCACTTGTTGCACCATCTGGTGCTGGAAAATCAACACTTCTGCATATTGCTGGATTATTAGAAAAACCAACAGCTGGTGATGTGTTGTTACGAGGTGTTTCTTGTGCAAAGCGTTCTGATAGTGAGCGAACAGCTATCAGACGAAATGATATTGGTTTTGTTTATCAATTTCATCATTTACTACCAGAGTTTACGGCTTTAGAAAATGTCATGATACCGCAAATGATAGCAGGATTAAAAAAGTCCATAGCAGAAGATCGTGCGCGTAAATTATTGACGTATCTGCGTGTTTCGCATCGTGCTAACCATCGTCCCTCAGAGTTATCGGGAGGAGAACAACAACGTGTTGCTATTGCACGTGCAGTAGCAAATGGCCCTTCTGTTCTTTTGGCCGATGAACCTACAGGCAATCTTGATCCAGTAACTTCAGCTTACGTCTTTCAAGCTTTATCTGTTCTGGTTCGTCAGTCTGGTCTTTCTGCTCTTATTGCAACACATAATTACGCTTTGGCTAAGCAAATGCATCGTCGAATTACACTTAAAGAACAAAAGATTATAGAACTTCCTTAAAAGCAAGGTACAAATTTTATACGACAAATTGAATAGTTTATATTACTTTATTCAAGGAGATTTTTTTATGACAGTTTTTGTCGATGACAAAAATCAATTGGATGCGCGTCGTCGCCGTTTGATTTTTCGTGCATGGCATCGTGGTATTCGTGAAATGGATCTCATTTTTGGACATTATGTCGATGCTCATATTACTGGAATGAATGATAGAACCCTCTCTGAGCTTGAGTATATTATGTCTTTTGATGATCGTGATTTACTCACATGGATTACTGGAGAAATTTCACCGCCATCTGAAATTGATAGTCCACTTTTTCGTGATATTGCTAATTATCGTACTTGCTTAAGTTATTGATCCCAATGCCTATATTTAAAAAAATTGTTATTCCCCAAAACAGTTCTGTTCGTATGATTTTTGATGGCGTTACTGATGGATTTGAAGCCTTTGCGCTTGCTAAGTTAAGTTCAGAAATTACACAAGGTAAACCGCTCCTCTATGTTGTTCATGACGGAACAAAAATTGCGCATTTACAACAAGTTTTAAATTTTATTGAACCCAATTTACCCGTACTTCAATTTCCTGCATGGGATTGTTTGCCTTATGATCGCGTATCACCAGGAATTGCTGTCATGGCTCGTCGACTATCAGCATTGGCACGCATAGCAAATTTACGTCAAAATCCACATCCTGCAATTATATTAACAACAGCAAATGCAATTATGCAAAAGTTGCCTCCTCGTGAAATGATAGAAGCTCAGCTTATTCACTTACATGTTGGCCAACGCAATAACATGGGGAATCTAATTCAATTCCTAGAAACCAATGGTTTTGAACGCGTTACGGTTGTCCGTGATGTTGGTGAGTTTGCTGTAAGAGGAGGAATACTTGATATCTTTTCTCCTATGGATGTTGAACCTTTACGTCTTGATTTTTTTGGAGATACCCTGGAAAGTATCCGCGTATTTGATCCAGAAAGTCAAAGGACAACACGTCAAAAAACTGAACTTTTATTACAGGCAATGAGTGAGGTTGTTCTTACACCAGAACGCATCAGCCGATTTAAAAGCAATTATACCCGTACATTTGGTGTATCACAAAAAAATAACATGCTTTATGAAGCAATTGCTCAAGGTCGGCGTTTTGCCGGTATGGAACATTGGCTTCCTTTTTTTTATGAAAACCTTGACACTTTTTTTGACCATTGTGGCAACCTACCGCTTGTTTTTGAGCATCTTATAGAAGAAGTTTTCATTGAGCGCTATCGCCTTATTGAAGACTATTATAATGCGCGTAAAGAGCGCGAAAATGATAAAGAAATTTCTACTTCTTATCATCCAATAGACCCTAGTCTTCTTTATTTAACGCCAGAGCGTGTTTTGGAATGTGTGCAACAATCTTCACAGCGTATTGATTTTTCACCTTTTAATATTCCACAAAGTTTGGAACAAACAGTTATTCACACCAATGTTAAACAGGGATATGATTTTGTAAAAGAGCGTAATGCGCAAGAAAAAAATGTTTTTTCAAGTGTTATTGATCATATCGCCTCTTTACGCACTGCTGGCAAAAAAGTACTTTTAGCGTGTTGGAGTGAAGGGTCTCTCAATCGTTTGATACAAGTTCTTGATGAGCATGGATTGAAAAAAATAGATGTTGTAAAATCCTTGCAAACTGTCAAAGCAACACCACGAGATCATATATTAGCAGCTGTTATCATGATAGAACATGGTTTTGAGGCTGAAGATTTAGCTATTATAGCAGAGCAGGATATCCTAGGTGATCGCTTCATCAGATCACCAAAGCGGCGTAAGAATAATACAAATTTTATTTCTGAAATTTCTGCTTTAAATTCTGGTGATATTGTTGTGCATATCGACCACGGTATTGGCCAATTTGTTGGTCTTAAAACCATCACAACCACTGGAATTTTACGAGATTGCCTTGAAATTAAATATGCTGGAGGTGATCTCCTCTTTTTACCTGTTGAAAATATTGAGCTTCTCTCACGTTATGGTTCAGAAGGAACAGAGGTAACTTTAGATAAATTAGGGGGTGTTGCTTGGCAAGCACGTAAAGCGCGGCTTAAAAAACATTTGTTGGAAATGGCAGGGCAATTAATCCGTATAGCTGCAGAGCGTATGACACGTGCTGCACCTGCTGTATTTCCACCAACTGGACTATTTGATGAGTTTGTTGCTTGCTTTCCCTATGAAGAAACGGAAGATCAAATGAATGCAATTGATGCTGTTTTGGACGATTTAGCATCAGGCAAACCGATGGATCGCTTGATATGCGGTGATGTTGGTTTTGGAAAAACCGAAGTAGCCATACGAAGTGCTTTTGTTGCAGCATTAAATGGATATCAAGTTGCTGTTGTTGTACCGACAACGTTGCTTTCACGTCAACATTACAAGACGTTTATTTCGCGTTTTCAAGGATTGCCAGTTAAAATTGGTCATGCTTCAAGGCTTGTAAAAACGAAAGAGCTTGCACAAGTTAAAAAAGGTATTTCAGATGGTACAATCGATATTGTCATTGGAACCCATGCATTATTAAGTGATGCAGTCAATTTTTCACGGTTAGGGCTTCTTATCATTGATGAAGAACAACATTTTGGTGTAAAACACAAAGAGCGTTTAAAAGAGCTTAAAAGTGATATACATGTTCTCACACTTTCAGCAACCCCTATACCACGCACTTTAGGGTTAGCATTATCAGGGGTACGTGAACTTTCATTAATAACAACACCCCCCATTGATAGAATGGCGGTTCGTACTTTTATTTCACCGTTTGATGCACTTGTTATACGAGAAACCCTGCTTCGAGAATATTATCGTGGTGGACAAAGTTTCTATGTATGTCCTCGTATTTCTGATTTAGCTTTTGTAGAAGAATATTTCAAAACACATGTGCCAGAACTCAAATTCGTTGTGGCCCATGGACAAATGCCGGCTGGGCAACTTGATGATATTATGAATGCATTTTATGATGGGCAATATGATGTTTTGCTATCGACAACCATTATTGAATCCGGTCTTGATATTCCAACAGCCAATACATTAATTGTACATCGTGCAGAAATGTTCGGTCTTTCTGCACTCTATCAGTTACGAGGAAGGGTAGGGCGCTCAAAACAACGTGCTTATGCACTCTTTACATTTCCTTCTGGTAAAGTTTTAACGCCTGCAGCTGATCGTCGTCTTAAAGTGTTACAATCTCTTGATACACTGGGCGCTGGATTTCAATTAGCAAGCCACGATATGGATATTCGTGGTTCAGGCAACTTTTTAGGAGAAGAACAATCAGGACATATCAAAGAAGTTGGTTTTGAACTTTATCAAAAAATGCTTGAGGAAGCTGTTACTGAATTAAAAGATGGAGAGCAAAGTGAGGATAAACAATGGTCTCCTCAAATTTCACTTGGTACAACAGTGATGATACCAGAAAGTTTTGTTCCTGACTTATCATTACGTATGGGGCTTTACCGACGCTTGACAGAACTTAAGAATTTAGAACAAATTGATGAATTCGCAGCAGAGTTAATCGATCGCTTTGGTCCTTTACCCCTTGAAGTTCAACACATCCTTAAAGTCTTTCATATCAAAACATTGTGTCGAAAAGCGCATGTAGAGAAATTAGATACAGGACCAAAGGGGATTGTTATACAGTTTCGTAATAACTATTTCACAAATAGCGTTGCTCTTGTTCAGTGGATAGGAAAACAAGGTTCAATGGCAAAAATTCGTCCAGATCAAAGTATCGCTCTTATTCGAGATTGGGCTAGCGTTGATGAAAGACTTATTGGAGCGACAACAATTATGATGCAGCTTGTAGAAATGGCAGAACAACATTCTGTTTAAAAAATATCTTTATTATTTCAGAACTATTACTTATTTTCATAAACTTATTCTATGAAAATACACATGTATCGATTTTTTTATAAGAATAAAATTTAAATTTATAATAAAATAACTCCTTACTTATTTATTTTGAATTCTTTATTATAACACGTATTGATATAATATAACAGCAGCCTTTTGCAAGTCGAGCCTTTTGAAAAAACTTAATCAAGGCGATTATGAAGCCGTACCCGTTGAATTACAGAAATGGAATAAGGTAGGTGGAAAGCTTCTTGCTGGTTTAGCCAACCGTCGAGCAGCAGAAGCAGGATTATGGGCGAAAGGGTCTTATGTTTCTTCAAACTATCAAAGGGTAGAAACGAAAGAGGCAAGTGATCTTTTCAAGATAGAAGCACTCGCGCCGATTATAGGGTCTTGTTCGGGGTTTGGAGGCTTGTTGGTTGGCAATGGACCCATCCAATGGGCTTTAGCAGGGATTATGGTTTTAGCTGCTTGTACAGGTCTGGTGATTGTTGCCAAACGTTTTCGGGAGCAGCGCTTGTGATTTTTTGGTTCAAAAGAAATCTGTCTCTTTTGTCAGCGGCTTTAGCCGTTTTTTTATGGCTTTAGCCAAGGCGTTTTACCTTGGCAGGAAAAGCGAACGGCAAAAGCAAACAGAGCATGCTTTAAAGACAGCAACAACTCGTCTTGAGGTAGAAAATGAAGTTAATCGAAAAAGTGATGCTGGTGTGCGCTCTGAACTTTCTCGTTGGGTGCGCGGCAAATAGGTCTGTTTCTTGTGGTGGTTGGTTGCCCATTTATTTGGATAATCAGGATGTTGAGGTCATCAGTTCCAACCTTGCAAGAGATATTTTGAAGCATAACAAGCAGGGAGCCCATTTATGTGGTTGGAAAGATGGTCAAGAAACGAAGCACCAAAGATAAAGATCTTACAGAAACAGAACAACAGCTTCTTCATGAGATGATAGAGACGTATCAAGGCTTAAAGATGATGTCACGCTTTATGAAGTGGATTGCCTTCATCCTCTTTATGTTTGTTATTGATTTTGCCCGTCATGGACGCACTCGATAATATCTTATCACACCTCAAAAATGGATAACCAAGAGTTAAGGAAGATCATGTTTGATGTACCTGAGAGAATTAGATTTTTAAAAACTCATCATAATAGGGATGCAAGCTTAGAACAAGATTGACTCTTAACATCAGAAACGACAATGGCAAAAAATTTTTAATGATCTTTTCCTAACCGGTTATCATTATCGTAGAAAAAATAAAGGAAAAAATCCTGATATTAGTTTTCAAAAAGATATTATTGATTTTCTTGATGATGATACGATTACACAGCGTATTGCATTAATTGATTATTATTTATCTGATTGCTTACTCAAAGAAGATTTTGATCATTGTTCCATCATGAGATGTTGGAGTTCCAGTCCTTTTGATGATTTTTATTTCACGATAAAAGTTAACGGTTCCAGTTTGCCACTTCATTTAGCAAGCAAGAAATACCGTAAGATTTTTTATTCTAAAATTATTTTGTAATAAAAAAAACAGTAAAAAAATACTCGAAGAGTGTACAAAATCTCTCCTTTTAAAATATGACGAAACAAGAATTTACACAAACGCTGTTTGCGTGGATGGATAGTAAGCACTATCTGCGTAAGAAAATTATACCGATTTTAAATAGTATTGACCATGAAACCTATGTTGAACCATTTTTAGGACTGGTGTTATTTTCTTGAATAAACGACCAGCAAAATATTCCATAATTAATGATTTGAATGGAGAGATCACGAAGCTATTTCAATGCGTTCAAAACCATTTTGATGATTTAGCCAAACGATTGGAGTGGTTTGTTTGTTCAAGACAGTTGTTTTTTGACCTTGCGGCAATTGACCCCAAAAGCCTTACCAAGGTAGAAAGAGCCGCCCGTTTTTTATTTCTCCAGCGCTGTGTGATGTATGGAAAAAAGAGTATGTCTCTTTTAGCTTTGGAAGAAAAAAGCCTATAGCATTTAATCCCGAAAAGCTTTTAGCGAGGATGAAACGTGTTAGACAGAAGCTTCTTGATACGACGATTTTAAATTTGTCGTGGGAGCGGATTATCGAGCTATTTGATGCACCCGACAGTTTATTTTACCTAGACCTGCCTTATCTTGTGAAGAAGAAGTGCTATAGCTCTGGGAATTTTGTTGAAAATGATTTTGTGAATATGGCAAAAGTTCTTAAAAGCATCCAAGGCAAATTTGTTTTAAGTCTGAATGATTGTGATGCGGTTCGAGAGATTTTTAAGGATTTTGACTTTTTAGAATTAGAGATCCTTTGGACAGCAGGTTTTGCTAAAAAACACCCCGAAAAGAACTTCTGATTCGCAATAATTGAGAACATATTGCAAAACCCTATTCCCTCACTTTTATTTACGCGTCCCTCACTGTAAAAAATACTTGGAAAACCAACGAGTTATTATTGATATAAAATTGAATGGTGCCCCCAGAGAGACTCGAACTCCCGACCCCCTGATTACAAATCAGGTGCTCTACCAACTGAGCTATAAGGGCGTAACTATGTAGCAGTTAGCACAAACTCACAAAAAGGAAAACAGAAAATTATCAATTTTTGTGTATATTAAAAGAAAATTATATAACAAATAAAAAATAATCAGCTTATTTCTTTTTTAACACTTTTTACAGCAACGTTGGAATTATCCTTATGTTAATATTTTATAGAACCTATAATGAAAATTCACTATTTCGCTATTGAACTTACGAATCTGAAGACATGGACTGATGAGCAAGGTATTTTTCTAGCCAGTGGATATTATAATTACCATCAGCAACATCTTGATTATTAATGAGATCACGAAAGAGAGGTAGTGTCGTTTTTATTCCATCAACAACAAATTCATCTAAAGCACGCCGTAAACGCATCATACATTCTAAACGGGTACGTCCATGAACAATCAGCTTTCCAATCATGCTATCATAATAAGGAGGGATGCGATAACCTGAATAAGCACCTGAATCTACGCGAATTCCTAAACCTCCAGGTGTATGAAAATGGGTAATGGTCCCAGGTGATGGCGTAAAGTGAATAGGATCTTCTGCATTAATACGGCATTCAATGGCATGACCAGAAAAACAGACATCATCTTGTGTCACAGAAAGCTTGTTGCCTGATGCAATATGAATTTGTTCATGAACTAAATCTATACCTGTAATTGCTTCAGTTACAGGATGTTCTACTTGTAAACGTGTGTTCATTTCAATAAAATAAAATTCACCATTTTCATAAAGAAATTCAATAGTACCTGCTCCACGGTATCCAAGTTGAGCACAAGCATTTGCAACAATATTGCCAATTTTTTTTCGTTCAGTTTCATTAAGAGCAGGTGACGTGGCTTCTTCCCATACTTTTTGATGCCGTCGTTGAAGCGAACAATCGCGTTCTCCTAAATGAATAGCATTTCCCGCACCATCACCTATGACTTGAACTTCGATATGACGAGGTTTTTCTAAATATTTCTCTATATAAACAGCGTCATCACCAAAAGCTGCCTTCGCTTCTGAACGCGTTGTTTTGAGAGCTATAGAAAATTCTCGTTCAGAATGAACGACTTTCATACCACGCCCACCACCACCGGCAGAAGCTTTGATAATAACTGGATAACCAATTTCACGAGCAGTGCGTAAAGCATCTGATTCTTCAGTAACAGCACCATCTGAACCTGGAACAACAGGAATACCAAGTTTTTGGGCGGTTTTTTTTGCTTCGATTTTATCGCCCATGATTCGAATATGAGCAGCCGTCGGACCGATGAATGTAATATCATGGGCTTCTAGAACATCTGCAAATTTTGCATTTTCAGAAAGAAAGCCATATCCTGGATGAACAGCATCCGCTCCTGTAATTTCACAAGCAGCAATAATTTGCTGAATACTCAAATAAGAATCACGAGCAGGAGGAGGGCCAATACAAACACTTTCGTCAGCAAGACGAACATGCATTGCATCTGCATCAGCTGTAGAATGAACAGCAACGGTTTTTATGCCAAGTTCTTTACATGCACGTAAAACGCGAAGAGCAATTTCTCCCCGATTAGCAATGAGGATTTTTCGAATCATAGTTGCCCCTCGCTTTATTCAACAATAATAAGTGGTTCACCAAACTCAACAGGTTGGCCATCTTTGACAAGAACAGTGGTTACCGTGCCTGAACGTGGTGAGGAAATTTGATTCATTGTTTTCATGGCTTCAATGATAAGTAATGTCTCCCCTTCAGAAACATTTTGTCCTACTTCTACAAAAGGTTGCGCGCCTGGTGAAGGTGCAAGATAAGCTGTCCCAACCATTGGAGAAGTTATCGTGTTTTTTGATTTATCTTCTTGGCTAGGTTGTATAGGAGATTCAGTTATTGGAACTGGAGAAGATGTGACAGAAAAAGTAGGAGTAGAAACAGGAGCATAGATCGCTTGCTCGGAAGAAGTTGAGGTATTTTGGCGTGAGACACAAATACGAAGCTCCCCTTGTTCAACTTCAATGTTCGTTAAATTTGTATCATTCAAAATTTCAGCAAGATCACGAATAATGTTCGTATCAATTGCGGTATATTTTGCCAAATCCATTTTTTTTGTTGCCATTTTATTTCTAACTCCTTGATCAATGAAGATCGTCATTATTTCGTTTTATGACAGAATATCTCTAGATTAGGGATGATATCTTTTGAAGCTTTAAAGATATTTATTTCCTTTAAATTCATTATGTTTTGCAATTTTAAACTCGTATCTGCTTTACGCAAAATTGCATTTATAAGCTTGTTGTCAAAAAAGAGAAAGCATAAAATTACCTCATTTACAGTATTCTTCCTAAAACTAATCAGGTATAGAATAGGTATTTACTGTGTATTATCTATCGCTTGTTTTAGAATATCTTGTCTGGCTGCGCCGATGAATATTTTATCACCAATGATATAAGAAGGTGTTCCCGTAATATGAAGTGTAGAGGCAATGTGAATATTTTCTTTAAAAGCGTTTTGCAGATTAGGGTCTTTTATTGCATTACGGAGTTTTTTTTCATCTGCTCCTAATGAAACAGCTATTTTTATAGCTTTAGCTTCATTTGCGCGCCCTTGATGCATTAAAAGCTTTTTATGAAACTGAGGATATTTTTCTGGAAATTGTTTTCGAAATGCGTAGGCAACGGTATGAGCCGCCATAGAATCAGATCCCAAAATCGGTAAATCCTTGGTAATAACCCGTAGATCTGGATATTCTTTTATCAAGCTTTCTATATCTGAATAGGCACTTTTACAAAATCTGCAATTGTAATCAAAAAAATCAACAAGTATTTTTTTACCATTTGGATTCCCCAAAACAGCGTCATGAGGAGAGTGAAAAATTTCCTTTTCTAATAAATGAATAATTGAGCTTTGACTTTCGTCTTCATTTCGTTTTTCCAGCTTATCTTGAAGGATAAGCTGCATTTCAATCAAAATTTCTGGATGAGTAAGAAGATACTCTCTAACAATTTGTTGAATATGCTGAGAATCAGTATGCGGTGTCATTTTTTCTTTAAGCTTAGATAAAAAGCTAGAATCTTCTAAAAGTTGTACTTTAAGTTTTTCTAAGCTTAAATGATTGGTTACTGTCTGCTGTGATGTTGCGTTTGATAAAGAAGGTAAAAAGGTTAAAATACTCAACATAACTGGGACTAAAATTTTTGAAACAAGTGTTATTTTCGAGTTTTCAGGTTGATGAGTCATCTGTATACCTTTACATTTTCTATTGTGTCATTGAGTGAACTATATGAAAAGCGTTCTCTATGTGCAATAAAGCATTTAGCTATAGTATGTATTCTCAAATGATAAAAAACATTAATTTTTCTCTAAAAAGCTTTCATATGATGTACATTTGCAAAGATTATATTGCCTACAGGATAAAAAATCCTCTCTTTGATTTGTAAAATATTGTTTTGCTGTATAAGGGTATCAAAAAACTTTTTATGCGTATTTGTTTTGGAAAAAAGCACGTTGAGAATACAATGAAGAGCACTTGTATCGTTTTTTACTGTTGCTTTATTGAAGATTGTGAAACAAAATTAAATAATGAAAAGTAAAATTATGAAAACCACAATGCATTATGAGCTGTTTATCATTGGGGGAGGGATAAACGGGTGTGGATTGGCAAGAGATGCAGCTGGACGCGGTTTTAAAGTAGGATTAGCTGAAATGAAAGATCTTGCATCAGGGACGTCAAGTGCATCAACAAAACTTATTCATGGTGGTCTTCGTTATCTTGAACATTATGAGTTCAAACTTGTTCGTGAGGCACTCAAAGAACGCGAGATCATTTTACGCATAGCTCCACATATTGTACGTCCTTTACGTTTTCTTCTTCCTTATCATAAAGAATTGCGCCCTGCTTGGATATTGCGTTTTGGACTTTTTATTTATGATTATTTAGGGAACTGGAATCAGAAATTGTGGCGCAGTAAAACGATTAATTTTTCAAAAAAGTTTTGCTCTACACTGAAAAAAGAATATCAGAGAGGTTTTGAATATTCTGATGCAAGAGTAGATGATGCACGTTTAGTCATTGCCAATGCTCGTGATGCAGAAAAGTGGGGAGCTGATATAAAAGTACGGACAAAAGTTCTATCTTTAAAAAGAGAAGACAAAAAATGGCGTATCTTTCTTCAAGACAAGTTAAGCGGTAAAGAATATAATGTCACTGCTTCTTATGTCGCGAATATGACAGGACCTTGGATTGATCATGTTTTGGCAAGCGTATTAGACTGTAAAGAACATACACCAATACGGCTTGTTAGAGGTTCTCATATTTTGGTTCCTAAGCTTTATACTCATGATCGTGCTTATATTTTTCAAAATGGTGATGGGCGTATTATATTTGCTATTCCATATCAAGAAGAGTTTACCTTGCTTGGAACAACAGATTGTAACTATCAGGGAGATCCAGCTGATGTTCATATTACGGATACAGAAATTAACTATCTCTGCACAGCAGCCAGTGAATATTTCATACAACCAGTATTACCTGAAACGATTGTCTGGTCTTACTCTGGAGTTCGTCCACTCTATGATGATGGAGCTTCAAAAGCACAAGAAATTACGCGCGATTATGTTTTAAGAGAAATGGGAACAGGAAGTGCACCAAAGATTCTTAATCTTTATGGTGGAAAGATCACAACTTATCGTAAGTTGGCTGAAGATGCAATGAAATTTGTTGAAAAAGCACTTGGTAAAAAGGGAGCGTCATGGACAGCTAATGCAACACTTCCAGGGGGTAATTTTCACTATAATAAATTAGATATAATTGAAAATAAAATTGCTCTTTTGACGCCAGATTTAGATGCCTTTACACACCGCAGACTTGCACGCTCCTACGGTACAGAAGCATTAGTGATATTTGCAAATGGTAAGGCGGATAGAGGAAAAAATTTTGGACATGGGCTTTATGAAGTAGAAGTAAAATGGTTAATGGAAAAAGAATGGGCTAAAGCATGTGAAGATGTGTTATGGCGTCGTTCAAAACTTGGTCTCCTATTTAATGAACAAGAAGTTGATACCCTTTCTTCCTATATGCAAAATAAACAAGAGATTGAACAACGTTTATGATCATTTCATTTTACAGATTTTATCTGCAATATTGTAAAATATTTTTCTTCAAGAGATATTGATATAAGGTGCATTCACACATGTTAAAAAATAATGCTCGTCTATGCCCTCATTTTAGTTGTTTGTTTGCAACAACCATACAATGGAAAAATTAGTTTGAATATTTAGAGTGAAATTTGTCTATCTTATACAGTAAAATCCCCAAATAACTCATTGAGAAAAAGTGATTTATAATCAGATTCGTATGAATAAGAAGTTTTGTTCTTTTCTTAAGGAGGAGATAAAAATACTTTTTATAGTGTTTTGTGTACAATAAATTGGGAAATTCTAAAGGAAATTAAGCCTATCATAAAATTTTATAATATACCTGAACACTAATCTATAAGAAATGCAAAATTGTGTTTTATCATGATTGATTGTAGTAAGCCTTGATATCAATTAAAAATAATAAGCTGTTATTATACTCATGATAGTATAAGAGAATAAAACTTTCTGCAAACTAAAAGTAAGAATTTTTTTATGTATAAAGAGAGAGCTATAGGGACATGAGAGTAATACCCTCATGATATTTTACAACCTTCCATCACCTGTAAAATTTGCAGTAGCACCAATGTTGGACTGGACAGACCGACATTGCAGATTCTTTTATCGTCTTTTAACGGAAAAAACACTCCTTTATACGGAAATGATGGTAGCAGATGCTGTCATTTATGGTGTTCGCGAACAATTGTTGGCTTTTAGCGACAAAGAACGTCCAGTTGCATTACAATTAGGGGGGGCAGATCCGAAAAAGTTAGCAGAAGCTGCGCGAATTGCTGAGGATTTTGGCTACAACGAAATAAATCTCAATGTTGGTTGCCCATCAAATCGTGTTCAAGCAGGAGTATTTGGAGCTTGTTTGATGTTACATCCAGACATTGTAGCAAATGCTGTGGAAGCGATGAAACGAGTGGTTACGATACCTGTAACTGTTAAATGTCGGATTGGAGTGGATGAACAAGATGAAGAATTAGCATTAGATCTTTTGGCTAATCAGGTTTGGAATGCTGGATGTGATGCACTCTGGATCCATGCTCGCAAGGCATGGCTACAAGGATTGAGTCCGAAAGAAAATCGTAATATTCCGCCCCTTAATTATGAAAGGGTTTATAAATTAAAACGTAAATATCCTCATAAATTCATTGGAATAAATGGTGGAATTAAATCTATTGATGAGATCAAACAGCACTTGATTTTCTGTGATGCTGTGATGGTTGGTCGCCAAGTTTATCATGATCCAACTTTGTTAAAATATATTGATTTTGAACTCTATGGTGAGTCGCAGAATAATTTGAGTGAGAGTGATCTTATTGAGATTATGTGTGATTATGCGGCTCGACATATTGCATCGGGGGGGCGGCTTGCTCATGTGACGCGTCACATGATTGGTTTATTTCATGGGCGGGGTGGGGCGCGTCGATGGCGGCAAATATTATCAAATGATGCGACAAAACCAAATGCAGATATATATATTTTGAAAGAAGCTTTTCATGCTCTCATTTAATAACAGCCTGACAATTAACCTATGTTAAAGTTAAGATCTTTTGCTCTTTGATTGCTTTGCGATGATTTTGATGACTTTAATTTTAATGAGTTTTTAAAAGCTTATAACTTCTGTTATAGAAAGAATATTAGGATTTATATATTAAATAACATGCGGATTGCTCCTATTTATTAGAAGAATAGGTTAAGGGTATCGTGTAAAGATAGTATAAGATATTGAATCTTGCATGTTCGTTATCTGGTTAGAAAATAAAATATAAAAATCATTGTTTTTAGAATACTTAACGTTTTTAAAGCCCTGTTAAAAAAAGCAATAAATTATTCATATCCTATCTATATGACGTGATTTTCATTAAACATTGTAGATTTTAAAAGGTATCCTCATGACCGCTAGCCCATTTGATGATTTTCGTGCTTTGCTTACAAATTTACCTGTTGCTGATGAATTTTCTATAATTTTGGCAAAAAAAAGGCAAAAAAACTTAACAAAAGCGCAAGGAACATTAGGGAAACTGGAAGATATTGCTGTTTGGTATGCGGGGTGGAGGGGTACAGAAAAACCTATCGTAACGCGACCTTTGGTCGCTATTTTTTCTGGAAACCATGGTATCGTAGAAGAGAATGTTACACCATTTCCACAGTCTATGACACAAAGGATGGTACAAAATTTTGCATCTGGTGGTGCTGCTATCAACCAAATTTGTATCGCTTATGATCTTGGATTAAAAATTTTTGATTTAGCATTGGAATATCCAACAATGAATATTACCAAGGATGCCGCAATGGACGAGAGAAGTGCAGCAGCCACAATGGCATTTGGAATGGAATCCATTGCTGGTGGAACAGATCTTTTATGTATTGGTGAAATGGGGATTGGAAACACAACCATAGCTTCAGCTTTATGTTTAGCATTGTTTGGTGGAGACGTTGAAGAGTGGACAGAAAATGGTATGGGGGCGGAGGGTGATTTTTATCAGCGTAAAATAGCAGCAGTTAAGGCAGCAGTTTCCTTGCATAAGGAGCATTTAAATGATCCTTTTGAGATAATGCGTCGCTTAGGAGGACGTGAAATTGCTGCTATGGTTGGTGCTATTTTAGCGGCAAGAATGGAAAAGATACCCGTTATTTTAGATGGTTTTGTGGCAACAGCAGCGGCAGCGATCCTTTATAAAATGCATCCAAAAGCTCTTGATCATACTCTTGTTGGACATGTTTCTTCTGAAAAAGTCCATCGTAAACTTTTACAAAAAATTGGCAAAGAACCACTTCTAGATTTTGGAATGCGTCTTGGTGAAGGAACAGGAGCAGCTATAGCAGCTGGAATTGTCAAAGCTGCTGTTTTAACTCATGCACAAATGGCGGTTTTGGAACAAGAAAGTTTGAACACTTAAAAGATGATGAGACGGATATAAAAAACGCTTAAGAGTTGTGCTCATTTACCTTTTCATGTAATTTAATATAATTCAGCGGAAGCTCCGTTGTATATTTAATCTGTTCCATTGCGAAAGAAGATGAGACATCACGGATATCAATTTTAGAAATTAATTTTTTATAAAAAAGATCATAAGCTTCAATATTGGGAACAACAACACGCAATAAATAGTCAATATCTCCACTCATTCGGTAAAATTCAATAACTTCACGGAACTCCTGCACAATTTGTGAAAAACGCTTAAACCATTCATGACTATGTGTATTTGTACGAATAGAAACAAAAACAGTGACGTGCGCATTTACTTTTTCTGGGGAAAGAACAGCAACACGCCGCTGAATAACACCATCTTCTTCAAGTTTTTGAATCCTACGCCAGCAAGGCGTGGTTGAAAGTCCAACTTTTTTAGCAATATCAGCAACAGAAAGCGTTGCATTTTCTTGTAAAAGATGTAAAATTTTTCGGTCAAGACGGTCCATATTTTTCTCATATTTTAATTATAAAAACTTACGTACTAAAAGGCGCAGATATACAATAAGCTCATCGTTAAACCATGGATTTTTCTGTAACCAAGAAGTATTTCGCCATGATGGATGAGGCAAAGGCATAACATTATAGCCTCGAGGTTGGGGGATGGAAAGGACATTTCTCCAATCACGAACAGTTGCTGAAACGGTTTTATGTTTTAATTCTGTAATATGCCACTTTTGCGCATAACGACCAATGGCAAGAACAAGCTTTATTTGAGGCATCGCTCGAAATATCTTTTCATGCCATATTTCTCGACATTCAGGTCTTGGTGGTAAATCAGCTTTATTTTTATCATAACCTGGAAAACAAAATCCCATAGGAACAATAGCAAAGAGAGATTTATTATAAAACTCTTCTTTTGTAACACCCAGCCAATTACGCAATCTTTCGCCGGAACGATCATTAAAAGGGATAGAAGTTTCATGAACACGCAATCCTGGTGCTTGTCCTGCAATTACAATCAAAGCCGTATTAGATAAGTAAACGACGGGATTGGGCTCATGAGGCAGAGGAGGAAAATAACGTGGTTGTTGGATACAAACACGACAGGAATAGATTTTTTTTTCAAGTTTGATAATTGGGCTACATTGTTTCATTGGTACATAAAATTAAAAGATATTTTCTTATTCTGTGCGAGGATTTTCTTTGCGCCATTCTTTCGGTCGTTGAAAACTTGATGCCCAGATTCCCTTCTTTTTCCTTCTCGCTTCTTGCTCTTCTTTGGGGTATTCATAATAACTTACAGCCCAACCATTCTGTACAAGCATTGCATTGATATTGCTAACTTGTTTTGTTTTACATGTTGCAAGGATGCGGCGATATTTATCTGTTTTATGCCAGTAACATGTAACAGTTTGATTTTTGAGTAGTTGTTCTAAATATTTTTTTGCCTCAAGCCCACAAGGGTATTGTGCCTCCTTTTTTCCGCAAAACTGGTGGAGTTCGGGAGCATCAATTCCAGCCAGTCGAACTTTAATTGAAGAAATCATGATGGAATCACCATCAATGATTAATGCATTTCCTTCAACAGAGTTTTGAAAAGAAAATTTTCCTTTTTGAGGCAACGGTTGAGCCTGCTTAAAATAAGTTAACTTAATAATAAGAATGCTAGCAGCAATAAAAATACTGAAACCGGTAACTTTTAGAGTAAAGCTTCTTAGATTAAAATGAGAAAAAAAATTTTTCATGAAATAAAGAAACTGCTTACATTATTATAACGCATTCTATCGAGTATTGCTTATAATTCTTTCAAGAAACTTTGATTTATATGACAAAATACCATCTCATTTTAACGAAAAAATTTTTGTTCAATATGACAACAATCAAATATTCATGCAAGATATATGTAAGCACCTTAAACAATAAATCAACTCATCCAAATCCATACAGAACATAAAAATTTAAGGCCATACAAATTTTAAAGTAAACTTTATTAAGAGACAAAAAATCCCTCAGACAATAACTCTGAAGGCAATGCTCCCACATTTTTCTTAGAATATAAAACCTATCAATTCAATAATACGCTATTTATTTAATTTTTGTTTCTTTAAATTCAACGTGCTTTTTTACAACTGGATCATATTTACGCTTGCTCATTTTATCTGTCATTGTACGGCTGTTTTTCTTTGTTACATAGAAAAAACCAGTATCTGCAGTTGATAAAAGCTTGATCTTAATGGTTGCTGCTTTAGCCATAATGTAAATACCCTGTTATACTGAAAAAATATTATTGCTGTCAAAACTTATTTCCGACATCATCAGATTCTCCAGCAACACTACGGATGTTCTCAAAAAAGTCAAGAGCTGATTAATTTTCTCATAAGTTGGACAAACACCAAAATGGCATATAAACCGAAAAAAACAGCCATGGCTATTGAAAAACCGAAGGGTTTAAAGATATCCATGGATTTTCCGATAAAGGTCGGTCCGATGAGCATACCAATTCCATAACAAAAAATAAAAGCAGAATTAGCAGCAGCAAGTTCTTGCCCCTTGAGACGGGCTCCTAAATGTGCAAGACTAATTGTATAAAGGCTCGCTGATACACCACCCAGAAAAAACAAATCAAGCATCAGAATCCATGGATATTGAAGAATCCATGGTATTATAAAAGTTCCTATAAAACCTAGAATAGCGCAACTCATCAGTGAATAACGTCGATCTTTGGCGTAGTCGCTTATAATGCTGATAGGAATTAAGAGGAAAATATTTCCAAGTGCAAGGGTTGCCATAAAATGTGCTGCTTCATTCTCATTATAACCAATGGATAAACTAAAGGGTATTATAAGAGTTAATACGCCCATTTGAATGGACCCGTAAACAAGGACCGCCATCATTGCACTTGGAACGTGAAAAAGATAATGAAAAAATGGCATATATTGATTTTTTTGAAATTCTGGACTTAATTTCCAAGCGGTAAGAATTGGTATAGTAGCAAGTATAATAAGACTATATCCAACAGCAAAAGGAATAAATCCTTGTGTTCCCACTTTTGCTAGCAGCGTTAGACCTATTATAAACCCTAATCCTAAGACAATAGCATAAATAGAAAGGATCAAACCGCGTTTTTTGGGGGGAGCATAACTGTTGATCCAAAACTCTGACAGGATAAACATAACTGTCACGCTGAAATGTAATATAAACTTTAAAATAAACCAAATCCATATGGGATCAAAAAAATAGAATCCTAAAAAACTTAAAGATTCTATCGCCATCATAAGCAATATTGTTTGAGCGATTCCTAAGCATAAGGCAATTCGAGACGTAAAAATAGCTGCAATAATTGTGGCGATTCCACCAACTGTTCCACTATAGCCAATTGTACTGTTGGAAAGTCCTTTCTCTGCCATAAGAAGAGAGACAAGTTGTGTTCCCATTGCCAATGCTGTTCCAACAGTGCCAATGGTTGCAATAGCTGCAATAATGGCACGCAAAGAATTATTTTGAGAGTCAAAAGCTTTTTTTTTCATGAGAATGACTTAAGATACTTTTGTTTATCCGAATAATAAAAAGGTGTGCTGAAATGAAAAAAGCCCAAGCTCCCTTTTGCAGATTTTCTCACCTATTAAGTATAAAAAGCCTGCAAGATTTTTATAAAATTACTATATTTATAAAATAAATCACATATCTTTATATCCTAAATAAAACATATTTTGTACATAAAATAATATAAATACTACATATTATAGGTATTTTCTTAATTTGAAGTCATTATTATTTATATGCTTTTAAAGCGAGAAACCAGAGGTTTAATTATTTTTAATAAAGCTTTTTAGACTTTAAAATAAAAAATAATACAACGAAAATTATAAAAATGTTTTTTACTTTTTATTTTTAATTAATTTTTTCTTTTCCCATAAAAAGTATACTTTTGTTTTTTTAATTTGTGTTTATGGTAGGATGTCGGTGAAAGTTTTATTGGACGAGGTTTTGTTAACAGTTCAAAGCATAAAGCGCCAGCAAAAGGTTGTACAGTTATAAGTTTTACTTCTACAACATCACTTAACTGATAGCCTTTATGGCTACGCTGTCCTACAAGAACATGTTGTGCTTCATCAAAATGATAATAATCATTTTTAAGTGTAGAAATATGGACAAAACCATCTGTATTGAGTTTATCAAGTGAGATAAAAAGACCTGCTTTTGTAACTCCGGAAATGCGACCTGTAAAAATACGACCGATTTTATTCGTTAAATAGTGAGCAACAAGCCGATCAATCGTTTCTCTTTCAGCCATCATTGCACGGCGTTCGTATAAAGAAACTTGCGTAGCAATTTCTGCAAGATTTTGTTCTTGTGTATCTGTTAATTGATCATTTCCTAATTTGAGAGCTTTAATGAGTGCTCGATGAATAATGAGATCAGCATAACGACGGATTGGTGATGTAAAATGTGTATAGTTCTGCAAATTCAAACCAAAATGGCCACTATTTTTAGGGTTGTACTCTGCTTGTGATTGTGAACGCAAAATAACTTGATTGACTAGTTCTTGTTGTTGAGTATGAGCGACCTTTTCTAAAGTTCTATTAAGGCGCGCTGAGGTAAGTTCGCTTCCTCGGGAGAGTGGTATCCCCAAACTTTGAAGAAAGCTCCGAAGTATTTCTTGCTTAGCAAGAGAAGGTTTTTCATGAATACGATAAATGAGCGGCTGGTGATGTTGTTTTAATGTTTCAGAAGCTGCAATATTGGCTTGTATCATAAACTCTTCAATTAAACGATGCGCTTCTAATTGTGTTTCACTCACAACATCTTTTATGCATCCATTTTGATCAAGAATAATCTTTTTTTCTGCAATTTCTAATTCTAGTGGTTGTCGACGATTTCGCGCAGCTTTAAGGCATGCATAGGCTTCCCATAAGGGGCGCAAAATGCTCTCAAAAAGAGGGGCTATTTTTTCATTTATATTACCTTCAATTGCCAATTGTACTTCTTGATAAGAAAGTTTGGCTCTTACACGAATCATAGTACGATGAAAACTATGTTTTCGTTTATTACCGTTTGCATCAAAAATCATACGAACGGCTAAAGCTGGTCTTTCTTTTCCTTCACGTAGAGAACATAAATCATGAGAAAGGCGTTCAGGTAACATTGGCACAACGGTATCGGGAAAATAAACAGAATTTCCACGTTTCAATGCTTCTTTATCTAAAGCGCTTCCTGTTTTGATATAATAAGAAACATCTGCAATAGCTATAATAATAATCCAACCATCATTATTTGCTGGATCCTTATCCTTGGTTGCATAAACTGCATCATCATGGTCTTTTGCATCTGGTGGATCAATTGTAATAAAGGGTAATTGTCGCCAATCTTCGCGATTATCCATATTGGCAGCTTTGATATGTTTAACTTGCTCAAGAACGCTTTCAGGAAAAATATAAGGAATTCCTTTTGAGAGAAGAGCAATCATTGAGAGTGTTTTTTCACTCTTAATATGCCCTAAAACATTCTTTATTTTTGCGCTCTTTAATCCATAACCAGTATTTTTTTTTATTTCGACTTCAACGAGATCACCAATTTGAATCTTCATTTCTGGAGACATTTCAACAATGAGTTCATTGGTTTTGCGGTCTATAGGATCAAGGCGCCATTGATTATTTTCCAATTTTCGTACAACACCAAATGTGCTCTTTGGGGATAGTTCAATTTTACGAATAATTCGTCCCGTATAAGGATGGCTTGAGCTTTCAGAATTTTTATTTCGAAAAACTTTTACAAGAATATGATCTCCAACACCAATATTACTTCCTTTTATGTGATGAAAAGAGTGTATTTCAATATTGGGCTTTGGAGAATCTTCCCATTCAAGAGGTTGTGCAATAAAACTTCCATCTTTATCACGTCCGCTAATTTTTACTAAAGAAACAGGGGGTAATTTTCCTTTGTTGATTGCTCTTTTGTGGTGTTTAGATATGAGATTTTGATCCTTTAACTCACGTAACATATCTCTAAGCAAAATACGAGAATCGCCTTTTAAGTTAAAAGCTTTAGCGATTTCTCGTTTACTTGAGTGGTTAGGATTCTCAATTATAAAGGAAAGGATTGCTTCCTTATTGGGAAAAGTTTTTCCCTTGAATGAAGAGAGATATTTTATGTTTTTTTCACCTTTAGCCAAAATTTATGTCTCTTTTATTTTTGCTTTTGTTTTAGAAGAAGCTCTTTTTGAAGTTGTTTTTTTACTCGATGCTTTAGCCGATATAAGTTCTAGTGCCTCTGGAAGTGTTACATTAATGGGATCTTTATCTTTTGGCAATGTTGCATTAATTTTACCCCAATTGACATAAGGACCATAACGCCCGTTGCGTACGGTAATGGTTCCTCCTTCAGGATGCTCTCCTAATGTTGCCAATGCTTCAGGTGTTGTTCTGCTTTGCCTGGTTTTGTTTTCTTGTTGTTCTGCCAATACTGTAACAGCGCGATTGATACCAATATCAAAAACTTCATCTGCATGAAGAAGGCGCGCAGATTTTCCGTTATGGCTAAGATAGGGACCATATCGTCCAATCGTAGCCGTGATTGTTTTTCCGGTTTCAGGATGAATGCCAATTTCACGGGGAAGGGATAGTAAAGCCAAGGCTTTATCAAGGGTTACATTTTCTGCCTGCCATTCTTTTGGTAGTCCTGCACGCTTAACTTCTTTGCTTTCACCAAGTTGAATATAGGGACCAAACCGGCCTTTGCGAAGAGAGATATCTTTTCCTGTTTCAGGGTCAATACCAAGTATAACAGGTTCATCATTGCGTACAGCTTCATTCTCTTCTCCAGTATCTGTACCAAGTTGGCGTGTGTATTTACATTCGGGATAATTGGAACAGCCAACAAAAGCACCATAACGACCGAGTTTTAATGATAATTGACCACTTTTACAAAGAGGACAGGAACGCACATCACTTCCATCTTCGCGTTCAGGAAAGGCGAGAGGTGCTAATGTTACATTTAAAACATCAAGGACATTGGTTATACGGAGTTCTTGGATATTGCTAATAGATGCATTAAATCCATCCCAAAAATCTCGCAATACGTCTTTCCAAGAAAGTTTGCCATCAGAGATAAGATCCAGCTTTTCTTCAAGATCTGCTGTGAAACCATATTCTACATAGCGATTAAAAAAATTTTCAAGAAAGGCTGTAACAATACGTCCCTTAGCATCGGGAATAAGCTTTCGTTTATCAATGACAATATATCCACGGTCACACAATGTCGCCAATGTGGATGCATAAGTTGAAGGACGACCAATTCCTAACTCCTCAAGCTTTTTAATTAATGAAGCTTCAGAATAACGAGAGGGGGGCTCTGTGGTATGTTGTACAGATTCAACTTTCTCTTTTGTAAGTGATTCACCAGTGTTTATTTGTGGTAAACGTGTTGATTCATTTTCTTCATTATTTTCTTCGTTTTGTTGATCTGTATAGACAGAAATAAAACCGTCAAAGCGAACAACAGAACCTGTTGCCCGTAGATTTGCACGATTTTCTCCTTGTTGTGCTTCAATTTCAACAGTTGTACGCTCAATTTCAGCGGAACGCATTTGGCTAGCAATAGCGCGCTTCCATATCAGTTCATAGAGTTTTGCCTGATCACTATCAAGAAAATTGCGGACTTGGTTAGGGGTACGTTGAAAATCTGTTGGGCGGATAGCTTCATGTGCTTCCTGTGCATTTTTTGCCTTTGTTGAATAAAAACGTGGTTTTTCAGGAATATAGTCATTTCCAAAAGATTCAAGAATAACTTTTCGTGCTGCATCAATGGCTTCTGGTGCTATTTGCACACCATCAGTACGCATATAAGTAATAAGTCCTGCCGTTTCACCGTTAATTTCAATCCCTTCATAAAGCTTTTGGGCAATTTGCATAGTGCGAGAAGCTGAAAAGCCTAATTTTGAAGAAGCCGCTTGTTGTAGTGTAGAGGTTGTAAACGGAGGAAAAGGATTTCTCTTTGTGGGTTTTGCTTCAACACTGAGTGTATGATATTGGGCTTTCTCCAACATAAAACGAATTTGATCTGCTTGTTCTTGAGATTGAATATCAAGCTTGCCAATCTTGCTTTGATTAAACATCGTCAACCTTGCTTGAAAACTATCATTTCGGATAGTTTTTAACTGTGTTGTAATTGTCCAATAATCTTCTTTAATGAAATGTTCTATTTCTGATTCACGATCACAAATGATACGCAAAGCAACCGATTGAACGCGACCAGCCGAACGTGCACCAGGAAGCTTACGCCATAAAACAGGTGAAAGTGTAAAACCAACGAGATAATCAAGAGCACGACGTGCAAGATAAGCATCTACAAGTGATGTATCAATATCACGTGGATTGTTCATAGCATCAAGCACAGACTTTTTGGTAATAGCATTGAAGACAACTCTTTTAATAGGTTTATCTTTTAAAACTTTTTTTTGACGAAGAACATCTAGAATATGCCATGAAATAGCTTCCCCTTCACGATCAGGGTCTGTTGCTAAGATAAGGCTATCGGCTTCTTTAACGGCTTTTGCTATTTCATTTAAACGTTTAGCGGCGGCAGAATCTACATCCCATTTCATAAAAAAATCCTGATCCGGTAAAACGGAACCATCTTTTGCAGGCAAATCACGAACATGTCCAAATGATGCAACAACTTTGTATTGAGACCCAAGATATTTATTAATTGTTTTTGCTTTTGCTGGAGATTCAACGATAACGATATTCATAATTCTACCCAAATATTGAAATAAAAATTTTTTTTATAAACGCCTTTCACACGAATAGCTAATGGCAATTGCTTAAGAGCACATAAAAAAATATTAGCCATATAAAAAACATGAATATTGTACAACTTGTGATTGTTATTATTAGAATACACCCTATATAGAATTACACGATTTATTTTCCACTGTTATTACAAAAACATACGGCGAAATACTAAGATAACGTCTATTGAGAAGTAGGAGGGGAAATGCTCAAGGATAGAGGATTATGTTTATAAATCATTTAAAAGTTATCCAATATATTACAGACATGTCAAAGCAAATGAATCAGATGGCGCGTCAAGCGCATAGTCCGCTTTTAGCTTTGCTTTTGGATATGGTTGCCAAAGAAGGGCAAAGCATTATTAATAGTGCTGAGGCTCTTGGTGAAGATCAAAATTCGACAATGACACACAACCACCAGAGTGTCGAATAAGCTTTCCAGCAAGTTCGAGTTCTACCAATAAAAGGTAGAGTGTTGGGAGTGAGACACCTGAATGGGTACTCAGTGTGTCTAAGTCGATTGGCGTTGTTGAAAGAGCGGAAAGGACGGCTGCACGTTCTGTGTCATCTCCTGTTAAAGAGATCTTGTTGTTTTTTTCGTCTGCTGAACTAAAATTCTCCTTTTCAAGTTGTAAAGAGGGTGATTCCTCAAAAAAATTGAGTTGGGAATTTGGAAGCGGTGGAACTAATGGCATAAGTGTTTCTATGATGTCAGAAGGATGTGTGGTGAGCAGAGCGCCATCCTTGATCAGGTTGTTTGTACCAACAGATCTTGGATCTAGTGGAGAACCGGGAATGGCAAAAATCAACCGCCCCATTTCAACTGCTTGACGTGCAGTAATTAAGGACCCTGAGCGCAGTGCGGCCTCTATAACCAAGAGGCCGAGTGACAAAGCTGCAATAATACGGTTTCTTCTTGGAAAATCAATAGCTCGAGGTTTCCATGAGATGGGCATTTCGCTGATAATGGCTCCACCGTTGGCAATAATATCTTCATGCAACTTTTTATTTTCAGGAGGATAAACATGATCAATTCCGCCAGCCATGACTGCAACGGTCCCTGTTTTTAAACTGGCTTGATGCGCAATGCTATCAATTCCACGAGCGAGCCCAGAAATTGTTACAAAATCGGCTTCTCCAAGAAAATGTGCAAATTGAAATGCAAGCTTTTTGCCAGCAGCAGAGGCATTTCGAGATCCTATGATTCCAATAGAAGTTTTTTGAAAAACCGAAACATTGCCTTTTATAGCAATAAGCGGTGGGGATGCTTCTGTAACCCTAAGAAAGGCTGGGTAATCTGGTTCTCCTATACCGATAAACCGAATACCTAATCTTTCAGCTTCTTGTATTTCTTTTTCTGCATCTTCTAAACTTGCTATTTTAATAGATGCAGAACCACCCCCTTTTCTACTAAGCTCAGGAAGTGCGGCCAAAGCATTTTCTGCTGTTTTATAATGATCAATGAGATTGCGAAAACTGACAGCTCCAATATTTTCACTACGAAATAACCGTAACCAGCTTAGACGTTGACGATCAGTAAGTAGGATTCCTTTATTTATCTCCGTTTTTCGTACCAATCTTACTTTCTTCCCCAATGAGTAATCTACCGATATTTGCATAATGTTTTATGAAAACAAATATGCTCATCATAATCAGCATACAACAGAAATAAGAATCAGAAAAATAAAAAACAAATACCGGCGTGATACTAACAGCAACAAGGGCAGATAATGAAGAATAACGCATAAGGAGAAAAAACGCACTCCATACAATAATGAAAATAATTGCTGCGGGCCAGTAAAACCCCAAGCAAACACCTAGATAGGTAGCAACACCTTTGCCACCTTTAAATTTAAGCCATACGGGAAAAAGATGTCCTAAGAAAGCAAAAAAACCCGCTAGAGAAATAAGGATAGTATTATCTAGCGGATCACTCAAAAACTTTATAACGAAAACAACAACTGTCCCTTTTAATATATCACAAAGAAGTGTCAGGGCTGCAACTTTTTTATTTCCTGTTCGTAAAACATTCGTCGCTCCAATATTGCCGGAACCGATAGTTCTTACATCGCCAAGTTTGGCCAATCTCGTAAAAATAAGACCAAAGGGAATCGAGCCAATGAGATACGATATTAGGAAAATAAACCATGGAATCGATTGAAAAAATATCTCTGTTTCATTCATTAAGAATCTCATTAAATTTGTTGATTAAGTTTAAAAATCGATTTCCCTTTCACAAAGGTCTGGAGCACGCGCCCTTGAAAACGTGCATTTTCAAAAGGTGTATTTTTTGAACGCGAATAGAACTTCTCTGTAGAAGCAACCCATGGTTCTTCAAGATCAACCACAATAAGATCCGCACGAGCCCCTTTTTTAAGTGTTCCTGCATTGAGTCCAAAGAGTTTTGCAGGCATCGTTGATAAAAGTTCAGTTATCCGTAAAAGAGATAGACTTTCATCATGATAAAGGCGTAAGGTTGCACTCAATAAGGTCTCCATACCAATAGCGCCAACTGGCGCGTCATTAAAGGGGAGATATTTTGTATCTTTACCCTGCGGATCATGGGAAGAGACAATAATATCTATAGTACCATCCTTTACCGCTTCAATCATTGCTATTCGGTCTTCTTCTATACGTAATGGAGGCATGAAGCGAAAAGAAGTGTGATATTGGCCAATGTCATTTTCGTTGAGAGATAAGTGATTAATAGATACACCAGCTGAAATTTTCTCACTGCGTTTTTTGCCTAAACGAAGTGCGTCAGCAGAGAGTGCTGTCGATATTTGGGCGGCATGATAGCGTGTTTGCGTTAATGCTGCTAATCGCAGATCTCTTTCAAGTGGGATGACTTCTGCTTCCCGCGGGATGCCAGAAAGACCAAGCCAACTGGCGAGCAGTCCTTCATTCATTACGCCTTTCTCTGTAAGATCTTTATCTTGCGTTTCATGCATCAATGGAACATCAAAATCGCGTGCATAACTCATTGCCCGTCGCATAACAGATGAATTTTGAAGTGTTTTTTTTCCTTCACTAAAAGCAACAGCCCCTGCATCCTTGAGCAAACCAAATTCGGTTATTTCTTGTCCGTTGAAACCTTGTGTGATGGCAGCAACGGGATAAATATTGACCGATGACATTTCCTGTGCTGTACGCGTAATAAATTTAACGAGTGCTACATTATCAATGACTGGGTGCGTGTCTGGCATCATCAGAAAGGAAGTAACACCACCTGCTGCGGCCGCTTGACTTGCAGATGCAATTGTTTCACGATGTTCATTTCCTGGTTCTCCAACAAAAACGCACGCATCTACAAGTCCAGGCAGAATCGCTTTGTTTTGTGCATTAATAACTTCTGCCCCTTCAGGGATTCCTTGATTCAGAGCTTCTTTCCCAGCAGCTATAATCAGTCCATTTTCAACAATAACTGTACCAATTTCATCGATTGCACGCGAAGGATCAACAATACGAGCCTTTTGAAAAACAATTGGTTTTATCATTTTTTTTCTCCACTGATTTTCAAGCGTGAATCTAATAAAGCCTCCATGACAGCCATACGCACAGCAATTCCCATTTCTACTTGTGTATGAATCATACTTTGTGGTCCATCTGCTACATCAGATGCAATCTCCACACCACGGTTTATTGGGCCAGGATGCAGAATAATGCAATCGCCTTTAGCATAGGCTAAATTTTCTTTATGTAAGCCAAAATAATGAAAATATTCACGCGTGGAAGGAATAAAAGAGCCTGTCATCCGTTCATGCTGTAAGCGTAACATCATGATAACGTCAGCACCTTTAAGGCCTTCTTTCATTGTGTTAAAAACCTCAACACTCATATGAGCAATTTCTGTAGGTAAGAGTGTTGAAGGTGCAACAACACGTACATGAGCACCTAAAGCATTAAGGCTAAGAATATTAGAACGCGCAACACGTGAGTGCAAAATATCTCCGCAAATTGCAACAGTTAATCCTTCAATATGACCTTTTGCTCTTTTAATGGTGAGAGCATCTAATAAAGCTTGAGTTGGATGTTCATGAGCACCATCACCAGCATTAATGACACAACAATCAACTTTTTGCGCTAATAAGGCTGCTGCTCCCGCACTACTATGGCGAAAAACCAGTATATCTGGCTTCATCGCGTTGAGCGTTGTGGCTGTATCAAGCAATGTTTCTCCTTTTGTTACAGATGAGTTACCAATCGCAACACTCATCACATCTGCTCCCAACCTTTTACCTGCTAATTCAAAAGAAGATTGTGTTCGCGTAGAGGCTTCAAAAAAAAGATTAATTTGAGTCCGTCCGCGCAAAATAGGTTTTGTTTTATCAATTTTGTTAGAAAGGATAACATTTGCTTCTGCACGATCAAGCAATGTATTAAGATCTTGTACACTTAGATCTTTAATAGCTAAAAGATGTTGATGAGGGAAAAGTGGAAAAAAATTATCTTGAATCATAGCATTCTTCTTTATCTCTCTCTAAACAGATTAAACAAGCATTTGTTTGAATATGATAAATGTTTCTTAACTCTAAAAAGACAAATAGTCTATGATATGAATGATTTGAATAGTGGAATATACCTATGAGTGCTGTATCTGCGCAAAATGCTCGTCGAAAAAATACCTTTCTTAGCGACACGCTTATGTTTCGTATCGCCTCTAGCTTGCCTAAGTTTTTATTAGCAAGCTTTGAAGAAATAGGAGATTTTGCAGCGAGTAGAGAAGCTTGGAAGCTTTCCTGCTTAGCGAATCATTATAAGCCTTTACTGTATTATAACGATGAATGGGGGAAGCCAACAGAGAAATTAGAAATACATTCTTCCTATCAAGCTCTTCAACAATATTCTAGACAAGCGGGTTTGGTTACCTCTCTTTGGGAAAATAAAAGCTCAGAAAATGGGGTACGCTATCAAGCACGTGCGATTCGTTTAGCTTTATCTGCTGGTTTAGAAACAGGACATTTAAATGAGGTTATTATAACAAGTGCAGCAATTGCTGTCTTAATTAGTGATATTGAGCTCTTCAAAAAATGGCAAAATGTCCTTTTATCACGCCAATATGATTCCTCATCAAAGCCTATTCATCATAAAAAGTCCGCTTCTTTGACTTGTGCATTTGATGATATTGAAAAAGGCGCTTTCAATTTTCCAAGTGTTAAGAAAATTTCTTTCGATGAAAATATGGAACGTGATCTGTATCGTTTAAATGTTGTAAAAACCAATGTTATTAATCCTACAGCTGATGGATACCTTGTTAGTGCAGATTTAAATGGTCATTTAAGTTGTTTTTTCGTTCCACGCATACAAGACAATGGTGCATTAAATGGATTTATATCGATTCGTCATTTAATTCAGCGTTCCGGAGAACTCTTAACGCCAGAAGGAGTTGTTGATTTTCAAGGCAGTTATGGCTGGCTTTTGGGAAACGCTGGAGAAGGACTAAAAGTTATTAAAGACATCGAAACGATGATGCGTTTCGATCAATCTGTCATATCGGCAGGTGTTTTGCGAGCAGCCCTTCAGTTTGGCATAGATTTTTTCCGGAAAAAAATGCCAAATCAGCCTTTACCACCACTGACAGAACGTATTTTTGCAGATATTGCATTAGATATTGCTGCTTCACAAGCATTGATTTTACGTTTAGCGCGAGCATTTGACAATGCAGCAAATGATCGTTCTGAAGCAGCTTTTGCCCGCATTATGACACCTATTATTGCTTATCATGTAAGTCAATTGGTTGTGCCTATTATTGGTGAAATTATTGCACAACTTGGTATTGAAAGCTTTATAGAGAATAATCCATTATCGCAAATGTTGCATAATGGGCCTGCGCGGATTGTGAGAAATAGTTCTGCTAATCAATTGGTAAAAGATGCTATTCTTATTGCTGAAAAAGCACCGGGATTGTTTCAGAAATTGTTAGAAAAAATTGCTCTTGATATTGGACCAGCAGGACCCCGAGCAATTGAAATTATTAAGTCTGCAGGTGATATGGCATCAGCAAATGAGGGAGCTGGAAGATTTTTTGTTGAACAAGTAGCCTATGCAGCAGCTGCCGCCTCCTTATGTTCGACAGACATAGAACATGTTGCAAATGCCTATATGGAAAGCCGTCTTGGAGGACAATGGAGAGCTTCTTATGGGATGCTTATTGCACGATATAATGCAGGGCATTTGCTCAATGTCCTCTATCCTTCCATATGATGAAAGTTTTTAATTCTATCGAGAGCACCTTGCAATATAAAAGCAGCGGCTGCCGAATCAATTCTACTTGCTCTTTTAGCGCGCGATACATTCATTTCCAGAAGAGCACGTTCTGCGGCAATTGTTGATAAGCGTTCGTCCCAAAAAACAAATGGAATTTTTGTATAAGCTTTCATATTACTCACAAAAGCTCTGGTTGCTTGAACACGAGAGCCGCTGCTTCCATTCATGTTAAGAGGTAAGCCAATGATGATAACACCTACATTTTCATGATCAAAAATTTTAATAAGTGTGCGAGCATCTTCTGTAAATTTTTTTCGCTGCAATACAGGACGTGGATTTGAGACAACGAGCCTCATATCAGAAATCGCAATTCCAATCGTTTTTGTACCCAAATCTAAAGCTGCTACTGTTTGTCCAGGCAAAAGATGTGTCATAACTTCATCTATATTAATAACAGTCATAAAGGTATAATACGTTTTTTAATGTTTCAGATCTATAGTTATATTCTTTATTCATGTTATCTAAATTCATGTTATCTAATATTCTTGCACTTACAAGTGCAGCCTTGTATAGCCAGAATAAAGATCAAATAAATAAACAAAAAAGCAGAAAGGCGTAAAGAGTATGTCTGTTGATCAAGAGACAGTCAAGCGGATAGCACATTTAGCAAGGATTGCCCTCCACGATGATGAGATAGAACCTGTGACAAAAAAATTCAATGCTATTTTAGGTTTTGTAGAGCAATTGAATGAAGTTGATGTCAGTGGGGTTGAGCCATTAACATCTGTGATGCCGATGACTCTACGAATGCGTGAAGATAGTGTTACAGATGGCGATAAAGCAGCAGATATTGTAGCCAATGCACCTATTACAGAAGAAAATTTTTTTCTTGTCTCAAAAATTGTTGAGTAACTTTTTATATTTTTAAAATTTGAGAACCAATATGACTGATTTAACAACCCTTACAATTGCACAAGCTCGTGATGCTCTAACAAAGAAAAAGCTCAAAGCAACGGAATTAACAGAAGCTTATTTACAAGCAATAGAATTGGCTAATCCAACTTTGAATGCTTATGTAACAATAACAGCAGAACAGGCAAGAAAAATGGCTGCTGAATCAGAGTGCCGCTTGGCAAAAGGGCAGGGAGGGCATTTAGAAGGAATCCCCTTGGGGATTAAAGATCTTTTTGCAACCTATGGTGTTCATACGCAAGCTTGTTCAAATATCCTTGATGGTTTTAAACCGCACTATGAATCAACTGTCACTGCTAATTTATGGCAAGATGGGGCGGTGATGTTAGGAAAACTTAATATGGATGAGTTTGCTATGGGCTCATCCAACGAGACATCATATTATGGTCCCGTTATTAATCCATGGAGAAAAAAAGGCTCGAATGAAAAACTCGTACCAGGTGGTTCTTCAGGTGGTTCTGCGGCCGCTGTTGCGGCACAAATTTGTGCTGGTGCAACAGCAACAGATACAGGTGGCTCAATACGTCAACCGGCGGCTTTTACTGGGACTGTAGGAATAAAGCCAACTTATGGACGTTGTTCACGATGGGGAGTTGTCGCCTTTGCTTCATCCCTTGATCAAGCTGGGCCTATTGCCAGAGATGTTCGTGATTGTGCTATTTTACTAAGATCAATGGCCTCTTTTGACGAAAAGGATTCTACTTCCGTCAATTTACCAGTTCCTGATTATGAAAGTTATCTTGGTCAATCAATCAAAGGAATGAAAATTGGTATTCCAAAAGAATATCATCTAGATGGAATGTCTCAAGAAATTATTGAACTTTGGCAAAGAGGAATAAATTGGTTAAAAGAAGCAGGAGCTGAAATTAGGAATATTTCTTTACCCCATACAAAATATGCTCTGCCTTCTTACTATATTATAGCTCCTGCAGAGGCATCTTCTAATTTAGCGCGTTATGATGGTGTGCGTTTTGGTTTGCGCGTACCTGGAAAAGACATCATTGAGATGTATGAAAACACCCGTTCTATTGGTTTTGGTGATGAGGTTAAGCGGCGTATTTTGGTTGGTACTTATGTTCTTTCATCTGGGTATTATGATGCCTGTTATTTAAGAGCTCAAAAAGTAAGAACACTCGTAAAGCGTGATTTTGACCAATGTTTTGCTTCAGGCATTGATGCTATTTTGACACCAGCAACACCAACACCTGCTTTTGGTATTGCTGATGAAAAAATAAAAAATGATGCTGTCGCAATGTATCTTAATGATATTTTTACGGTACCAGTTAATATGGCTGGTTTACCAGGAATTTCTGTTCCTGCTGGTCTGTCATCAAATGGTTTACCGTTAGGATTGCAATTGATTGGTAAACCTTTTTCTGAGGAAGTTATTTTTCAGATAGCGCACATTATTGAACAAGCAGCAGGAGTATACTGTGCAGAAAAATGGTGGATATCATAGTTAAGCGCAAAAAAGCATTTCTCATTAAATAGAGAGATGCTTTTTAAAAAGGAGGAGGGGAGAACTTTATTTCCTTAATTTGTAGCCTTTATCCACCAAGATAGGCTTCTTTAACACGTGGATCAGAAAGCATAGCTTTACCTTCACCGTGAAATAAAATATGCCCTACCTCTAAAATATAAGCATAGTCAGCTATGGAAAGTGCAGCAAATGCATTTTGCTCAATAAGAAGAACAGTTTTTCCCATATCATTAATTTTTCGGATAATTGAAAAAATCTCCCGAACGAGAAGGGGCGCTAATCCCAACGACGGTTCATCTAATATGACCATATCAGGATTGCTCATGAGTGCGCGGCCTACAGAAACCATTTGTTGTTCCCCACCTGACATTGTTCCTCCCAACTGTTTTGATCTTTCACGTAGGCGTGGAAAAAGATCAAATATCCATTCAATATCACGAGAAATTCCCTGTTTATCATGACGGATATAAGCACCTAGATGGAGATTCTCTAAAACAGTGAGATGAGGCATAATACGACGCCCTTCAGGACTGAGAGCAATCCCTAAACGCAAAATCTCTTCTGGTGACTTTTTAATAATTGATTTGCCATTATAGGTAATTTCCCCATACACTGAGCGATTAAGTCCTGTAATAGAACGTACAATACTGCTTTTTCCTGCACCATTGGCGCCAATTAAAGTGACAATACTTCCTTTTTTTATGGACATAGAAAGATCTTGGACAGCTTTAATGGCACCATAATGAACGTGAAGATTTTTTATTTTAAGAATATCCATACACATCTCCGCCAAGATAAGCTTCAATAACTTTAGGGTTATTACGAATTTCATCTGGTGTACCATTGGCAATGCAACAGCCATGTTCCATGACTAAAATATGTTGGCAAAGTCCCATAACCACTTTCATATCATGCTCGATAAGAAGAATTGTAAGATCAAAGTCTTTTTGCACTTTTGTTATAAATTCTTTAAGATCTTCGCTTTCTTGTGGATTCATGCCAGCAACAGGTTCATCAAGAAGAAGCAATTTGGGCTTTGTGGCTAACGCACGTGCAATTTCTAGACGTCGCTGCACACCATAAGGTAAAGCTGTTGCCGATTGATTGGCAAGGTGATCAAGTTGTAGCCGTTCAAGAAGCTCCATGGAATTTTTATAAATTTCTTTTTTTTCTTTCATTGCTTTTGAAAAAAATAGAGCTGAAGAAAACCAAGGATATTTTTGTCGAACATGCGCCCCCACCATAACATTTTGCAAAACCGTTAACCCTGAAAAAAGACGAATATTTTGAAATGTTCGGGCGATATGGCGTCTGCAGATAATATAAGGAGGTGCTCCAGAAATTTTTTTCTCATCAAAAAGAATGATACCGCTCGTAGGGGCATAAAATCCCGAAATCATATTGAAAACTGTTGTTTTTCCAGCACCATTGGGACCAATTAATCCAGTAATACTTCCTCGTTTAATTGCCATATTAATATTATTTACAGCAACTAATCCGCCAAAACGCATGACGATCTCGTTGAGTGAAAGGATGGTGTCGTTCATAGATTTCCCTCAGTATTAGAAAGTTTTTTGCGTATCAGTTTGCGTATCAGAAAGCTATAAATTCCATTCCATGAGAATTCACGTTGTCCCATCAAGCCTTTTCTCCAAAACAAGATAATTACCAGCAATAAAAGAGAAAAAACAACCATACGAAGTCCTGGTGTTTCTGGAATATGTATAAAACCTAAGTCAAATGGACTTTCAATAATACGAAGCCATTCAAGCATAACTGTAATAACAATGCTACCAATAATACTCCCTGTAATTGAACCCAAACCACCAGCAACAACAATCATCAAAATATTAAAAGTGAGAAGAAAATTAAACATTTTTGGATCAATGGTTGAAATAAGAGCAGCCATTAATGCTCCACCTATACCTGCAAAAAACGCTCCAACAGTAAAAGAAAAACTACGGTAGAAAAAAGCGTTAATTCCCATAGTTTTCGCAGCTATTTCATCATCACGAATAGCACGTAATACATTACCAGTATTGCTTCGCAGTAAGAGAACAATAAAGAGAACTGTGAATGCTAACCAACCATAGTTCCACCATAATGTTGCATTTTGAGGTATTCCTTTGATTCCTAAAGAGCCATTTGTGAGCGATGTTGCATTTGTAATGACAATGCGAATAATTTCTGCAAAACCCAATGTTGCAATTCCAAGATAATCACCACCAAGACGCAATATTGGCAAAGCAATCAATAAACCTACAACTGCGGCACACAAACCACTTACAACAACAGCAATAAAAAAAGGTAATTGCAGATGATACAATGGTTCAGCGATAGGCTCAAGAATCCACATCATCTCTTTTTGTTCAGGAGAAAGCAGTAAAATTGCGCAGACATAAGCACCAATAGCCATAAAGCCAGCATGTCCAAGAGAAAACATACCTGTAAAACCATAAATCAAATTAAGCGAAATTGCCAGTATCGCATTAATAGCAATCAGATTTATGATACGAAGCGTATAGTCATTAAAATGGCTATCAGCATAAAATAAAAAACCTATGAGAACTAAAACACTTATACACGATAAAATAGTTGTCACTGACTTTGCCATTAGATTTTCTCCTGACTTTTTTTACCCATTAATCCTGTGGGCAATATCAATAAAATCAGAATCAATAAAATGAAAGCGAAGGCATCTCGATACCCAGATAGCGCGGGGAAAAATGCGATAATCATAATTTCAATAAACCCTAATAACAATCCTCCCAACATTGCTCCTGGTATCGAACCAATCCCTCCGATAACAGCAGCGATAAATGCTTTGAGGCCAGGAAGAACACCCATATAAGGCTGAATTTGAGGATAGCGCAAAGACCACATAATGCCTGATATAGCGGCAAGTGCTGAGCCTATTCCAAATGTAAATGCAATGACTTTATTAACAGATACACCCATCAAACGCGTCGTTTCAATATCATGGGAGATTGCACGCATAGCAAGACCCGGTTTCGTTTTATGGATAATCCATAACAGTAATACAATAAGAATTAATGACACAACGGGAACAATCAGAGACATAGGAGCAATTCTAATGATACCATCTGCGTCTGATCCTAGATGCCATAAAAATGGTGTTACAAGAAAATCTGGCTGTTTTACACCTTTCGGAATACCACTAAAGAGTACAGTAGCAAGATTTTCAATAAAAAAAGAAACACCGATTGCACCGATCAATGCCGAGATACGTGGAGCATGACGTAGAGGTTTATAGGCGAGTTGATCAACAGTAACACCCACTGCACTTGTAATAAAAATGGAAAAACAAAGCGCTAAAACCCAAATCGGAGTGAAATCCTGTGGAGAAATTTTAAAGTAATAAACAAACCCTAAAGCAAGAATTAAAAAAACAGCAATCCAATAAATTGGAGGACGCCTTTTAAACCCTACAAAGACCGAATAATAAACAAGAGCAGCGAGGAACAAAAGAAGAAGTGCTGCCCAAGCAGGCATAAAGCCAATTGTGGAAAAGAAAACAAAATATGCTCCCAGCATAAAAATATCACCGTGAGCAAAATTAATGAGTCTCAGTATACCGTAGACCATAGTATAACCAATAGCGATAAGTCCATAAAGAGATCCCAATGCCAGTGCATTAAAAAAATACTGGATGAACATTTCAGTGCTCATCTCTCATCCTTCCACATTTGTTAATTTACATAAGACAACAAGAAACCTTTAAGTCTTTGGTTGAGAAAAGATTCTCAACCAATTCTTGTATTTTCATTAGTAAAACTTCTTAATTAAAAAGCAGGTTTAACTTCTTCTAAATAAACACGTTTTCCATCCTGTATTTTAATGATACCAATAGGAATTTTAGGATTATGATTTTCATCCATGGACATATCACCAAAAGGGGTTGGAAAATCTTTTAATTTGCTAAGTGCGATAGTAATTTTTTCACGATCAGCGCTCCCTGCATTTTCAATAGCCTTCATAAACATCATATAACTCGTGTATCCCAAAACAGAATTGATATTTGGCTCTTTGTCAGGGTAAGCTTTTCTCCATTCTTTTGTGAATTCTTGCGCAGCTACTGACATATTTGGCATATCCTCACTATAGGGAAGTGTTGTATGTAAGAAACCTTCTGCCGCTTTTCCTGCAATCGTAATGGTTTCTGGATTATCCATAGCATCTCCACCCATAATTTGAAACTTCGCTCCTAATTCTCGTGCTTGTTTCATGATGATAGCACCTTCAGAAAAATAAGATGGAATGAATAAAATATCAGGTTTTTGTGCAATAATTTGCGTAAGAACAGCTGAAAAATCCTGATCTCCGGAATTATAGTTTAAATTTGAGATAACTTCACCACCTAATTTTTTGAAAGCACGTGTAAAATAACTTGCAAGACCAATAGCATAATCGTTTGAAATATCTTTAAGGATAGCGGCTTTTTTTGCGTGTAAAGTTTGGCTTACATAAGTTGCGATTCCTACTCCTTGATAGGAATCAATAAAACAAGCGCGAAAGTAATATTTTTTACCCTGTGTAACAAGAGGACTCGTTGAGGACGTTGCAATGGTTGGAGTCTTTGCTTTTTCAGATATTTCACCCCCTGCCAACGAAAGCGAAGAGCCATAGCTCCCTATGATTCCACTCACTTTTTCACTTGCTGTTAAACGCATCACAGCATTAGCTGCTTCTACTTTATCAGACTTATTATCAATAATAACAAGTTCCACTTTACGGCCTAAAATTTCTGGAACTTTTTTATGGGCTAATTCTATACCTCTAATTTCAAGCTGACCTCCAAATGCATTTTGACCACTTAATGGAAGATAAACACCAATTTTGATAGGTTCACTTGCATACACATTTGCTGTAAATGCCATGAATGCCGTGATTGTTGTAAGGATTTTTTTCAATTGCATGCGCATTTTCCTTAATTGAATTGTCGTTTTTGCACCTTATATTGATCTTCTTCATCATGCAAGTTACACATTAATGAAAATATCATTATGTAAAAAACCTTTTATATGATCTCTTTTGTAGGGCATTCTTTGTAAGATATATAAAGCGTACAATCAAATAGTTTTACAAATATTCATGTTGATATTCGCTGATGTTAACATAGAAGATACGACAATATGGGGAAATCTTATCTTGGGACTTGCGTGTTGGTACAAGAGCAATGTTTACTTAAACTTAGAGAATCAATATCGTACAATTTATAAAAGCTACAGGATCACGTTATTATGACGAGTAAGGATGCATTAAAGGATTGTTCCCTATCTGAGGAGAGTATAGGTGCTTGTGGAGAGATTATTGAAATAAGTGGTGTCATTAAGTGGTTTGATGGTAGTAAGGGGTATGGATTTATTGTACCTGATTTACCTCATTTTCCCGATATATTATTGCATGTTACGGTAATGCGACGGGATGGTTTTCAAACAGCGATGGAAGGAGCTAAAGTTATTTGTGCTGTGGAAAAAACTGAACGAGGGTTAAAATGCGTTCAGGTGAAATCCATAGATTGTTCTTCAGCTGTTCACCCATCAGAAGTTCCAGCCCGCACCCATGTTGTTGTTACTCCAGAAAGTGGCCTAGAACGTGCAATCGTTAAATGGTTTAATCGTGATAAAGGTTTCGGTTTTCTTAGCCGTGGACAAGGAACAGAAGATATTTTTATTCATATGGAGACGTTGCGCCGTTTTGGTTTAGCAGAGCTTCGTTCGGGCCAAGTTGTTCTTGTGCGTTTTGGAAAAGGGGAAAAAGGTTTAATGACAGCAGAGATTTATCCAGATATAGGTATTCCTTTTTCTACGCATTAAATTATTACACATTGAATTTCACTAATAAAATCAGTAGGTTTTCTGTGTTTTTTAAAGGTGATTATTGCATAAAAAGCTAGAGAGGTAAATATATTTCAAGAAAATATGACTCTCGTGAATCGATAAACCAAATGGAAAAATTGCTCCTATTGAGTTGAGAAAAAAGAGAGAAAAACAAGGAAACAGCTCTCTTTTTTTGATTTTTTAGCACTTTTTATTTTAGAAACAAAGTTTGAAATTTTTCTGTGGTGGAGACAAGAATGTTAAAGCCTTTTAAAAAAGAGCATGTCGTTTTATTGGCGATACTTTTTATGTTAAACGTGCATGTTGTTTTAGCAAAGAAGCCCATCGAGATTCCCGTTCATCCAATTCCTTTAGAAATACATACAAAGCAAGGTGCGATTTATTATAAGGTAGAGCTTGCTTTTACACCATCTCAAGCAGCAGCTGGTTTAATGTATCGGACTGATTTTCCACGCGATCGTGCAATGCTCTTTAAGCAGCAAAAAAGTTATCCATCGGGAGATGAGCAGAAGTTTTTTATGTGGATGGCAAATACACCTTTACCTTTAGATATGATTTTTTTAAACTCTGAGGGAATTATTGTATCGATTATTGAAAATACTTCTCCATTTTCAACAAACACTATTTCATCAGGAGTTCCTGCAGCTTTTGCACTTGAAATTAATGCTGGTGAAGTTTCTGAAAAACAGATACAAAAAGGGCAACGTGTTATTCATCCTGTACTTTGTGGAAAGTGCAATAAAAAATGACAGCTGAAAATATTCGTTTTTTTGAATATGATGGTTTGCGATTTGCTTATCGAGAAGAAGGACAAGGCGCTCCTGTTTTGTTGATCCATGGTTTTGGATCTTCTGCACGGGTGAATTGGTATGCAACAGGTTGGTTTCGTATTCTCACGGAAGCAGGATATCGTGTTATTGCTCTTGATAATCGCGGTCACGGAGATTCAGTTAAAAGTTATGATCCTGCTTTTTATACACCTCAAGCTATGGCTGGTGATGCGATAAAGTTACTACAGCATTTAGAGTTATCTAAAGCTCATGTTATGGGATATTCTATGGGAGCTCGTATTAGTGCTTTTATGGCTCTTTTGCATCCAACATATGTGAACAGCGTTATTTTTGGTGGTTTAGGTATTGGTATGATAACGGGAGCAGGAAATTGGGAGCCTGTGGCTGAAGCTCTTCTAGCGGAAGATATTTCTACCATTACCAATACGCGCGGTTTAATGTTCCGTAAATTTGCTGATCAAACGAAAAGCGATAGACGTGCTCTGGCTGCTTGTATTAGCACATCAAAACAGGAGTTAACGGCATCTGAAATTTACAAAATCGAACAACCTGCACTTGTTGCCGTTGGTTCATTAGATGAAATTGGTGGCGCTGCAGAGCCATTAGCAGCTTTGTTGCCTTGTGGTGAAGCTTTATTAATTCCTGATCGTGATCATATGCTTGCTGTAGGCGATAAAGTTTATAAAAAAGGAGTTATCGATTTTCTTTCTCGTTATCCTATAAAATAAGCATTCTTCATAGATTTTAGTATTTACAAAAATACCTAATATTCTTCTATATAAACTGAAAGCTTATTTAAAAATTTCCCATTGTGAAATAAATTCTTATAAAAATGGAGAGAAAAATGAACTCTTATTAGCTTATTTTGTATATTTTTTAGAGATGTAATTCTTCTAAGGTTAGACAATATCTACTTTAAAAAGTCGTTAAAAAGAATTATTTTTTAATGATATAATAATGTTTTTTGCTAAAAAATGTAGCTTTAAATAAAAAAGTATTGTTCTTTGAATTTTTTATAGAAGGAACAAAACTATAAATGGTTGATCAATTTTTCTCCCGAATAGGAATCTGTAAATGCAGATGCTAAAATTAGAAATAAAGTAAAATTATTAAAAATATACAATTTTCTGCCGTTTTTTAATTTATACGGGTATATTTAATAATGAGGATTCCTTTTGTAGAAGTTTTTTATGAATGTATAAAAAGCAGTGTAAATATATGTAATATTAAGTGAATATTCAGATTAAGCTTTTTTACTAACTTTATAGAATCATAGGTGTGTCTTATTTGCATGACACGCAATTGCTTTAATTGTCTCAAAAAATAGGAGAGTATAGTGAATGCTGATGAAATAAAAAAACTTAATAATTATTTAAAAAATATATTCCAAAACTCAGCATTGCACGTCAAAGCACGGCCTAAGAAGGATGATTCTTGTGAGGTTTATATGGGGGATGAGTTTTTAGGTATTATTTATCGAGATGAAGATGAAGATGAGCTGTCCTATAATTTTTCAATGGCTATATTAGATATTGATTTAGAAAATTGATTCGTTATTCATCGTTGAATGAAGCCTTTTTTCATCCTATAAGGTTTATATAAGCTTTAATGCTTTAAAGCTCGTGTGGTTATTTCGTGCGATAATAAGGTGATCGTGGATAGTAATGCCTAATGCATTTGCTGCGTCTTTTAATCTGTATGTCATTGTTATATCTGCGTCAGATGGTGTGGAATCGCCAGAAGGGTGATTGTGGACTAAAATCAATCCTGATGCGGATAACTCTAAAGCTCGAGAAATAACTTCACGAGGATAAACAGGGGTATGATCAATAGTTCCAGTTTGTTGCACCTCATCAGCAAGTAAGCCGTTTTTCTTATCAAGAAATAAAATACGAAATTGTTCACGGGTTTCGTGAGCCATAACAGCTTTACAATAAGCTAACACTTTATCCCATGATGAAAAAATATCGCGTTTAAATAATTGTGCACGAGCAAGACGTCCAGCAACATCTGAGATAATTTTTAAATCAATTGCAGTTGCGGGACCACATCCTTGAACTTCTTGAAGCCGGTGAATATCAGCTCCCAATACATCAGCTAATGAACCAAAACGTGCTATCAAATTTTTAGCTATGGGTTTTGTATTTGCGCGGGGGATTGTGCGAAAAAGCAATAATTCAAGATATTCATAATCTTCAATTGCATTTCCTTTTGACTTTAAATAGCGTTTCCGAAGACGTTCACGATGTCCTTGATAATGTTTATGAAGCTGTGTATTTTTCTCAGGCTCTTTACTTTTTCTTTCAGATACTGGGATGAGTGGAAAACTTGATGTTAATGCAAAGTGATTACTTTGAATATCTTCCTTTTGATTTAATTTTTTAGCCATAACATCTCTACAGTGCATTAGGTATACGAATTGGGAATATAAAAAATATTTTTAGGAGATTGTGTAAATATTTCATACCCCTCATTTGTGACACCAATTGTATGTTCATATTGTGCTGTCAAAGAGCGGTCGCGGGTAACGGCAGTCCAACCATCAGATAAAATCTTAACTTGTGGCTTACCAAGGTTAATCATAGGCTCAATTGTAAACATCATACCTTGTTTTAATTCGACTCCTTCTCCAGGGTTTCCATAATGGAGGATATTGGGTGCATCATGAAAAAGCTGACCGATACCATGTCCACAAAAATCTCTCACAATTGAGCACCGTTCAGATTCTGCATACTGTTGAATAGCAGCACCAATATCACCTGTGGTTGCTCCAGGCTTAACAACAGCAATTCCTTTCATAAGACTTTCATAGGTTATTTGTAAAAGGCGTTCTGCAGCACGTCTGATTTTTCCAACAGGATACATTCGACTTGAATCTCCATGCCAACCATCAAGGATAAAGGTTACATCAACATTCACAATATCGCCTTCTTGCAAGGGTCTTTTATTGGGAATACCATGACAAACAACGTGATTGATAGATGTACAGCATGAATGGCTGTATCCATGATAATTTAAATCAGCAGGAAGAGCTCCTCGCTTAGCACCAAAAATGAATACAAAATCATCAATTTCTTGCGTAGTAACGCCTGGCTTAATAATATCCGTAAGCGCATCAAGGCATTCTGCAGCAATACGACCAACTTCACGCATTTTTGCAAAAGCATAATCATCAAAAATGCGAATTTTCCCATTAAATTTTAAAGGTATTTCATTATATTCAATATACTCAGTCATTGTTTCTTCTGTTTTCTATTTTTACTCTTTGAATCGGAAAAATGCCTTCTACACTTACATGACACTTTACAGCATAACATTCTACTCCTGATTTTAATGCTAAATCAAACTTACGTCCATAGAGTGGATCAAGATCATGACAAATTGTAAAAGCTGAGCAATCTTCTCGTTGAATAATATAAAGCATAGCTGCTCGTTTTCCTTGTTGTACAACTCCTATGAGCTCATCAAGGTGACGTGCACCACGTTTTGTTTCGCTATCAGGAAATTCTGCTAATCCTTTCTGACGAATAAAATGAACATTTTTGACTTCTAGGTAACAATCAGGAAGAATGTCATCACGTAAAAGAAAGTCAATTCGTGATTGTGTCCCATAGCGTTGTTCTTTTAAAATTGTTTTATACCCACTTAATTCTGGTAGTAATTCATTTTGAATTGCTTCTAGTGCAAGTTTATTGGGTAAAGTGGTATTAATGCCAACCAAAGTATTATCGGTTTCAACAATTTCTAATTGATAGGCATATTTTCGCTTGGTGTTGTTATGATATGAAAGCCAAATATTGGAGTTGGAAGCTGTTAATCCAAGCATTGATCCTGTATTAGGAACCGACACGGTGAAAACATGTTGATCATCTTGTTTAACATCCGCAAGAAAACGTTTATAACGACGGATAAGCTTTGCAGGAAAAAGTTTGGGAATAAAATACATATTCCTTTTTTAGGATTTATGATTTCATAATTCAACTGAGATTATGACTGGTAGGAGTTGTCACCTACTAAACAAGATAAAATTAATGTAAAAAACGTTACGATATATTATATAAATTGTATAAACTCCATAGTCTATTTTGAATGGCTTTTAAAATTTATTATTAACAAGCATTGGTGTACTTTGAAGAAGATTGCGTTTAAAAAACAGCGAATGGAGCATAAGTTAAGTGAAATTAGGGAGTGTTGATGGCTGGAACGAATAAGAATCGTGAAAATTTAACAAATGGTCCCGTTATTATTTTAGTTGAACCGCAGCTTCCTGAAAATATTGGTATGGTCGCAAGGGCAATGGCAAATTTTGGGCTTTCTAAGCTTCGATTAGTCAATCCTCGAGAAATATTTCCAAATGAAAAAGCTAGAGCTGCTGCAAGTAAAGCTGATCATGTCATTAACAACGCTGTGATTTTTGACACATTGCGTGATTCAATTGCAGATTTACACTATGTTTTTGCCACAACAGCGCGTGAAAGATGTGGATTTAAAACTGTAAAAAGTGCTGTCGAAGCAGCAAGCGTATTACGTCAGCGTGAAAGTATCGGACATAAGACAGGTATTATCTTTGGAAGAGAGAGATGGGGACTAGAAAATGATGAAATCAGCCTTGTTGATGAAATCATCACTTTTCCAGTTAATCCTGCTTTTGCATCTCTCAATATCGCGCAAGCGGTTCTTTTAATGTCTTACGAATGGATGAAAACAGGTCTAGAGAATGTCAGCGATACGGCATTTCGTGCCGCAGAGATGGAACCTGCAAATAAAACAATATTTCATGGTTTTTTATCTCAGTTAGAAGAGGCTTTGGATATTCGTGGGTATTTTAGACCCCCAGAACGCAAAGAAGTGATGCTTGCAAATTTACGCTCTGTTTTTACGCGCGCTAACTTTAGTGAACCTGAGGTTCGTTTATTGCGGGGCGTTATATCTTCACTGGATTATTTTTCACCACAATATCCAAGGGGGAGTGGAGCACCTAAAGAGCGCGATCGTAAAAAATTACAAACAAGTGTGAAAACTGATGGATGAACGGCCTGTTCTTTTTTTTGATAGTGGTATTGGTGGTTTAACTGTCTTAAGGGAAGTGCGTGTTCTCATCCCTGAAAGGCAATTTATTTATGTGGCTGATGATGCGGGATTCCCTTATGGCAATTGGGAAGAAAATATTTTGAAAGACCATATTTTAAAGATTTTTACAAATCTTTTAACACGTTATAATCCCGCCTTATGTGTCATTGCTTGCAATACTGTTTCTACACTGATGATGGCAGATTTACGACAAAATTTTCCTCATGTTCCTTTTGTAGGAACGGTTCCTGCAATTAAATTAGCTGCTGAACAGACGAAATCTGGTTTTATTTCCGTATTAGCAACCCCTGGAACAGTTAAACGTGCTTATACAAATGAATTAATCAACTCTTTTGCTGGACAGTGTCATGTTCAGCTTGTGGGAAGTGAAAAGCTTGCTGGATTTGCTGAAAATTATTTACGGGGAAAATCTATCGATTCGAAAGAGATAAAGAAAGAAATCCTTCCATGTTTTGTGGAAAAAAATGGCAAATATACTGATATTATTGTTTTAGCCTGCACACATTATCCTTTTTTGATTAGCTTCTTTCGTGAACAAGCTTTATGGTCCGTTAAATGGATTGATCCAGCAAAAGCTATCGCTAAACATACCAGATCATTATTGCCATTGTCGGAAAAAATACAGCAGCAACCTGTAAAGAAATCTCAAGATTTTGTATTGCTAACATCAAAAAAGGTCACTTCTTCAACGGAGCGTTTATTAAAAGGATTTGGCTTAAAACTCATGAAAAGAGTTGACTTTGGGATACGAGATCAATAAAGCTATTCCAGCTTTTTCTTTCAAGAAAATGGCATTAATTGACGTGTCCCGTGGATAACTTTGCATATTGATATGTTAAGGTATTCTGTCAGTCTTTAGCATTTAAAGGCAGAGGAGGGCGCGTTTCCTTGGGGTCTTAAGATCTCGTGTTTTATTTTAAAGGAAATGCGATGAGTAAACGCGAAACAACAAAGTATAAAATTGACCGTCGTATGGGAGAAAATATTTGGGGTCGTCCAAAATCTCCCGTCAATCGTCGTGATTATGGTCCAGGTCAGCATGGACAGCGTCGTAAAGGAAAACTTTCTGACTATGGGGTGCAGTTGCGCGCTAAACAAAAGCTGAAAGGGTTTTATGGAGATATTTCAGAAAAGCAATTTCATAAAACTTATGAAGAAGCCGCTCGTCGACGGGGTGATACTGGTGAAAATCTTATCGGTCTGTTAGAGTCACGTTTGGATGCTGTCGTCTATCGTGCAAAATTTGTACCTACAATTTTTGCTTCTCGTCAATTTATCAACCACGGTCATGTTAACGTAAATGGGCGGCGTACAAATATTCAATCTTATCGTTGTAAGCCTGGTGATGTTATTGAGGTTCGGGAAAAATCAAAACAACTTGTTTTAGTTTTAGAAGCAGTACAATTGGCAGAGCGTGACGTTCCTGATTATATTGAAGCAGATCATAAACAGATGAAAGCAACATTTACACGTATTCCTGCTTTTGCAGATGTTCCTTATGCTGTGCAAATGGAACCTAATTTGGTTGTTGAATTTTATTCTCGATAATTTTTCTGTAAGAGAAATTGTTTCTCTCTTCTATTATTATAACTTCAAAGTATTGTGTTATTTTTATAATCTTTGAAGTTAATGGGGGCTTTCTGTAAATGGTTCTATATAAGTTTATTGCTATATTTTATAGCGATATAACTTATATAGTTCCATTTCTTTTTTGTGTATCTAATTTATAAATTCAAAAAACATGAATGTAAGCTTGCTTTAATATTTTTTTATCTTTGCAAAACGAGCTGTTTATTGTGCAGGATATGGTATTATGAATGATGTTTCAGTTGAATATCAGGCAATAGAAGAAAACGAAGGGAGAGATGATCCTTTGGAAAAAGAAGCAGATAATTGTCACCCAATGTTTCGTATTGCTCCTTCAAGCGTAGAATTTAATAAATTACGCAAACGACTTTTACGTCATATGCGACAAGCTTTGGATGATTTTTCTATGCTCTCTACAGGAAAAAAATGGCTTGTTGCTTTATCCGGTGGAAAAGACTCTTATGGTTTATTAGCGCTTCTTTTAGACTTAAAGTGGCGAGGTCTTTTATCCATTGAAATTCTTGCCTGTAATCTTGATCAAGGGCAACCAGGATTCCCGAAACATATTCTTCCAGACTTTTTAAGTTCTTATAAAATTCCATATCGTATTGAATATCAGGATACTTATTCCATTGTTACAGATAAATTGGCAGAGTCGCAGACATATTGTTCACTTTGTTCTCGATTACGACGTGGTAATCTCTATCGTATTGCACGCGAAGAGGGATGTTCTGCATTAGTTTTAGGTCATCATCGTGATGATGTCTTAGAAACATTTTTTATGAATTTGTTTCACGGTGGTCGATTAGCTGCCATGCCTGGAAAACTTAAAAATGATGAAGGAGATCTTTTTGTGTTACGTCCTCTTGTTTATGCTGCTGAGGAAGATATGGAAAAATTTTCTCAAGCAATGCAGTTTCCGATTATTCCTTGTAATCTTTGCGGTAGTCAAGATGGTTTACAACGTAATGCAATGAAAGAAATGCTGAAAAATATAGAAAGACAAATGCCAGGACGTAAAGATACGATGATTCGCGCTTTAACAAATGTACGTCCAAGTCATTTGCTTGATAAGAAATTCTTTAACTTTAAAGCGTGTTAATAAAAATTAGATGCTCTAAAAATAAGTTTAAAGATTTTGAAATAAGGCGCTTCCTTAAAGAGACATCTCTCAAAGAGCATCTAAGCCCATTTCACGACCGCGTCCATGAAGGATATACTGTAAAGTCCATTAAGCACTCCCATCTTTACGTTTATGAAGGAGTAAGCTGGGCACCATCACTCATTTTACCAGCTCGTAGATGTTGCGACAGCCCTTAGCACTTAAGACGATTCATAAAAGCTCCTTTCTTTAACAATTTTTATCCACACATTCATCCCGCTTGTAACGTGCAAACGAATGATTTTTATTGATTCAATATAAACAGGTCTAAAATGAGATAATCTTACGATATTCTGGACTATCATTCAACATACAAAACAGTGAATTATCATTATAAATCAATATATTGCTTTATAAAGAATAATCGGCAATTGCATTGCTTGAGAAAATTTTTCCATATCTTCCTCAGCAGCATAGACAATACGATAATTTATTGTTTTGCAATTTAACTATAAGATTATTTTATTTCAAATTTTCTTATATTACATCCATAAACATTTCCTTGCATATCACAAGTGGTATTTTTGTGTGTATAAAACACAATTGAAAAAAAACTTCTTTCATAAACCAATGACTGTTGAAATTTGAAAACAGGAAAATAGTATGATTATCAGTTTATTCTTTTATTAATTAAATATGGGGCAATCTTTAGGGATTTTATTTTATCCTGTTGTGCTATAAAACCCTATCATTTAGGGTGGAGCACTAAGAGAATATATAAATCTGATATTACATTTTTAGAATGTATAGCGAGTATTCAAGGCAGGGATTTCCTGTAAATTCTCATGAAGTGCATCACACACTTCGAACACGGCTCATTGTGAGAAGTCACTTTTTTATAAATCGACTTTGATAGGAAGCTTCGTCATTTAGAGACTAGAAAGCGTTCAATTGTTAAACGGCTATGCCATAAAGGTCATAGGCATCCGATTGTTCAATTTTAACAGTGACAAATTCACCCACACGCAGTGGACGTCGTGATGATATATGGACAGCACCATCTATTTCTGGAGCATCATATTGACTACGTCCTTTAGCAACTTTTCCTTGACTTTCATCGATAAGCACTTGGAGTCTTTTTCCAATTTTTTTCTTTAAAAGATGTGTAGAAATTTGTTGTTGTTTTGCCATAAAACGATGCCAGCGGTTTTCTTTCACGTCTTCAGGAATATTTTCTAACCCCAAATTATTGGCAACTGCTCCTTTTACCTCTTCATATTTAAAGCACCCAGCTCGTTCAATTTTTACTTCTTCTAGCCATTCTAGGAGTATATTAAAATCTTCGTTCGTTTCACCAGGAAAACCAACAATAAATGTCGATCGCAAAGCAAGATCTGGGCATATTTTTCGCCACTTTTCAATTCTACGATTTGTTTTTTCCATAAGTGCAGGACGCTTCATGTGACGCAAAACAGCCGGTGATGCATGCTGAAAAGGTATATCCAGATAAGGGAGAATTTTTTTTGCAGCCATAAGTTCGATAACGTCATCAACATGGGGATAAGGGTAAACGTAATGCATACGTACCCAAATACCCATATCGCCTAGTTCATGACAAAGGTCAAAAAATTTTGTTTTGATCGTGCGGTCTTTCCAAGAATTCTCGAGATATTTAAGATCAATGCCATAAGCACTGGTATCTTGTGAAATAACCAAAAGTTCTTTTACGCCCGCTTGTACGAGTTTTTCAGCTTCGCGAAGAACATCACTGATGGGGCGTGAAGTGAGATCACCACGCAGCGTAGGGATGATACAAAAACTACACCGGTTAGAGCATCCTTCAGAAATCTTTAAGTAGGCATAATGGCGAGGGGTTAAACGAATACCTTGGGGAGGAACTAAATCAAGAAAAGGATCATGAACGGGAGGAATTGCTGTATGAACAGCTTGTATAACGTTTTCATAAGCTTGTGGTCCGGTAATGGCCAATACATTAGGGTATGCTTGGCGAATAACATCAGGATCAGCACCAAGACACCCAGTTACAATAACTTTTCCATTTTTTTTGAGAGCTTCATCAATATTGGCTAATGATTCTTTTCTGGCAGAGTCAAGGAAACCACAGGTATTTACAATAACAACATCAGCTCCTTGATGTTTATGTGAAATTTCATATCCCTCAGAGCGGAGGCTTGTGATAATTCGCTCAGAATCTACGAGTGCTTTTGGACATCCGAGGGAGACAAAACTAATACGAGGTGCGACCATAATAATCCTATAATGACTATGAACAATTGAATGACTCTTTTATTGGCTTAAAAAGAAAAAATGTTCTTTATTTTTATACATATGCAATACAATCTGTTACAAATTTATTTGATTTTTTTCTACAATATTTTACGTGATTTTATGTATGCATATGATTTTATCTTATTATACTGTAAAATACCATCGTTGAGAGCGATGATATAAAAAGCAAACTCCTTAAAACATTCAGTACTTTAGAGCGTGTGATGAATATTTCTAAGCTTACTTATCAAGCCTTGCGTAAGTGAAGCGCGTAAAAGGGAAGGGAAAAAAGAAAATTCATTCAACAAGAATCTGAATTATTCACAGATCAGATTGGGGGAGGATGTCTTTTGAGGAGTGAGAAGAAAATCAATTTCTTGTGGCACAATATTAAAAATATCCAACGGTTTTTTTACTGTATTTTATTGGCGTATGTATAGCATACTATAAAATGCGATTGTTATTTAATATTTACGAATAAGTCCAGTAAGCTTGCCTTGTATCTCTACACGCTCGGATTTGTATGTACGTACTTCATAGTGAGGATTCGCAGCTTCTAATGCAATAGAGGCTCCTTTGCGTCGATAACGTTTTAATGTTGCCTCTTTTTTATCAATAAACGCGACAATAATTTCACCTGATATTGCTGTATTTTGGCGTTTCACAATGATCGTATCTTTATCAAGGATACCAGCTTCCACCATAGAATTATCTTTAACTTCTAGTGCATAGTGCTCACCTGTATTAACCATATCGTGTGGAAGAGAAAGTGTGCTTGTTTGTTGCAGTATAGCAGAAGCAGGAACGCTTGCAGAAATGCGTCCCATAATGGGAATGGTGGTATTTTTTTTTTCTTCTACCTCAAAATTACTCAAGTTTTTTGATATTTCTCTTTTATTTTTTTCTATCATACTGGGAGAAATCTTACGTGCTAAAGAAAGATTGAATGTTATTTTCTCAGGGAGTCGAATCACCTCCATTGCACGCGCACGATTGGGCAAACGACGTATAAAACCTCTTTGTTCTAAAGCTATAATAAGCTTATGAATACCAGACTTTGAAGAAAGTTCTAATGCGTTTTTCATTTCTTCAAAAGAAGGAGAAACCCCTGTTTCTTTTATATGATTGTGAATAAACAAGAGTAACTCATATTGTTTACATGTCAGCATTCAATGTTCCAATCAAAATAATAAAAAGGAATAAAGTAAAAATACGTGTATACATAATAATTCTACAAGTTTTTTTTGCTAAATAAAAATTATTTGCTTTATTTTTGATCTTATAAGTGAATTTAATAAGTTAATATGTTTATTTATATTTATATTTAATGTATTATAAATATAAAATTATTTCTTTAATAACATTATTAAAACATTATTTATATATTATATAAATACATTAATATTACATCATATATAAAAATATTTTATAGCTCTGAAATAAACTGAATTATTCGACACTAAAGTTTATGATCAGTGGTATCTTTCTCTTTTAAAAATATATATACGTATCTTGTAATTTCTGATATAAAAAGTGAATTAGAAGGCATTATTGTCAATAATAGAATGGATCACTCAATGTGTATCGAGAATCATTTTGTATTATTATGTCTGCTTTATTTTATAGAATAAATTGGCTTTCATTATATAGCCATTGTGTATGAATAAAAGTTATACCCTCAGAATGCTATTGTTGCTCATTGGTACATTAAAAAAATGATATCTCTCGATGTGCTTGCTTTCATCAAGATTTTGTGATGAATAATATAAAATCTATTGGGTTGCCGCATTTTTATATCAAACGTGCTGACACTATCATACTATTTTGCTATCCCCTTAATGTTTCGATAATTTTTAGTTATTGAAAGAAGGCATAAGAATCATTTTCATTTCTTTTTTTATATAGTTTTATTCCCTCACTTTTATTGGTCGAGCAAATGATTTTGATTGTTTCAATATAAAGGGATTTGAAATAATAAAATCTCAAAGGTATTCAGATCCCTTATTCAATACATAAAACGATAAATTATTATAGACCAATATTTTGTATTATAAAACTGTATTCATATTTGAAAATTGGAAAAGAAAATGTAACGATATAAAAATGATATACGATCTATAGCGAGAAGTATTTTTGCTTTACTCATTATGCTCAACAGCTCATATGTATGAGGGAGAAGCTTGCGGATTTCTCATAATTTTAGCGTTTCGAATCCATGAAATATTTTTATAGTTAGATACCCCCTTTATTGAGACTTCAAAAAGAAGATAAAGGGGAGCTATATAATGATGGGAAAAGAGAAAATTATTGATAACTAGAGAAAATAATAATATTTTTTTTCAAAAGGTGTTGACCAAATGAAAAGTCAACCGTATGTTCCTTTCACTTTCCGCAAACTAGATAGCTTGTGTGGGAGCGCGTAGCTCAGCTGGTAGAGCAACTGACTTTTAATCAGTAGGTCCAGGGTTCGAATCCCTGCGCGCTCACCAAATTCAAATAAAATCAATAGTTATACAAAATTCAGAGATTTCGATTCCTTTAATTCTATTGAGTTCTTTTTGATTACTTTTGGACATTTTTGGATTTCTTTGATTAATTCTACTGCTGATTATTTTTTATCGGCTGTTTTGGTACAAAGTGATGCCATGCTCTCTTTTGTCAACCCAAAAGTGCTTTAAACTTGTGATCCGGCTATACCTGCGTTAGCGCAGCAGGCGTGACCGTTAATTTTAGCAATACACGGACTGATTTTTAAACTTACCATGCTACATGATTCACAAAATTCACAAAATAAATTGTTCAAATCACCATACTTATTCACAGTTTATATTATGGGATGATTTTTTCAATAAGATATTGATTTATTTATTTTTTATTTTTTTTACATCTACAATAGTGCATTTATTTCTTATGAGAACTATAAAAAGGTTAACAATATGTTAATTTTTTGATAGAGAAAAAATTCAAAGATAGTATATGCGCCAGGAAAATCATAAAATGTGAATTTTCCTATCACGTATAGAAGGCGTGACATGGTTTTACAGTAGTACTTAACAGGATAAGTGGACTGAACAGATGCTTTTAAATAGCAAAAAAAAATTTACTTCTATCATTAAACCGACACTTCAATTATTCTCTATGATGGTCATTTCTCAGTTATTGGCGTCTTGCTGCGCAAGCCAAACTGCACTTTTTTCGATAAAGAGTTCTTATCATAATAAACCAGTTGACGTAAATACTTCTGTTCTACCTAAACAAGTATCAAATAAGAAAAATCAATCGGAAGAAAAAAAACGTGGGCGTGCCATTGTTGGTAAGCCTTACCAAATAAAGGGGAAGTGGTATTATCCTCAAAATGATCCAACTTATAAACGTGTTGGTGAGGCATCATGGTATGGTTCAGACTTTCATGGACGATTAACGGCCAATGGTGAAATTTATGACATGAATCTTTTGACTGCCGCTCATCCTACAATGCCTTTACCTAGCTATGCTCGTGTTACTAATTTGAAAAATGGGTCTTCAATCATTGTTAGAGTGAATGATCGTGGACCTTTTATGAAAGACCGAATCATTGATTTATCAAGGCAAGCTGCGACAATACTTGGTTATGTCGATAAGGGAGTAGCAGATGTTAAGGTGGAATATATCGCTGAAGCACCCATTGGCTATTATGATGCTGCATATTTAATGGCCTCTTATACTCCAGGAAACGCCGTGTCATATTCATTAGCGTCGGAGAATGTTTCGAAAAAAAGAGAAACTGTTTTATTAAAGGAGCAGCGCAATACAGGAAACAAAGAAGAATTAGCTAAAGCAACTGCTATTGAACAGGAACAACGCAATAAAACTGTTGCAGTGAAATTGCCAGAAGTTGGTCCTATCATGGTTGATAAGCCGATACCATTCGATCAAGTTGCTTCTATAAATAAGCTAAACAAGAAGACAAAAGCAAATTGGCTACAACTGTTTTAAGAAAAAATGTGTTAGTTTTTAATCAATATAATTTTCAAATAAAAAATGATAAAAAGTCTCGGATGTGGTGTAGTGCTTTCATCTTAAAGTGTGTTGTCCTTTTAAAAGAGTGCGGTTGAGTATTATTATAAATTCGGTAGGTTTCTCCAATCCATTGCCGCTCTATTTGTAGTTTTATGACATTACTTGCTTAATAAAGAACATACTTTTCCTGCGATAACAGCTTTTGCCAGATGAGGATAAGCGTATTGTATGAAGTCTGTTTGTGTTATCTCTAAAACAGCTATACAATCTAATTTGGGAAGAATAAAAAGCTTAAAAAATATTTTCTTTTGATGCGGCTTTACAACTTAAGCATCTATGGCAATATCTTATAAAGAGATTATGCTTTACCTCATACTTTTGTTTATTACGTTCTTTAATGAGGGAAACTTCCTCCTGTAAAATAGGATGCCTCAAACAAAATACACTTGTTTATTTCTAATTCACGCGCTTATTTTAAGGAGATATATCTCAATACTTTCAAGCCAATTTTACGAGAATATTCGTGAACAGTATAATTATAACACCTTTAGGCATCACTATTTTTTCACTTATAAAGAATAAACCCACACCAACATACACTTTGTCCTCAATGCTTTACGATAATCCTTAACACTTGAGAGGATTATAAGAAGTATTTTTACTCTCTTCTTTAATAATTTTTACCTATATACCAATCTTCTTATGAGGCATAGACAAGCAATTTTAATAAATCCAATATGAGAGGAGGGGATGATAAGAGAAGCTTACAGTATTTTCAGTTAGCTCTAACTTTAAAAATGATAATTTATCTTAATAAATCAATGTATTATAAATAAAAAACAACAGTAAAAAAGTCTTTTGTCTCTCATACTTTAAAACGTTAAACTGAACCTACGAGGAAGATAAAAGCGTATTATACTACTTTTGCTAAGACTGAATACAAATAAAATCTTTTTTTTGAGTTATAAATAATTTATCACTTTGCAGAAATCAAAAAGTTTTTTCCTATATAGTAGATTCTTTATGCTGATCTTTGGATGGGAGAAGCGGCTATGTATACAGCATTAAGAATCTTATTAACCTTATGGGGAGTATTGGCATTTGATACGTGGGGGAGAGCGCAAGATTTTCAAACTTCCGCACCACAATTGTTGTTACTTGATGATGATACAGAGACAATACTCTATGAAAAACAAAGTGCTATTCCTTTTCCTCCTGCTTCATTAGCAAAATTGATGACAGCGGAAGTTGTCTTTCATCAATTAAAAGAAGGATTGTTAAAAAGTACGCACAAATTCAAAGTCAGTGAAAATGCTTGGCGCAAAGGTGGAGCACCTTCCGGTACAACCACTATGTTTGCAAAGATAAAGACAGAAATCAGCGTTTCTGATCTTTTGCGTGGTTTAATTATTGTCAATGGAAATGATGCTGCTATTATTCTTGCTGAAGGGATATCAGGAGATGAGGCTCTTTTTGCAAAGCTGATGAATCAGCGCGCTAAAATGATTGGATTATTTCAGAGTCATTTTGTTAATGCAACAGGGCTTCCCGAAGAGGGGCAATTTGTAACAGTGCGTGATATGATTATATTAGCACGTTACATTGCTCAGGAATATCCAGATTATTATGCACTTTATCGTGAACCTCATTTTACGTGGAATAATATTTTTCAACGTAACAAAAACCCTCTTATTTCTAAGGAAATTGGTGTAGAAGGATTTGGTTTTGGCTATAGTGAAAAAGAAGGATTTTCAATGGTTGCCACTATGTATAAAAATCATCGACGTCTTTTTTTAGCAATCAATGGTTTGCAAGATGGTAAAAAGTATACAAAAGAAATAGAACGTATTCTTCAATGGGGAATGACTGCATTTGATCTCAAAACGATTTTCACAAAAGGAGAAACGGTTGGTCGTGCTTCTGTTTATGGTGGGAGAAAAAACTTTGTTCCACTCATTGTAAAAAAACCAATAAGTTTTATGCTTTCGAATGAAAAAAAAGTAAATGTCAAAGCAAAAATTAAATATCATGGTCCATTGAAAGCTCCCATCGTTTCAGGGCAATCGATTGGATTTATTCAAATTTTAGAAGATAAAAAGGTTCTTTTGGAAAAACCAGTTTTTGCCGGAATGGATGTTCAGAAAGGAAGTTTCTTTGAAAAAGTAAAAGATGCATTCTATGAAATAACAATTGGATGGTTACGGAAATATTTGTAGGTACGCATTAAATAAAGTTAAGGTTCATACGTGTCAGGTTATTTTATCACATTCGAAGGAGGGGAGGGAGTAGGAAAAACAGTACAGATTTCTTTGCTTGCTGAATATCTCTCTCAAAAAGGTTATGATGTTGTTACAACACGAGAGCCAGGAGGAACAGCAGGAGCAGAAGCAATCAGACATATTGCGTTATCGGGGCAAACACAACAGTATGGACCGTTGATTGAAGCTGTTTTGTTTACAGCGGCACGCGCCGACCATGTTCATGAAGTTATCGCACCTTCTTTGCAAAAAGGTAAAATCGTTTTATGTGACCGCTTTATTGATTCTACACGCGTTTATCAAGGACTCAATGATAGAATTAGCTCCTCTCTTCTTTCTGTTTTAGAGTGTATTGCACTCAATGGTATCATGCCCCATTTAACATTTTTATTAGATATGCCAGCAATATGGGGCATGAAGCGCGCAAATTTGCGAAGAAAAAAAACAGAAGTAATTGATTATTTTGAAAAAGATCAGTTGGAAGTTCAAGAGCAAAGGCGTCAAGCTTTTCTTCAATTGGCTAAACAGGAACCCCATAGATTTCGAGTCATTGATGCTACTAGTTCTGTGGAATCCATTGCAGATCAAATAAAAAACATTTGTCATCAGGTATTGTTGGATCAGTTTTCATGAGTAATGTAAATATCTCACACCAATATGATGATATTGATACAATTTTATCACCATCTCAGAATAATGTTCTCTTTGGTCATGAGGATGTTCGCCACTTTTTGACACAAATGCTTAAAGAAAAGCGTTTGCATCATGCATTATTATTTGAAGGAGAATATGGAATTGGAAAGGCTACATTAGCTTTTCACCTTGCTTGGAATATTTTAAGTTCTCAAAAGGATACTTTCCTAAACCCTGATCCCCATTCTATTCCATGGTGTCAAATTACGCAAGGCAGTCATCCTGGACTTTTGTATATTTCACGTCGATTTGATGTAAAAACGCAAAAGTTTAAAACAGGAATACTTATTGATGATATCCGTGATATTATGCATTTTCTAAGCCAAACATCGCAAGATAATGGATGGCGTATTGTTATGATTGATTCTGCAGATGATATGAATAGAAATGCAGCAAATGCAATTCTTAAAATACTTGAAGAACCACCTGCCAAGACTCTCTTTATTATTATCGCGCATTCTTCAGGAAAATTACTTCCAACAATTCATTCACGGTGTCAAAAAATTTCTTTTCGTCCATTGAGTAATGAAGAAATGAAAAAAGTCATTACACATATTTTCTCCAATCAGGATTTACCTGATGAGAAAACTATTGAAATGATTATTAAAAAATCTAAAGGAAGCCCTCGAAAAGCTGCTTTACTTATTCGCCATGGCGGTCTTGAAGTTATTAAAATGATAGATGCTCTCTTAGAGAAACCTGTTTGTAATGCAACTATTGTACATAATCTTGCACAAACATTTTCATCTGTTTCTTCCCTATTTCAATTTCAACAATTTTGTGATGAAATTCTTGATAAAATTCAAAAAAAAGCTATCATGCTCGTCGAAAAAGGAGATCTATTTCTCTCAAAAAAATATGCGCAAAAGTGGCAAGAAATTCATCAAGAAATAGAGGAAGTACAAGTTTTTAATCTCGATAAGAAGCAGTTTGTTATTAACGTTCTTTTTAGAATTCATAAGATCATTCACGAAAATTAGTTTTTCCGTGACAATGTGATGAACAGACGTTATGTCATTGTATCTTCTCTTTATGGCATTTTACAATGGATATGACATGCGTGACACATATTACATAACAACTCCCATTTTTTATCCTAATGGTACTCCACATATTGGGCATGCCTATAGTGCAATTGCAAGCGATGTTTTAGCCCGCTTTCAACGATTGAATGGAAAAAATGTATTTTTTCTTTCTGGTACAGATGAGCATGGTCTCAAGATGCAACAAACTGCAGCAGCATTGGGCATGGCACCGAAAGACCTTGCAAATCGTAATAGTGCTGTGTTTCAGAAAATGCTTGCGGTATTAAACTGTTCTAACGATGATTTTATCCGTACGACAGAAGAACGCCATTATCAAGCGTGTCAAGAAATTTGGAAAAAGATGGAAGCAAATGGCGATATTTATCTCGGCCGTTATACGGGGTGGTATTCGGTTCGCCAAGAAGCCTATTATGAAGAGAAAGATACGGAAGTTGGACCAGACAATATCCGTCGCGAGAAGGAATTAGGCTCTCCAGTTGAATGGAATGAAGAAGAAAGTTATTTTTTTAGACTTTCTCGTTATGAAAAGGCTCTTCTTGAATATTATGAAAAACATCCTGATTTTATTGCTCCACTTGAGCGGCGTAATGAAATTATAAGTTTTATCAAATCGGGTTTAAAAGATATCTCTATTTCACGCGCAAGTTTTAATTGGGGCGTTGCTGTTCCTGATAATCCAAAGCACGTAATGTATGTTTGGGTTGATGCGCTTACGAATTATCTATCAGCAATTGGTTTTTTCAATGAAAATTCAACAAAACGTGATTTTTGGCCTGCAAATACACATGTTATTGGTAAGGATATTATTCGTTTCCATGCAGTCTATTGGCCAGCATTTTTAATGTCTGCTGGAATTGACTTGCCTAAGAATATTTTTGCACATGGTTTTTTACTTAATCGTGGTGCAAAAATGTCAAAATCCATTGGAAATGTCGTTGATCCTTTTGAAATGGTTGATCATTACGGTCTTGATCAGGTCCGTTATTTTCTTCTCCGTGAAGTGCCATTTGGACAAGATGGTAGTTATAGCCATGAGAGTTTAGTGAACCGTATTAATGCTGATCTTGCTAATGATCTTGGTAATTTGGCACAGCGCTCTTTATCTATGATTGCCAAAAATTGTAATGCACAAGTCCCGAAACCAACTTCATTCTTAGTTCAAGATAAACAGCTTTTAGAACAATCTCTTCAAGTGCTGGAAACTGTACATCAAGCAATGTCTTCTTATAGTATGCATTTAGCCCTTTCAGCTATTTTTTCAATTGTAGCAGATGCCAATCGCTATTTTGCCAACGAACAACCTTGGAGTTTACGTAAAAATGATCGAGATCGATTTTCTACAGTTCTTTATATAACTGTAGAAATCTTGCGGCGAATAGGAATAATGCTTTTGCCTTTCATACCTCAATCAGCAGCAAAACTTCTTGATAGCCTTGCGATTGCTGAAGATGATCGGTTGTTATATCATATAAGCCATGCGAAAATTCAAGAAGGACTTGATCTTCCACCACCAGAACCAATTTTTCCTCGTTATATCTTGAAGAAAGAAGATACTCATCATGTTGATTGATACACATTGTCATCTTGATTTTGAAGATTTTTCACAAGATTTGGATAATGTTATCCAACGGGCTTTAGATGCTAACGTTAAACGTATGATAACAATTTCAACCCACGTTCATAAGTTAGATAAGCTGTTAGCCATTGCGCAAAGCTATGATCAAGTCTTTTGTTCCGTTGGAACACACCCCAATCATGCGCATGAAGAACAAAATATTACAGCGGAAGAGCTTATACAGCTCTCGAATCATCCTAAAATTGTTGCGTTTGGGGAAGGGGGGCTTGATTATCATTATGATTACTCTACACCAGAAGAACAAAAGAAAGTTTTTCAAGAACATATCATCGCTTCTCGAGAAACACAGATTCCTCTTGTTATCCATTCACGCAATGCCGATATCGATATGGAAAAAATATTGCGCAAACAGATAAAAGAAGGAGCTTTTCCCTTTATCCTTCATTGTTATTCATCTGGAATGCAACTTGCTCGTGCTGGAATTGAGCTTGGTGGTTATATTTCTTTTTCAGGTATTATTACTTTTAAAAACGCTCTTGAAATCCGTGAAATAGCAAAAATTGTGCCCCATGAACATCTGTTGGTGGAAACAGATGCACCATTTTTAGCACCTACCCCTCATCGGGGGAAAACAAATGAACCATCTTTTGTATGCTATACAGCAGCTGTTTTGGCTGAAACAATTGGCTTAAGCATTGAAGAAACAGCTCAAATAACAACCCGTAATGCTTTTCGTTTATTTAGCAAAATGAAATAAGGCAAAAGCTATGTGTGATCAATACCGATTTACAATATTAGGTTGTGGTCCTTCTCCAGGAGTGCCAAGACCTAATGGTGATTGGGGAACATGTGATCCGAATAATCCTAAAAATAAACGCTACAGAAGTTCTTTATTAGTTGAACGCATTAAACCATCAGGAAAAAAAACAACAATCGTTATTGATACGGGGCCAGATTTTCGCTCACAAATGATTGAAGCGCATGTGGACCATCTTGATGCTGCTCTTTACACGCATTCTCATGCAGATCATATCCACGGTATTGATGATTTACGCAGCTATGCACTTGCACAAAAATGTTTAATAGATATCTATGCTGACAGATTTACACTAGAACATCTCAAAAATGCTTTCGGATATTGTTTTCAAACACCAAAAAATTCATCTTATTCTCCTATTTTAAAAGAGCATCTTATTAATGAAGATAGCCAATTTATTATTCAAGGGGAGGGTGGAGCAATAAGCGTTAATACGCATTTACAACACCATGGAAATATTTATTCTTTAGGTTTCCGTATCGGAAATGTTGCCTATTGTACAGATGTTAGTGAGTTTCCTGAAAAAACATTATCCAAATTAACGGGTTTGGATGTTCTCATCATTGAAGCTCTTCAATTTAAATCTCACCCGAGTCATTTTTCTGTTGATCAAGCATTACAATGGATAGAACATTTAAAGCCAAAACAAGCAATACTCACACATATGGATAGATCGCTGGATTATAATGCGGTCGTAAATTACGTCCCATCCTATGTAAAACCTGCGTATCAAGGACTTACTTTCGAAACAACTGCATAAGTTTATTCATGCAATATTTTACGTTAAATAAAGTTTTTTGAAGAATATCCTTTATTTTGTTTTATTTTTGACATAAATGTCACTTTTTTATGTTTAAAATGAGGTTTTTATGTATAAGAATTTTAAGCGGGGTGTATGTATTGCCGTTTTAGCAGTTTCCTTGACAGCATGTGGGGGGCGTTTAGAAAAAAATATTTCAACGACAACATTACATGACGGAACAATGAGTTGTGCCGATATTCAACGGGAGTTTTTTGCTAATAAACGTCAGATTAATGATACAATTTTAGAACGTTCTAAGGCAAGAAATAAAAACGTAGCTTTAGCAGCCGCAAGTATTGTATTTTTACCTTCTTTGTTTTTTATAGACCCTAAATCAAGCGAAAGTAATGAAATTTCAGCTTTAAATAATCGTAATGCTGTTTTAAGTGATCTTGCACGTATGAAACGTTGTAAAATAGCACAATAATTTTCCTTATTTTATTATACGTAATTTCACTATCACTATTTTTGGTCTTTAAAGAATGTACTTTAAAGACCAAATTTTATTTTAAAAGTAAATTGATTGTATGATATAAATATGATGATGTTTTAAAGGAGGATTGCTTTACCAAATTATCGCATAATATATATTATGGAACTTTTATAGAAAGGATAAAAGGGTATGCCATCACCACTTTAAGGAATGATAGCAACATTAACTATGGGTACTTCCTAATACTCGTGTTTGACAATTGAGATGCATAGCCTTTACTTAAAAAACTGATAACCTTTCAAGATTGAAAATCGAGCCTGTTATTCTGGCTCGAAAATTTCAATCATTATAGTTTTTTATTTTTTACTCTTTTTAAAAAAAATCATCATAATTTGTAGTATCATAAAAGTTAAAAATAATATTCCATGAAATAATGGTACAAATGGCTGATAAATAAAATCAGAATAATATATTGCTATTGTTTCAATCAATGCTGCAATACACCATAAAATAATTCCCCATGGTGAATACATCCAAAGTCCAATTAAGGCAATAGGATAGAGAATCGCCAATATAGCTGAGGCAAATTGCCACTGCCAAGGCATAAGGTCAAAACGCCATAAAATACCTGGGAAGACACCCACAAGGCGTATCCAATAAAAAATACCTAGGACTAAGCAAATAAGTGCCAAAAACCGTAAGTAACAGTTATAAATTAAATTGATTTTTGAAACCCGTTTGTGAGGATTATTTTTCACAATAATAACTCTTGTTCAACAGGTTGAAAGTAATAATCTATCATTTCATCTGTTACATTTGAGAGTTTATCTGGCTGCCATTGAGGTCTTTTATCCTTATCAATTAACATAGCACGTATACCTTCATGAAAATTATGTGAATTAATCATATGATGTGCAATGCGGTTTTCAATTTTCATACAATCTTCCAACGTTTGAAGTGAATTTTGTTTCATTTGTTTCCAGATAACTTTTAAACTTATTGGAGAACGTGACTGCAAAATATCATAACATTCTTTAGCAAATAAAATACCTTCTTTACTTTTTTTATGAAGCAACTCAAAACATTCTTCTAAGCTATGGGCACTAAAACAAGTATCAATAATACAACGTATTTCGTAACTCGTTTCATAGTCTTTTGTAACGGATCGCTCGTTTAAAGCTAAAAGAGGATCTCCTTGTTCGATAATAGCTTTTCTAACCATATCGAATTCAGTTTCAGGAACAGCATGTGTTGCTAATCCTAAATTTAAGCAATCTCCCCACTTTATGCATGCGCCAGTTAATGCAAGATAAATGCCAAAATGATTGGGCAAAGATGGTAAGAAAAAACTTGCGCCCACATCTGGAAAAAATCCAATCGCACCTTCTGGCATAGCAAAAACTGTATTTTCTGTAACAATTCGATGTGAACCATATAGAGAAATACCTACCCCTCCCCCCATCCAAATACCGTTTACAAAAGAGATGTAGGGTTTTGAAAAACGTTTGATATAAGCATTCAAACTATATTCATCCCTAAAGTATTGATAAGCAGAGGGACTTTTTCCCATATGATAGATTTCTACAACATCTCCACCAGCACAAAAAGCACGCCCCTCCGCTTCAATTAAGACACAAGAAATATCGTTATCTGTCTCCCATATCTTGAGAGCTTTTTTTAAAGCGGAAACCATTCGTTGATTAAGAGCGTTTAATGCTGAAGGACGTGTAAGCTTTATAATACCAGCACACCCTTCTTTCGTAAAAGAAATATCATCACCTGCTCCAAAGTCAATTTTCATCTCACACCCTTCTTAAAACAACTATTTTATTGTTTTTTCTATATTTTTTGCCCCAAGTTGAGGAAACATTTGCATGATTGCGCCAATACAATATATATAAATTCCTGTTACCGAAATTCCTATTTTAACCCAATCTGGAGCCTCTAGTTGATAAAAGAATGCAGAAACACCAAAAACACACCATAAGAGAAAAATTGGAAAATTAACTCTACGTAAACGAAGAACTCTTACTGGATGGATAAAATAAATTGGCAAAAAAGATATAATAGCCGATAAAACAATGATGATAAAAGTAATCCACTCCCCTGGTCTTACGACAAAAAGCGTAAAAACCATCATATTCCAAACAACAGGAAATCCTTTAAAAAAGTTTTCTTTGGTTTTCATTCCAGTATCTGCATAATAAATAGCAGATGAAATAACAATGATTGCACTCAATGAAAATGATAACCCTACCCCCATAAAACCACTTTGATAGAGTGCAAAAGCAGGAATTAAGACATAAGTCACGTAATCGATGATATTATCTAAGAGCTCTCCAGACCATGTTGGAAGTACGTATTTAACATCAAGTTTGCGTGCAATTGGTCCATCTATACCATCAACGAGAAGTGCAAGCCCAAGCCAACAGAACATAGCTGTCCATTCTTTTTGAGAGGCCGATATAAGAGAAAGAAATGCTAAAAATGATCCCGAAGCTGTTAGTAAATGAACAGAAAAAGCCTTTGCTTGTGGCATTGTTACTTTTTTATGGCGTAATAATTTAGCATTTGTTTTGATTTTCTTTGTTAGCTTACGTTTCAAGGTTTTTTTATCCTCGTTTTTAAAGTCTTCATCCATCTATTATACGCCATCTTTTATCCATGATATGATTCAGCATAAAAAAATCATAAAAAGGTTACTTTTTTATATCGCATTATTTAATACATAATATAATAGAATAGTTTCATGTAATAAAAAGAGAGTATTCATTTGAAAAGGTTAAAATATTTTCTCAATGGAGAAAGGCTCAAATCATTGTGATATTAAAAAAAGAGCATAAAGATATTACTGTTATTGGTGCAGGTCCTGTTGGGATGTTAGCTGCACTGAGACTTGCGCATAAGGGTTTTTCTGTTTTTCTTGTTGGCCCCCCTGCTCATACAGATGAGTTACGGACAACCGCTCTTATGATGCCAGCAATACGCACACTTCAAAAACTCAATATTTGGAATAGTCTTCAAAAACATGCGGCAGCTTTATCGCGTATGAGAATTATAGATATAACTTCTAGGATTGTGCGTGCTCCTACGGTGCATTTTTCTTCTGCTGAAATTGATGAAAAAGCCTTTGGTTATAACATACCTAATGTAGAATTAAACAGTGCTTTAATCGATGCTGTTACCCATATGCCCAATATTACAAGATTTGTTTCTGCTGCTAAATCTTTTCATCACACAAAAAGCCATGTATGTATTACTCTTTCTGATGGTAGAGTCATTCAAGCACCACTTGTTATAGCTGCTGATGGACGTCACTCTCTCACACGTGCTGCAGCAGGGATAAATATCAAACAGTGGAACTACCCACAAAAAGCACTTGTTCTCAACTTTTCCCATGAGTTTTCTCATCAAAATACATCAACTGAATTTCATACAGAACATGGTCCATTTACACAAGTTCCGCTACCAGGACGAAGATCCAGTCTTGTATGGGTTGTCCATCCTTCTCGTGCTGAAGAATTATTGAATATAAAATCAAAAGCAATTGCAAAAATAATCGAAAATCAAATGCAATCAATGCTTGGAACGCTAACCTTAGAAACATCAATTCAGGCATGGACTCTTTCAGGACTTCTTGCTCATCATTTTGCTGCTAATCGAACGATTTTAGTGGGTGAAGCTGCTCATGTTTTCCCCCCTATTGGAGCACAGGGATTGAATTTAGGATTCCGTGATGTTCAAACTTTAATTGATATTTTACCCAATGAAATATCTGACTCTAACCCTGAAATGATTGTTGCACGTTATAACAAATGCCGCAAACCAGATATATTAATCCGAAGTGGAGCTGTTCATACACTGAACTCCGCTTTACTTTCTCATATGTTTCCTGTTCATATCGTGCGAAGTATTGGGCTTGGTCTATTACATAATTGCTCGCCATTACGTAATTTATTTATGCGCGAAGGAATGTATCCAGGTTACGGATTCAAGGAAATTATGCAAAATTTCCAACAAAATCGCCTAAACAGCTCTATTGAAAAATAATGGATAATAACGTAGAATGAATGCTATTTTGTGTCTAACTTACTAATGCAAACTAACTAAATAGAAATAAATGCATAATATATAAATAACCCAATAAATAATTATTTTCAATAATGCGTTTTGAAAATAAATTTATTCAGTAAAAAAATATTCTACTATACATTTTTTGGTGTCAATGCTTTAGAAGGTTAATTATGCATAACAAAAATGAATTGTTTAATTCTTTAAAAGTTAATATCATTTAGAGTATCTTTAACAGCTTTTGTAAAAAATTCATACGAGAATGTTCATTTTATTAATTTATGCACTTGTTTAAAGCAAAATCTGACACCTAAAGCCGTTTCGCAATGACACCCCTGTAATGATGATATAAAAGGAAAGCTGTTAAACATTATCATTTTTACCCTTATCAAGGAACAAGCTGGCGCACATTATATTATTATGTGGCCATCCTCTACTATTTTTCCCCCCTTATATTTGAGAGCCTTTCTAAGAATCACTTTATATTTATTCCTTTTTTATGACCTACAAATGATTTTCATTCTTCAGAATAAAAACAGATTTGAAATGAGAGAATTATACGATATTCGTGACGCTTATTTAACATACAAAACAATGAATTATCATTATAAATCTATGTGTTATCAATGAGCAATAATAAGCAATATAATCGCTCTATGGTTTAATATTGCATTTTGGAGCATATCTATTACTGATGTGATAAATATCATTTATTTTCAAGTTGTTATTAAACATTTAAATTTCAGTGCTATTTTATTTTTATACTTTTCTTGTTTTTTTCTAATAAAATAATAAATTATATTAAAAATATAAAGAATATTTATTTTAATTTATGTAATAATATATATATTATTAGTATAATATTCTTATATACCATCTTTTTAAATTACAATATATTTTGCTAAATCATAATAAAAAATATTTTTATTTAATCAATAAATTTTCAGAACTTTTGTTATTAAGTATAATATTAAAAATAAAATCATCCTGGGAACCTGTTAGCAATACAAAGGTTAATAAAGTGTTGTTTCAACAGCAGGTGACAAGATGAAACTAAATAACTTTTTAAAATTAAGTGTTTTTCTTATGATGATTGTATCTGTCTCGTTGATAGTCACGACTTCAATCAGTGAAGTTTTTCACCTTCCTTATTGTCAAACCTTTACCTATACCTCTACTCAAAATATCACTAAAATAGGTCAGAATTCATTTACTGCCTCACAAATTAAAAACTGTCTTATGCAAAATGGTTTTGAGAATATTAAACGATTGCGTTTAGATGACAAAGGTATCTGGCGAGCTTTAATAAAATTTAAAAACTCTCATTTTCTCGTATCCATTGATTATTCAGGAACCGTTACCATTCAAAATGAAAGAAAAAAATATGATTGATTTTAAAACTTACAGCACTGTTTCTTTTCATAATTATAAGACAAATTTTTTCAAAAAGTGCTGGCATTCCATTAAAGAATTTGCTTTCATCGGGGGATTAAATGGTAGCCTAGCAGGAGCAATCGCAGCAGCTCTTGCCGCTTATGGTTATATTGCTCTTCCAGGATTTGGTCCAGTTATTGCAATGGGTATAGGAGTAGCATTTTCTGCCGGAATGATAATAGGAGCACTGATAGGATTAGGAATGGGGGGGAGTGTCGGTATATGCTGTATTTTATGGGAAAGTTATATGAATCATAATAGTCCTTTCTCTTATAAATCTCACAATGAATAGAAAAGCTCTCATCATTTTTTCTATGAACAAAAAATTTAAACCGTCAACAAATTATATGTTCTATTTTTTGATGAAAAGATCATCATAAAATGAAATAATAGCTAACTTATTAAAATTCCTTATTTAATTTCTTATTATACCTCAAAAAGTAGATTTTTTTAATGCATCTCTTGAAGAAATGTAAGTGAGATATAATTATCCACCTATAAAAGCTACATTATTTATAAATAAATTTTATAAATAAAAAAATGAGATATATGTTTAGAAATATATAAAAATATACTTTAATTTATTCAGTATTTCTAAAAAGTAATATTTATTTATAAAGTATTTTTCTAAAAAATCAATTTTAGTAAATTATACATATATCTAATTAAGCATAATATTGAAGTAATAATTATTTTTATAGCTAAAAATTATTTAAATTAAATATAAAGGTATTTTATGAGAAAAATATTATTATCATTATTCGTTTTTATGGCATTTTTAATTCATAAAAACTCTGCGTTAGCGATATCGACACAAGTAAATATTTATAAACTAGAAGCTAATAATTCTAAAAAGGCTATTGGTAGCATTAAAATTGAAGAAAATACACACGGTTTAATTTTCGTACCAAATTTGTCTACTTTACCAGAAGGGATGCATGGTTTTCATGTACATGTAAACCCTTCATGTGATACAAAAGATGGCATAATAGGTGGAAGCGCGGGTGGACATTATGATCCAGAGCATACTGGGAAACACTTAGGACCCTATAATATCAATGGTCATCTTGGTGATTTACCGGCACTTTATGTTGATAAGCAAGGAAATGCTGTAATGAGCGTTCTTGCTCCACGATTAAAAACAATCTCTGAAATTAAAGGGCGCTCATTAATAATTCATTTAGGAGCTGATAATCAATCAGATAAACCATTACCGCTTGGCGGAGGGGGGGCACGTTTGGCATGCGGTATTATTGAAAAATAAATAGAATATTATGTTAAACATTCTCTCTTGAGCATAAGATATGATAGAAATTTATTTTTTAAATCCATTTCAAGAAATGAAGTAAACTATGTGAATATTTTATAAAATTGATATTTCTTTTTAAATGTTTAATACAGAGAACAAAGAACTTAATAATAATCAGAACGAACAGCAATCGAAACTGAGGGAATAGTAGAATAAATTCTTTGTAAAAAAACTTCAATATGAGGAAGCAATATTTTTAATGCTTGATGTAAACAGAAGCAACAAAGTTTAATTTCACTCTCTACAATATCAAATGTGTAATGAATTATAATCATTAAGTTTAAGGTATCTAATGGGATCACGCCCTCATACAAAATAGAATACTCAAAAACTTTCACTTGCCCCCTCCTTACCTCCCCTCTCGTGAGAGGCACGGAAAACAACCTTGATTGATTAACACCAACATAAGATAGTTTAAAATGATTGAATGCTACGATATTCAAACTTCTCATTAAGTAAAAAATACCAATTATCATTATAAATCAATATAATCGGTCAAATAAAATAGTTAGAGTAATTTTTTGTCACTCTGAACAAAAGAGCTTTTAAACAATAAAACCTTTTTAAAAATACCCCTCATGGGTCCATATGATCCCAATCCAATGGACGCATTTCGCCAGTTTGATAAAATTGACGAATGAGTTTAATATAATTAAGAAAGTCTTTGTTTTCCACCACTAATCTATTAGCAGTATCCCAATCAATATCACTACGTTCTTTCGCTGGAATTATGATCTCACTCTCGGAAGAGTTTTCTTTATCAAGTCTTATAAATCCAATTCCATGCAAACTTGAAAGCATCCGAAGCTCTTTTAATGTATCAATACCTTCAATTTCACTCGCAACTAAATAGCTCAAATTAGCCCATGAAGAATTGCTAACTGTTTGAAAAAATGCTTTCCGTAAATTTGAACGATTAATGAGAATTTTAACTTCAAAAGACCAAAGCTTCGTCTTTTTATCAAAATATTGCAAAACACAGTCTTTGATTTCACGATTCCATTCCCTGCTTAAATCTTGTATCCCTACGAGATCCGGATAAAGCCATTTATTGCCGCCTGCACCATGTTTATTACGAGAACATTTCTCATTAATGCGCTTGCTGTAAACTGCAAGCTCTGACCATAAAAATTTAGATACTAATGGATAAAGATCACGCTCTTTAACAGAAGAATCTCTACTTTCTTCATTGTCCTCTACTGCATCAATTTCAGCGCTATCTGTTTGTTTAGTAAAATAATACTGCCGTGGTCGTCCTTCAGTGGTTTTAATTTCTGGATAACGCTTTTGTAGCTGAGGACGTTTTGCTCCTATTTCAGCGACAATTTGCTGAATAAGAGCTGCATCACTGTTAAGGGGAGTGATTATTGCGGTTGAACGCTTTTGTTTGTGGCGGCACTTTTCTGGATAATTCTCAAATATCCATTGAGCAATTTCTCGAGCTGTAAATTTTTTTGTCGGTTTTTTCTTTAAAAAATTAAAAACAGTATTTGTTAAATTCAAAGTCATATGTAAAATAGCCCACTTTTATCTTCTGGATATACCATTATATTCAGATATTTCAAAAGAGAACACAACAGACTGTCTATTTTTTTTTGAAAAAAGCTGTCTATAAAATTAAAATATTTTTTCTGAATTTGTGACTATAAATTCAAGTTTTTTTTCATATAAAGAAAGTAAGCTTCTATTTTTATCAAAAATCATAAATGAGCTGAAAATCTCCATAAAAAAGCATAATATTGTATAATTTTCCTATAAATTTTTCCTTTTATTTTAAGTTAGTTAGAAAAAAATAATAATTTCATGATTTAAGAATTAGCTCATATTCTTAAATTAATGGTGCAACAGGGAACAAAATTAAAAATAATATTCAAAACATTTGATTGTTTCTCGCATCGGCCAGTTAAAAAACTTATGTGTTTTTTTAAGCAAAAAATTATGTGCTCTCAAGTATAGATTCTGAAATGGTAAATTCTGCACACAAACCTTCAAAACTACTATTTGCTTTAATAGCATCATGAGGAATAAGAACATAATACCATTTTTTACCACCATAAGTAGCTGCATAATGCGTTGCATGACAACACCATTGAACTGCTGCTTGTTTCTTTTTTAAAACAATAGCGTTTTGTATTTCAGAAGCTTTTTTAGGTTCACAAAGATATTTGGCATCCTTCGTTTCTACAACAAAATCCGGTTCATAGGCTGATCCTTTATCATATTCTATCTTGAAAAAACCTCGAGCGGGTTTCATCCATTTCAATACTTTTGCATCGTCTTCTAATATTTGAGCAAATCGTAATTCCCCTTCTACTGAGTCAAACTTTTGCAAAGGATAACAACATTTCCTAAAGCCGCTGAATATAAGTTTCTTAATGTCTCTTTTAATGGCAGGAATATTACGAAAATCAATAGGAGATGTTCCTTGCGGCAAAACATAATGGATAGGTGTTAAAGTTGTAAAACCTCGTGTAACTTTAATCTCATAATCTTTTTGTGTTTCCCATTGATGTTCTCTTAATTGCGCAACAATAAAAGTATTAATCTTATGCTGATAGTGAATTAATACGTTCTCAACGGCTATATCATTGGGTAAATAAGATCGGAAATGCTCTACCATCTGACAAGCCAATTTTCGTAATAATGGCGTATGGCTATCATAATCGATAAAATCATTATCAATTAAACCACGAATGATGTAATTTTCAAGATGAGGCTCTTTAATATATTTATCCTTAGAAGTGAGAAAAATGCTTTTATGGGTACGCAATTCTCGAATTAAAAGTTCTTTACTAACAGGTTGCAAATTTAAACTTTCTAGATTTTCCAAATCAAAATCAGAAAAACCATAAGTAACCTCACGCGAAGGTATGAGTACAATATTGGGAATATCTATGATCAGTTCTGGTAATTGTTTTGTCAGAATTGTAACCACTTTTGACACAAGAGACTTTTGTGCTAGCGGTATAATACTCATAATTTTATTATTCATTTTTTCTTGTATCGGTGCAGAACAAAGCATTTGAGAACTTGGTAAATTATCATTCTCTTTAATAATATCCCATGCGATAGCAGCAATTTCTTGTTCTTCAGAGGTTAATGTGGGTGAATCCGTATTACGTAACATGATACCGTGTAAATCAGATGTTCCATTTATATCGGAATGACGTGTTACTATCGTTTTTATAAATAAAGCTTCTGCTTGACTTGGAACTGTCACTATATCCGATTTTTCAGAGGATATATCACCCCCTGTTCCAATCTCAATATGCTTTTTTATAATTGAATTCGGATCGTTCGCACGATCAATAATATCTTGAAAACGATCATGCGCAATGATTGTTAAACGATCAATAGATTCTATGCCTGTTCTATGCCCATAAGGCAAACGCAATCCACGCCCAATTGTTTGTTCTGTTAAAATTTCTGAAGCCGATGCACGCAACGGTACGATAGTATAAAGATTGCTAACATCCCATCCCTCCTTTAATTTATTAACGTGAATAACAATTTCTGTTGGCTCATGAGGATTCTCAATCACAATGAGTTTTTGAATATTTTGATCTTCCTCTACATTTGACTGTTTTGTATGAATCTCTATAACTTTTCCCTTATAAGCTCCTGCAAAAAAATCATCTGATTCCAATAAATCACGCAATTTCTGTGCATGATTTGTATCTTGAGCGACAACTAAAATAAAAGGCTTAACAAACTTTTTGTTATAATCTTTGGCATAGGCAATTAAATCTGCTTTCACGTTTTCATGGGCATGAATTGCATCTTGTAATTTAATATGTTCTAATTGTTCAGATGTATAATTTTGAGGACGAAAGTCTTTACGTGTAGCAACAGCAGGCTCTTTTACAAAACCATCTCTCATAGCCTCTGCAAGTGAATAACTGTAAACAACATTTTTAAAATCTACAGGTTTTGCACCTATTGTTTTCGGTGTCGCTGTAAGCTCTATTCCTAAAACAGGTTTTAACTCATTAATTGCTGCCGCACCAGCAGACGCTCGATAACGATGTGCTTCATCCATTAACAAAACTAAATCAGGAAGATTTGCGAGATAATCAAAATAACTTTCACCAATCGTTTCTTGTAAGCGTTTAATTCGCGGAATACTAGATTTTAGTGCGCCTTTTTTATTATCCGTTGTATTAATTTTAGAAATATTAAAAATATTGATAAAGGCCGTATTCCGATTTTCAAACAAACGTTTTTGTCCGTAATAGTGGTGTTCATCAGCGCGAATACCTTTACCACTTTCATAATCTTCACCTGTAATAATAATGGGTCTATTTGCAATGAATTCACTTATTCCACTGAAAACATACTTCGGACTTTGAGGACTAAAATCCTGTTTTAATTTTTCATAAATAGTCAAGTTTGGAGCTAAAACAAAAAAATGTCGGCTACGACCTGTTAAATAAAGATAGCTAATAAAAGCTCCCATAAGTCGCGTTTTTCCAACTCCCGTTGCTAAGGCAAAACAAAAAGAGGGAAAGCTTCGTTCAAAATCTTGTACAGAAGGATAGAGACTTTTTATTATTTCTAATTTCGCAACTAAATCAGCATTTTTAGAAAGCTCTATATTTTCTAAAATTTTCACCAAAATATTTAATGATTCACGTTGAGGATCACGCAACGATAAGCGAGCTGAAATCCTTTTTTCAACACTGTTCATAAAAAACTCCGCTTTTTATATATTATTCAAATAGATCTAATTCTTGTTGCGCAATATCTTTATCTTTTTCGCTTTCTTTTACCACAATCATTGGTTCAAGATTGGCTACATTTAAACTATAATCATCCCTTCCCCATTCGCATTTTTCCAATACTGCACGGGGGATTTTTGTAAGTGTAAGATTCTCAAAGGATGATGATTTTGTATCAAAGGCTGTACAACAAATCAGCAGGGTGCGATGAGAGCCCACTTCTTCGCTCATGATACGGAGTTGTTCATGGGTCATGGCGCTCGTTGTGACATAAATATAATCCGTTTCCGTTGAATATCCCTGCATCCAATAATGATTTTCATCCGGCGCATAGGTAAATCCCATATGTTTGCACATGGCTTCTGAAAGCATCGCAGCATTATATTCACGACTAATAACCCATTGTCCCCATGGATCTTTCTGCAACAGAGAAGGTGCAAGGCGATAATAACGAAATCCACCGCCACCTTGCCAATTGACACTTTTAGAAATTCCCCCTTGATCAGTTCCATCAATTACTTGTTTTAAACGAGGAATAATATGGGTGTGACAATGTTCACCGAGTTCAATCATAATCCACTTGCGGCCCATTTTATGCGCAACAGCACCGGTTGTGCCAGAACCAGCAAAGGAATCCAAGACAAGATCACCAGAGTTGGTGGCAAGTTGAATGATGCGTTCCATTAACCGCTCAGGTTTGGGAGTTGTAAAGACATTATTAGAATTAAAGGCTTTGACTTCTTTTTTGGCGTCTTGGTTGTGCCCTACTTCCGTATAGGGCCAAATGGTCATTGAAACCATGCCATTCTTTACTTCTGATAAAAAACGTTTGATCCTTGGTACTCCGCCATTATCTGTTCCAAACCAAATGCGATTATCCTCTAACAGCTTGGCAAACTTTTCTTTACTAACCCGCCAACTAGCTCCAGCGGGAGGCATAACTTTGCGTCCAGAAGGTGTAATGATTTCATAAATATCCTTAGGTGTTACTCTTTTCGCAGACAGATTATCCGATTGCCATAACCCACGAGGATCATTATCAGGATTTTTATAGCGCGCATCCATATCGCTTGAACGAGGAAGTAAATTAGGGCGCCAAATCGTTTTGTCTTTGGCATAAACCATTATAAAATCATGGTTATCGGAAAGCCACTTTGTATCATTCTGTGGGGCATATTTCTTTTGCCAAATTATATTGTTGATGAAATTTTGGCGACCAAAAATTTCATCCATCATCACTTTAAGATAGGCTTGTTCATCATCATCAATGGAAATCCAAATACTTCCATCATCTGCCAATAAGCGATGTAACAATTCTAGTCTGTCTCTCATAAGACTTAGCCATAGGGAATGCTCCAAACCATCTTCATAATGTTCAAAGGCATTGCCTGTATTATAAGGTGGATCTATATAGATACATTTTACCTTCCCCGTATATTCTTGCTCAAGTGCCTTGAGTGCGAGTAAATTATCACCAAAAATAAGTTTATTATCAAAAATATCCTGTGATGATATTTGATGCGCGGCATGATAAGACTTTTCAAGATCTTCTAACAATATACGAGGTTCCAGTTTGGGGCGTTTCTCTTTTCCAATCCAGTTAAGTTCTAATTTTTGTTTATTACGGCTCATTCGTAACCTGCCTCGTTGATATTTATCCAAATAGATCTAATTCTTGTTGCGCAATATCTTTATCTTTTTCACTTTCTTTTACCACAATCATTGGTTCAAGATTGGCTACATTTAAACTATAATCATCCCTTCCCCATTCGCATTTTTCCAATACTGCACGGGGGATTTTTGTAAGTGTAAGATTCTCAAATGATGCTGTTTTTATATCAAAGGCTGTACAACAAATCAGCAGGGTGCGATGAGAGCCCACCTCTTCGCTCATGATACGGAGTTGTTCATGGGTCATAGCGCTGGTTGTGACATAAATATAATCCGTTTCCGTTGAATATCCCTGCATCCAATAATGATTTTTATCCGGCGCATAGGTAAATCCCATATGTTTGCACATGGCTTCTGAAAGCATCGCAGCATTATATTCACGACTAATAACCCATTGTCCCCATGGATCTTTCTGCAACAGAGAAGGTGCAAGGCGATAATAACGAAATCCACCGCCACCTTGCCAATTGACACTTTTAGAAATTCCCCCTTGATCAGTTCCATCAATTACTTGTTTTAAACGAGGAATAATGTGTGTATGACAATGTTCACCGAGTTCAATCATAATCCACTTGCGGCCCATTTTATGAGCAACAGCACCGGTCGTACCAGAACCAGCAAAGGAATCCAAGACAAGATCACCAGGGGTGGTGGCAAGTTGAATGATGCGTTTCATTAATCGCTCAGGTTTGGGAGTTGTAAAGACATTATCAGAATTAAAGGCTTTGACTTCTTTTTTGGCATCTTGGTTATGCCCTACTTCCTCATAAAGCCAAATCGTCATTGAAACCATACCATTTTTTACTTCTGATAAAAAACGCTTCAAAGAAGGAACATTGCTTCCTGCGGGGCCAAACCAAATACGATTATCTTGCAATAATTCAGAGAATTTTTTTTCACTCATCGCCCAACTTCTACCATTAGGAGGCATAACTTCGCGTCCAGAAGGTGTGATGATTTCATAAATGTCCTTAGGTGTTACTCTTTTCACGGATAAATCTCCCGATTTCCAAGGACCGCGAGGATCATTATCAGGATTTTTATAGCGCGCATCCATATCGCTTGAACGAGGAAGTAAATGAGGACGCCAAATCGTTTTGTCTTTGGCATAAACCATTATAAAATCATGGTTATCGGAAAGCCACTTTGTATCATTTTGTGGGGCATATTTCTTTTGCCAAATTATATTGTTGATGAAATTTTGGCGACCAAAAATTTCATCCATCATCACTTTAAGATAGGCTTGTTCATCATCATCAATGGAAATCCAAATACTTCCATCATCTGCCAATAAGCGATGTAACAATTCTAGTCTGTCTCTCATAAGACTTAGCCATAGGGAATGCTCCAAACCATCTTCATAATGTTCAAAGGCATTGCCTGTATTATAAGGTGGATCGATGTAGATACATTTTACCTTCCCCGTATATTCTTGCTCAAGTGCCTTGAGTGCGAGTAGATTATCACCAAAAATAAGTTTATTATCAAAAATATCCTGTGATGATATTTGATGCGAGGCATGATAAGATTTTTCAAGATCTTCTAACAAGATACAAGATTCTAGTTTGGGGCGTTTCTCTTTTCCAATCCAGTTAAGTTCTAATTTTTGTTTATTATAATGCATGGGATCGTTTTTTAATCCAAATTTTTGCGAAAAACGATGCATTTACGGATAGTATTGTTAGTACCATCCGACAGCAATTTGTGCTTCTTCTGACATACAATCAGGTGTCCATGGTGGATCAAAAGTCATAGTGACTTCAACATACGAAACCCCTTCAACTGCACTGACTGCATTTTCTACCCACCCTGGCATTTCACCTGCAACAGGACATCCCGGTGCTGTAAGAGTCATTTCAATTTTTACTGAACGATCATCTTCAATATCAATACGATAAATCAGTCCTAGCTCATAAATATCAGCAGGAATCTCTGGGTCATAAACTGTTTTAAGAGCAGCAATAATATCATTCGTCATACGATCAATTTCGTCTGCTGGAATTGCTGATATGTAAGATTTCTTATTTTCGTTTACACTTTCAACAGATTCTGTAGAATGACGCTCTTCAAGTGATTCAGCCATTAAAAAATGTCCTTGTTTCTTTCAATGATTCTACTAATTGATCTATATCTTCTTGAGTGTTATACATGGCTAACGATGCGCGACAAATAGATGTTAGACCAAAGCGCTGTAATAAAGGCTGTGCACAATGGGTTCCTGCGCGTATCGCAACACCTTTTCTATCAATAAACATAGCGATATCATGAGCGTGAATCCCTTCAATGGCAAATGATATAATCGCTCCTTTATTAGGAGAATGACCATAAATACGCAATGACTCAACCGTTTTCAGTTTTTCATGCGCATAAGCTAAAAGGGACATCTCATGGGCATGAATCTTACTCCGACCTTTCTCTTGTATATAATCAATAGCCGCTGCTAATCCAATAGATTCAACGATAGGAGGAGTGCCTGCTTCAAAACGGTAAGGAGGGGCATTATAAAACACCTTATCGGTTGTTACCTCTTCGATCATTTCCCCTCCCCCTTGAAAAGGACGCATTTCCTCTAATCTATGTTCCTTCCCATAAAGAACACCAATACCAGTGGGGCCATAAAGCTTATGACCTGTAAAGACATACCAATCACAATCGAGATCTTGCACATCAACGGTTAAATGTATTGCTCCTTGAGAACCATCAACCAGAACAGGAATAGAATATTGATGTGCTCGCTTAATAATTTCTTTAACAGGAGGTACAGTTCCTAATATATTAGACATATGCGTTATAGCAACAAGCTGCGTTTTTTCGCTTAAAGCCTTTTGGAAATCTTCAATATGCAGAACACCATTTTCATCAACAGGAACAAAAACAAGTTTAACACCTTTTTGTTCCCGGAGAAAATGCCAAGGAATAATATTTGAATGATGTTCCATAATCGTTAGAACAATCTCATCACCTTCCTTGAGCTTGGGCATAGCCCAACCATAAGCAACAGTATTAATAGCTTCCGTTGCATTTTTCGTAAAAACAATTTCTTCAGCTTTTTGTGCATTTAGAAAAACACGAACGGTTTCACGAGAATTTTCATAGGATTGCGTTGCTGCATTGGCTAAAAAGTACATTCCTCTATGCACATTAGCATAACTATAGTGATAATAATTATTCATTGCATTGAGTACTGATTGTGGTTTTTGGGCAGAAGCAGCACTATCAAGATAGGCTAATCGCTTTCCATAAACTTGATGGTGCAAAAGAGGAAAATCACGTCGAATTTCTTCGACATTATAGATAAATGTTTGTACATTATTTTCCATTTCTCCTCCCTTAAACATTTTTTTCAAGCCATTTACCAATGATATTCTCCAAAATAATCTGAATATTATCTTGCTTGATGTCATCAATAAGCTCAGAGATAAATCCTTTAATCAAAAGTGCACGAGCCGTTTTAAATGGAATACCGCGCGCCATGAGATAAAAAAGATAATCATGATTAATATTAGCAACTGTTGCACCATGACCGCATGCAACATCATCAGCAAAAATCTCTAATTCAGGCTTTGCATTAAATTCTGCATCATCTGAAAGGATAAGGCTATTACAGGCCATACGTGCATCTGTTTTTTGCGCTTTTTGAGCAACACGTATTATCCCTTGAAAAACACCTACAGCCCTATCTGTAACGACATTGCGTATAATTTCCGTTGATGTTGATCTTTCATTAAGATGACAAACAGTCATTGTAAGATCACTATGTGTTTGCCCTGATAATAAATTTATAACGCGTAATTGGAAATCAGATTCTTCTCCCCGTAATTTAATATCGATTTCCTGGCGATTTAATTGACTCCCTATATTAATGACATAAAGTGATAGCTTGGCTCCTTGATCAAGAATAGCACGAAATTGGCCAAACTGTGTAGAATTAAAATCACGATTGCGAATAAGAATCCACGTAACATCACTATCAGCAGCAATATTTAATGAAAATACTGAACTGACAAAGGTATCTTTATCATTGCCAACCTGATGTTCAATAAACACAACCTGACTATTTTTATCAACTTTTATATCTGAAAAAATATGCGATTGTCCCCCCATTTGTATATTTTGTAATTCAATGGGTATATTTAGCTTTGTATTTTCAGGAATATGAAAAAGCCAACCATCTGTAACAAAAGCTGTATTTAACTGTCCAATAAAATTATCATCAGAAATGTTTTGATTTATCTGTATAGAATTATCTTCTAATGCATCTGAAAGGCGTTTTACTGTAATATTGTCTACCTTGGACTGTGTCGATGCTTTTCCATTGTTCATGGAAAAAACAGCGCTTTCTGAAAGTAATGCATCAACCAATTGATTGTCTTGGACTTTTGAAAAGTTGCTAACAGACTTCAATAATGTGCGTAGATTTGTATAGTGCCAACTTTCGATTTTACGGGAAGGAAGCCGTGTCATTTGAAACTGCTGAATAGCTTTCTTGCGAATTTCCCGCACGGCTTTATTACCAGGTAAGTCGTTTATATACTGGTTGAAATTACTGAGTATATCTTCTTCAACCGCTAACAAGTTTTGCTGTGCATTCATATTAATAACCTTAAACCGCTTCTCTGATAAGATCAGCATAGCCATTTTGCTCTAAATAAAGGGCTAAGGATTTATCTCCACTTTTGATAATTCGTCCTTTATAAAGGACATGAACCGTATCAGGAATAATATAATTAAGCAGCCGTTGATAATGGGTAATCACCAAAAATGAACGTTTTGAATCGCGAAGTTTATTAACACCATCTGCAACAATTTTTAGTGCATCAATATCTAAACCAGAATCCGTCTCATCTAAAATGCAAAGTTTAGGTTCAAGAAGTGCCATTTGTAAAATTTCAGCGCGTTTTTTCTCTCCACCTGAAAAACCTACATTTAATGGACGCTTTAGCATATCCATATCTATTTCAAGTTTGGCTGAAACTTCTTTGACGTATTTTATAAATTCAGGAATTTTAAGCTCTTCATCACCTCGCGCTTTACGTTGAGAATTCATCGCAACTTTTAAAAATTCCATCGTTGCTACCCCTGGTATTTCCATTGGATATTGAAATGCAAGAAAAACACCATATGCAGCCCGTTCTGCTGGATCCATTTCTAAAAGTGATTGTCCATTATAGAGAATATCTCCTTCTGTTATTTCATAATCATCACGACCAGCAAGTAAATAAGACAAAGTTGATTTTCCGGCTCCATTTTGTCCCATGATAGCGGCAATTTCTCCGTCTTGAACCGTCAAGTTTAAACCACGAATAACTTCTGTATCGGTTCCAGCAATACGTGCGCGCAAATTTTTTATCTCTAACATCATTTAATCCTGTTCTGGCTGTTTTTTTTCAGATACCAATGCTGTGTTATTTCGCCTTAGCATCCATCTACTTTTGTAATTACCATAGAGGTTATTTTTAGCATTATACGCTACGGTTACAGCCTTTTTGCATCAAGCCTTCAATTTATCTCATTAAATAAAATTATCCAACACTACCTTCAAGGCTAATACCAATAAGCTTTTGCGCTTCGACAGCAAATTCCATGGGAAGTTTTTGAATAACCTCTTTTACAAAACCATTTACAATTAATGCGATAGCTTCTTCTTCAGGAATTCCTCTTTGCATAACATAAAAAAGTTGGTCATCAGAAATTTTTGATGTTGTGGCTTCATGTTCAAACTGAGCAGTTGCATTTTTTGCTTCAATATAAGGAACTGTATGAGCTCCACATTCATTCCCGATTAACAAACTATCACATTGCGTAAAGTTACGCGCATTTTGTGCTTTTCGATGCGCTGTGACTTGTCCTCGATAAGTGTTATTTGAAAAACCTGCAGAAATACCTTTAGAAATAATGCGACTGGATGTATTTTTTCCTAAATGGATCATTTTTGTACCGGAATCAATTTGTTGATGACCGTTTGCAACAGCAATAGAATAAAATTCTCCACGCGCGTTCTCACCGCGCAATAAGCAGGATGGGTATTTCCAAGTAATCGCAGAACCGGTCTCAACTTGTGTCCATGAAATCTTAGAGTTATCACCTCGACAATCTCCACGCTTCGTCACAAAATTATAAATACCACCCTTTCCATCTTTATCACCAGGATACCAGTTTTGTACTGTAGAATATTTAATCTCTGCATTTTCAAGGGCAATAAGTTCAACAACAGCAGCATGAAGTTGGTTTTCATCACGTTGGGGGGCTGTACATCCTTCAAGATAAGAAACATAGGAATCTTCAGCTGCAATAATCAATGTTCGTTCAAACTGGCCTGTATTGCGTTCATTAATCCTAAAATAAGTTGAAAGCTCCATAGGGCAACGAACTCCTTTGGGAATATAAACAAATGAACCATCTGTAAAAACAGCTGCATTTAAGGCCGCATAATAATTATCACTTACAGGTACAACTGTTCCTAAATATTCTTTAATAAGCTCAGAATGTTCAATAATCGCCTCTGAAATAGAACAAAAAATCACACCAGCACGTGCCAGCTCTTTCTTGAATGTTGTTACAACAGAGACAGAATCAAAGACTGCATCAACAGCCACCTGCCCCGATACAGACATACTGTCATCAAAAGTGGAGGGATCAGACTGTTTTCTTACTCCTGCCAAAATCTCTTGTTCTTTAAGGGGAATGCCAAGTTTTTCGTACATTGCTAATAACTCAGGATCCACTTCATCCAAAGATTTTGGTCCTGTATGATTTTTAGGAGCAGCATAATAATAAAGCTCCTGAAAATCAATTTTAGGATATTCAAGACGCGCCCAATGTGGCTCTTGCATTGTTAGCCAACGGCGGTAAGCTTTTAAGCGCCATGTTAGCATCCATTCAGGCTCATGTTTTTTAGCGGAAATAAATTTGATAATATCCTCATTTAAGCCTTTTGGAGCTTTATCGGTTTCAATATTGGTTTCAAAACCATATTTATATTGGTCAACATCTATTTCACGTACTTGGCGTATCGTTTCTTGTACTGCCGGCATAAATTTTCTCCATTTTTGGGCGTCAAAAACCGGTAACTAAAAGTCTTGTTTTTTTACAAGATTAAAGTAAGCAAGTTATCTCCTAAGCTATAGGTAAAGTGCAAAAATTTCAATCAAACTTATTTTATCTTTAAAATAATTCTAATTTTTCTATTTTTTTAGTGATAAATTTTATTCTTTTTTCCTGTTTATAATTTGAGAAAAAAACGATAGAAAATCATCTATATCTTCAGAAGTTGTATCACGTCCTATCGAAATGCGAATGGCACCATTTGGAACATGATACCCCATTGCCTCTAAAACTTTGCTTTGTTTTACTTTTCCCGAAGAACAAGCAGAGCCAGCCGATACAGAAAACCCTTCTAAATCAAAAGCAATTTGCATCGTTTCAGCTTTTATATTTTTCACGGTAAAGTAAGTTGTATTTGGCAAACGTTGAACTCTTTTGCCAAAAATTTCAACATTTTTACTTATTTTCTGTAGTCCATCTTCTAATTTATTGCGTAAATATATTAATTGTTTTCTTTCTTCTTGCGTGAAACAATCAGCCATTGCTGCTCCAAAAGCAGCTATAAGGGGCAATGCTTCTGTTCCTCCCCGTAAACCTTTTTCCTGTCCTCCCCCGACAATAAGAGGATGTGGAGTGAGAAGATTACCACATGAAACAAAAGCACCTATCCCTTTAGGACCGCCAATTTTATGGGCAGACAGTATAAAAAAGTCTCCTCCTAACTGATGAATATCAACAAAATTTTTATCTACATATTGTGTCAAATCAACAACAAGAGTGCCTCCTAAATCGCGAACAACAGCGGCTATTTCTTTTAATGGTTGAACAACACCAGTTTCACTATTTGCAGCTTGAATAGCAACGAGAGGTAAACCTTTTGTTTTATCGTGAGCCGCTAAGAGTGATGTTAATTTATCTTGTTGAATAAGCCCATCTTGATCAACAGCAATGATGCTTATCAATTCTTTAGAAAAACGCCCTCCCTCTAAAACAGAGGGATGTTCAGTTGCTCCAAGGTAAAGATGAGAAAATTGAACCTTTGCATTCCCCATATTGTAAAAGGGGGTTAACAAAGTCATTGCTGCTTCACTCGCACCAGAGGTAAATACCACGTGATCTGGATCTGTTTTAAGATTTTCAGCGATTTGCCGACGGGCCTTTTGCAACAAAGTTTTAGCCGCACGCCCTTCCTTATGAACCGATGATGGATTACCAAATATTTCTAAAGATTCCAGTAACGCTATCCGTGCCGCTTTTTTGAGTGGTGTTGTTGCGTTATGATCAAAATATCGGCGTTTTATAACCATTTTACATCGCAATCATTAATCTTATGAATTGAGTAAAAAAATAGCGCAATTTTCTTGAAAAGTGCACTAAAAAAAGAATATCTAATAATTATTTAAGAGATTCTATGGTAAAAGTCGACCATGGTCAAAGAGAGCCTTTTATTGCATTAAGGAGCATTTTATGCCAGAAATTATTTTTAACGGTCCCGCAGGTCGGCTCGAAGGGCGTTATCAACCTTCACAACAAAAAAATGCACCCATTGCGATCATTTTGCATCCTCATCCCCAATTTGGTGGAACTATGAATCATAAAATTGTCTATGACCTCTTTTATATGTTCCAACAACGTGGCTTTACAACTTTACGTTTTAACTTTCGTGGTATTGGTCGTAGTCAGGGTGAATTTGATTATGGAATAGGAGAACTTTCAGATGCTGCTGCTGCTCTCGATTGGGTGCAAACACAACATCCAGATTCTAAGAATTGTTGGGTAGCAGGATATTCATTTGGAGCATGGATTGGTATGCAGCTTTTAATGCGCCGACCGGAAATTGAGGGATTTATCTCTGTTGCCCCTCAGCCTAATGTTTATGACTTTTCATTTCTTGCACCTTGTCCCTCTTCTGGACTTATCATTCATGGCGGTATCGATAAAGTTTCTCCCCCAAAAGATGTTCAAATACTTGTCGATAAATTAAAAACACAAAAAGGTATCATCATCACACAAGAAATATTGGAAGGGGCTAATCATTTTTTCAGTGGATGTCATGAAGAACTTATTGAACGATGTGCACACTATTTGGATAACCATATCACCAATGAACTTCTCGCTCCTCCTCCTGAAATACTTTCACTAACTTAGAAAAATACAAGAACTTCATAAAAAAACAGCAAAAGCCGCTTCTGTTTATAACTGAAGTAATTTACTGTTACAGAATGTATTTGCAACTTTCCTAAATTTCATTTCAGGGTAGAAATTAGGATAAAGAGTTCTTCTTTCTATTACTGTGGAGTGTTTTTTTAGCGTAAAAAAGGAATAATACCTGTATTATTATCTTTAATTATTAATATATTTCGTTCTTTTGTGATATGTGCGTTATTTATGGTAGATAACGCATTAATAATTCATTATACAATCGCCTATTATATACAATAAATACACTCTTAAATTAGGAAATTAAATCTGTGTTTGCCTTTAAATCTGATTTTTTACACATTATGAGCGAACGTGGTTTTATCCACCAAATTTCAGATGAAAAAGGCTTAGATGATCTTTTTTCAAAAGAAACTGTAAGCGCTTATACTGGATTTGATCCAACAGCATCGAGTTTACATGCTGGAAGTCTTCTTCAGATTATGATGCTTTATTGGTTACAAAAAACGGGTCATCGCCCCATTGCTTTAATGGGCGGAGGAACCGGATTGATCGGTGATCCTTCCTTCAAAGATGAAGCACGACGCCTCCTGACACAAGATGATATTGCTGCAAATATTGATGGTATAAAAAAAGTATTTGCTAACTATTTGACATTCGGTGACCGAGAAACCGATGCTTGTATTGTGAATAACGCGGAATGGTTATGCAATTTAAACTACTTAGAATTTTTGCGTGATGTAGGAAAGCATTTTTCTGTCAACCGTATGTTGTCATTTGATTCTGTCAGACTCAGACTTGAGCGTGAACACTCTTTGTCATTCTTAGAGTTTAATTATATGATTCTGCAAGCTTATGACTTTGTTGAACTCTATAAACGTTATGGGTTGCGTATGCAAATGGGGGGCTCTGATCAGTGGGGCAACATTATTAACGGAATCGAATTAGGGCATCGTTTAGGAACACCGCAATTATATGCGTTAACATCACCATTGCTGACAACCTCTTCCGGTGCCAAAATGGGTAAATCATTGAATGGAGCTGTATGGCTGAATGCGGATAAACTTTCACCTTATCAATTTTGGCAATACTGGCGCAATACAGAAGATGCTGACGTAACACGATTTCTAAAGCTCTATACTCCATTACCGATGGATGAGATTCTTAAACTTTCTCTATTACAAGGAACTGAAATTAACGAAGCAAAAAAAATTCTTGCAACAGAAGTTACAGCAATGTTGCATGGACGCGCTCTTGCCGATGAAGCTGCAGAAACGGCTCGCAAAACGTTTGAAGAAAAAACTCTGGGAGAAAATCTTCCAACTGTTGAAATTAATTCCTCAGAATTTAAAAAAGGTGTTGGATTGCTCACTCTTTTAGTACAAGCAGGACTTGCTAAATCTAATAGTGAGGCACGCCGACACGTTCAAGGTGGAGGAATACGTGTTAATGATCAAATAATAAAGGATGAAACACACCTTATTATTGAAAAAGATGTGACAGCAGAAGGAATCATTAAACTTTCTTTCGGAAAGAAAAAACATATTTTGATCAAACCGCTATAATCTATTGATGTCTCATTCATTCTATATTTATATCCATGATATTGATCTTTCTTACGCTTTCTTTCCTCATTTTTTAATTTAATTCTTATGACAGAATAATTTTATATGATGGCGAAAAAGTCTTTAAAATAATTCTATTTTAGAGAGTTGAAACTTTATTCCTTCTCTGTATGCTAGTGATTGATCTTTGCGCTTAAAAAGAAAGATAAAAAAATGATAAACTCAATGAAAGGTACTCTTGCTCCTGATTTTAATTTACCACGCGATGGAGGAGAGACAGTGCGTCTTTCTGACTTTAAAGGAAAAACTGTTGTTTTATATTTCTATCCCAAAGATGATACCAGTGGGTGCACAAGCGAAGCGCTTGACTTTACACAATTAAAGACGAAATTTGATGAAATTGGTGTTGTTGTTATTGGAATCTCTCCAGATAATGTAAAAAAACATGATAAATTTAAAGTAAAACATGAACTTGATGTTATCTTGGTTTCTGATGAAGAAAAAAGAACCCTTGAAGCTTATGGTGTTTGGGTGGAGAAAAGTATGTATGGACGCAAATATATGGGTGTTGAACGGAGCACTTTTTTAATTGATGCACATGGAATAATAACAGAAGAATGGCGCAAAGTAAGTGTATCTGGACATGCTGAGAATGTTTTAGCTGCTGCAACACTTTTACATCGTAATGGTGACTTGTAAAGAGAATGCTTAATTTATCTTAAAAAGCAAAAGTTTTCCTTCCCAATTGATATTAATTTTTCCAATGGTTTCAATTTTTATAATATATTGCTTTATAAGAACAACTGATTATTCTACATTTAAATTATCCTCCTGAATATCGTAAATTTTTCTCATTTCGGATTCTTCTTATTTTGAATGAATCAAAATCAATTCACTTGCATCCGTCATAATGCAGCAGCATGTTTGGGACAACGATTGAAACGGAATGAGAGCTTTGTAAGCAGCGCCAGCTTTTGTATGCCAAATAAGAGCAAGATATTGTGTATCTCTGTTTGTGTAATCTCTGAAACGGAAATACAGCCTAATTGTGGGAGAATTAAAGCCGTAAAGATAAAAACCATTTGCCACCTTTGCCATCATTCTTTAATTCGGTTTTACGACTTTCAAAAGTCTCTAGAGCAATATCTTTTAAATAATGGAGATTGCTTATTATCTCACGCTTTTGTTTATTGCGTTCTTTAATAGGATCACGCCCCTCACGTAAAACAGAAGCGCCCCATTAGGGTGCACATTCACAAGCTTGTTTTAAAGAGACATCTGTCTCCCAAGTCCATTTCACGTCGACACCTCGTGAATGATATAACGATAAGTCTCCCATGAAATAATAAAAAGTCCATTGAGCACCCCGATCTTTACGCTTGTGAAGAAACAAGCCGGCACCACCACACACTTGCCAGCTCGTAGGTGTTTGAGAGGATAGCCCCTAGTACTTAAGACAGTTCATAAGAGCCATTTTGAGTCCTTTCTTCTATAATTTTTATCCACACACTCATCCCGTTTGTTATGTGCAAGTAAGTGATTTTGATTGATTCAACATAAACAAGTTTGAAATGAAAGAATCTTACGATATGCGGGATTCTCATTCAATATGCAAAACAGTGAATTATCATTATAAATCAATGCGTTTATATAGCAGGATTGGCGTGTGAGAAAAAACTTGAAGAAAGGAAAAAAGAGAACACCTCTTTGAACCTCTCAAGTATCAAGAGCTACCGTAAATCACAACATCAGTAAAATGAACAACTTAAGAAACAAATTTGCATCCTTGAAGGATGATATATAATTAATTAATATCTTCAATTTCTTTATCTTGTCCATAAATACGTCGAGCAAGCGCTGCTTCTATAAATACATCTAAGTTACCATTAAGTACGGATTGTGGATCAGTATTTTCAACACCTGTGCGCAAGTCTTTTACAAGTTGATAGGGTTGAAGAACATAAGATCTAATTTGGTGTCCCCAGCCAATTTCTGTTTTAGAAGATTCAACAGCATTCGTTTCTTCTTCCCTTTTTTTGAGTTCTTCTTCATAAAGACGTGCACGTAACATCGACCAAGCCGTAGCGCGATTTTTATGCTGAGAACGCTCAGTTTGACATTGAACAACAATACCCGTTTTTATATGTGTGATGCGAACAGCAGAATCTGTCGTATTAACATGTTGCCCTCCTGCTCCTGATGCACGATATGTATCAATCCGCACATCTGCCTCTGAAACATCAACTTCAATATTGTCATCAATAACCGGATAAACCCAAATGCTCGCAAAAGAAGTATGGCGCTTTGCATTCGAATCGAATGGGGAAATCCGCACCAAGCGATGAACGCCTGATTCTGTCTTTAACAGTCCATAAGCATTATGCCCTTTTACAAGAATAGTCGCTGACTTTATTCCTGCTTCTTCTCCATCATGAATTTCTAAAACTTCAACCTTCATTTCATGCTGTTCAGCCCAGCGCATATACATGCGTAAGAGCATAGAAGCCCAATCTTGGCTCTCAGTTCCCCCTGCTCCAGCATGAATTTCTAAATAGGTATCATTTGGATCCGCCTCTCCTGAAAGAAGCACATCAATTTGCCTTTTATCTATCTCGCTTTTAAGATTACGTATTGAATTTTCTGCTTCAGCGATAATTTCAACATCACTTTCTTCTTCGCCCATCGCAATAAGCTCAATGCATTCTTCAAGTGTTTTTGTAAATGATAAAAGACCATTGATTGAATCATCAAGACGTTGACGTTCACGCATCATATCCTGTGCTCGTTGCGCATCATCCCATAATGATGGATCTTCCGCTTTTTGATTAAGATATTCGAGACGTTTTAGTGATTGATCCCAGTCAAAGATGCCCCCTTAGCAATTGAATTGCTTTCTGGATTTCATCAACTAATGTTTCTATTTCTGCTCGCATAATTTAACACCGTATTTTTTAATACTCTTTCTGGTTATGTCTCTTAGCATTTTATACAAATTTAAGAGCTGCTATCAGAAAGTGGTACGGTTTTATCATTCTATTTACGGAACCGACATTGTAAAAAAATAGATAAAAACCATAACTCATGGCAAAAAAGATTTTATCGACTAATACAGCCCACCCGTCCCACTTTCAAGAGCTTTATTGACTTGTGGAGAAGTAGTTACTGCAGGAACACCTTCTTGAAAAGAATTCGTACTCCCAATGACTTGATAGATATCAGCAGGACCAGTCCCTGGTTTAAATGCTTCTATAATGACATCTTGATCTCCTCTTTCAGCAAGCATTCCTGTTTTTCGATTAATTGGCATTAAAATCATACCCTTTGGCATTTTGAAGGGAACATCTGGCTTTCCTTTAAGAGCATCTGCCATAAACTCACCAAAAATAGGAGCGGCTAATGAACTTCCCGTTCCATTATATCCTAACGGAGCTGGTTGATCGTATCCAACAAAAATACCAACGACAATGTCAGGAGTAAATCCCATAAACCAAACATCTTTAGAGTCATTTGTTGTTCCTGTTTTAGCGGCAATATGTCGATTAAGATATCGTAAACGTGCTGCAGTACCACGCTGAACAACCCCTTCCATCATCGATGTAATTTGATAAGCTGTCATAGGGTCAAGAACTTGATCTCTTTCATCAATCAATGTGGGTTCACTTTGATTATTCCATGAATTCGTATTACAATTTTCGCAAATACGATCATCATGACGATAAATTGTCTTCCCATAACGATCTTGAATTCTGTCTATCAGAGAAGGTTTAATAGAGCGTCCCCCATTGGCAATAACGGAATAAGCTGTAACCATCCGTAATACTGTTGTTTCACCAGCCCCTAAAGCCATGGGAAGATAAGGCTGCAATTTATCTACCACCCCAAAGCGTTCTGCATATTCAGCAACAAGAGGCATTCCCATATCATTGGCAAGCCGTATTGTCATAAGATTACGAGAATGCTCAATACCATAACGCAACGTTGAAGGTCCTGCAAAGGTACCACCATAATTTTTGGGTTGCCAAATTTCACCATTATATTGACGAACTTCAATGGGGCCATCTAAAACAACGGATGCTGGTGTATATCCGTTATCAAGTGCTGCTGCATAAACAAAAGGCTTAAAAGCGGACCCCGGTTGACGATAAGCTTGGGTTGCACGGTTAAATTCAGAGGCGGCAAAAGAAAATCCTCCCACCATAGCAAGAACGCGCCCTGTATGAGGTTCCATAGCAACAATTGCGCCTTCAACCTTTGGAATTTGTTGTAAACGATAAGTGTTGTTTGTATTGGATAGTTTTTCAACAAAAATGACATCCCCAATTTGCAGAACATGAGATAAGCTCTGAACAGTTTTTCGATAACCATTTTCTTTTACAACATGGAGTGCCCATTTTGAATCAGCTTCTGATAAAACTGCAGTTTCGCGTTTTTTTGATAATATACCTGAAGCTTCACGTGGTGGCTGTAAACCAATCTCTACTTTATTGGGGTTAGCAGAAAGGACAACAGCCAAACGCCATTCAGGAACATCATTTAGCCCTGTGATATTTGCAAGTTCTATCCCCCAATCACCTTTCTCATCAATATGTGCATAAGCTCCACGCCATCCTTGCGCATGGTCAAATTTAATTAATCCATCGTGCAAAGCACGCCGAGCAATAAGTTGTAAATGTGGGTCAAGCGTTGTACGGATGGAAAGTCCACCTTCATAAAGTGTTTTAGCCCCATAGCGATGTATTAAACGACGTCGCACTTCTTCAGTAAAATAATCAGCCGCAAAAACATAATTATCACTACCACGTATTATAGCTCCTAAAGGCTTAGCTTTTGCTTGTTCACCTTGTTCACGCGTTACATATCCATTTGCCACCATCCGGTCTATAACCCAATTGCGACGATCAATAGCTCGCTTTGTATTCTTAAATGGATCATAATTTGCCGGTCCTTTTGGAAGAGCAGCCAAATAAGCACATTGTTCTAGCGTTAGATCATTGACGGATTTATTAAAATAGGTCAAAGAAGCAGCCGCTATGCCATAAGTGCCACGCCCCAGATAAATTTCATTGAGATAAAGTTCAAGAATATGATCTTTTGAGTAGGTTTTCTCAATACGCATAGCTAAAATAGCTTCCTTAAATTTACGCTCTAACGTTGTTTCTGAACTTAAAAGGAAGTTTTTTGCGACTTGTTGCGTTATGGTTGATGCGCCCTCTGGACGTCTTCCAGAACCAATATTACGAATATTATTGATCAAAGCTCGAGAAAGCCCTTCGGGATCTAAACCAAAATGATGATAAAAATTCTTATCTTCAGCCGAAACAAAAGCATCTATAACAAGCTTTGGTATTGATTGAATCGGCAAATAAAGACGGTGTTTTGTCGCAAACTCTGCCATAAGACGGCCATCAGAAGCATGGACACGGGTCATTACCGGCGGCTCATAAAGTGAAAGAACTTCATAATCAGGAAGTGCATTTGCTTGACCACAGGTCACAACACCCCATGTTATTGTGCTAAAAAGTCCAATAGCAATAAAAAAACGAAGAAGATATCTTAAAAAAATCATCATAAAAACGGCTATCGCTTTCTTAAGAATTAATTAAAGAAAAAAGTACGTTACTTCAAACACACCATGTGGATATCACCACAAGATTGAGATCAAGAGAAATTGTTTTCTATCTTTTATTTATACTAGGGTACACTAGAAACCCTTACTGATACTCTATTTTCTCACAAATTTAAAGAGGCTGTATCATTTTCTGCCTATAATCAGCAAATTGACGAATAGAATGAGCAATAGAGGCTGCCATTTGTTTTCTCCAATGAGGATCATTTAATAACTTTTCGTCCTCTTTATTGGATAAATAACCTATCTCTATCAAAACAGAGGGTATATCTGAAGCTCTTAAAACTTGAAAATTAGCATACCGGTGAGGATTATTGATCAAGTTAATACGACTCTTTGATAAACTTGAAATAATACTATTTGCGAAATTAACCGAGAATGTATGCGTTTCACGTCGCGTAAGATCCATCAAAATATCTGTAACTTCAAGAGTTTCATCTGCAGGCAAACCATCAAGCAAATCAACTTTATTTTCACTTTCAGCTAAAGATTTTGCAATGGCATCAGAGGCTTTTTCTGATAGAGTATAAACTGTGGCACCGCGAAGAGAATGTACATCAATCGTATCCGCGTGAATAGATATAAAAAGATCAGCATCAAACTCTTGCGCTTTTTTTACTCTTTCACTTAATCTTAAAAAAATATTGGAATCACGCGTCAAAGCAACAGTAATATGAGGATCCTTTTGTAATTCATCTCGCAATGCACGCGCAAAATTTAAAGTCACGTCTTTCTCTAAAATTCCTGTAACACCCCGTGCACCACCGTCAATACCACCATGACCAGGATCAAGAACAACACGAAAATTATGTGTGGGAAACAACGGTGTTTTTGTATCAAAATTGCTTCTTTGCTGATTCTTTAATATCTCATCAAATTTTTCTTGTGTACTTTTACGAATATCAATCAGCAACTGCCATAAACCATTGTCTAATTTTTTTACGACACTTTTTTCAACAACAAAAGCCGTTTTACTTGTCAAAATAATGCGTGAAGTCTGTATATCAGAAAAAGCATAACGCACATCTAAAAGCATAATAGATAATGTATTCTGTTTATTTAAAGACGTATTTTGCATCGAAAAATCAATTGTAGGTAAATTGATAACCAAACGCGCAGGTCTATCCAAAATCTGCAAACGAACATTTGGTTTTGAATTGAAAATCGCAATAATACGCGTATGAGCACTATCACCAATAGTTCGAAAATTGATAAGTCTTAAAGGATCTGCGGCTTGAATACTGCTTTGAAATACCAGAAAAAATAGCAAAAAATATGTGATTTGCATAATAACATCCCAACAGGCTATTTTCAGCTTTTTGGTAAAAAAAACTCTTATCATAAGCAAAATACTCTACACTATATTTGTAATAATTTATCTTGGTTATATAAAAACGATACACTAATTTATTCTCTATTTTTCAATAAATGCTAAATCCTTTCATTATAAACACTCAAAAACAAAATTAAGGTAATAAAGATATTCTCATGATACATATTTACATTGTTACTTGCCAAACGCATGATATCAACATAAAAGAATATCTATGCTTCCTAGCTGATAATAGCCATCTAAATTATCTGTAACTTATATTAAGTTGTTTTTAGAAAGTTTTTGCATATTATGCGTTGAGACTTTGTGATGGATGAAAAATTTCTATGTTATAAAATTAGGATTGCATTACTTAAGATTCGTTGGTTTGGATATCCGAACTGTTTTAAAGATTATTTTACCGGAGACTTTTAAGAAATATGAGTCATAAAAAACGGATGGGAATAATGATGAAAAATGGTGTAAATGTTGTCATGCATCTACACGTGATGTTCCGTCCTGTTTTTCTGGTACCTCCCTTTTATGGCAGACAGCCTTTTATGTTTACGAATAATTATAGCATTCGTTTGAATAAAATTGTGCATGTCGCCTTCAGGATATTAACTTATGTCAAACAAAATGCTTATAGATGCCTCCCATCCGGAGGAAACACGTGTTGTTGTTGTTCACGGCAACAAAATTGAAGAACTTGATTTTGAATCAGAACATAGAAAACAGCTCAAGGGGAATATTTATCTCGCACGTATTACGCGTGTAGAACCATCTCTCCAAGCAGCTTTTGTTGAATATGGTGGAAATCGTCATGGTTTTTTGACATTTTCTGAAATTCATCCTGATTATTATCAAATTCCTATTGCTGATCGCCTTGCTCTTCTTGAAGAAGAAGAAATCGCCGCTGTAGGAGAAAATTCAGCAGATGTCTTGACGGAAGCAACAACTAAAAATAAAAGACGCTCCAAAAGAACAAAAAAGAGTGTCATAGCAGCCGATGTTGAAAATGATATCACATCTGAAACTGTAACAATTGATGATACAGAAGAAGTATTAAATATCGATGCCTCTTATGATGAGATCGAAATGGTCGGTGCTGAGGACATCCGCGAAGAATTCCCAACTTATCAAAAAAAACAAGGACGCCAGTATAAAATTCAAGAAGTGATTAAACGACGTCAAATTTTGTTAGTACAAGTTATCAAGGAAGAACGTGGTAATAAAGGAGCCGCGCTTACAACATATTTATCTCTAGCAGGTCGTTATTCTGTTTTAATGCCCAACACAGCACGCGGCGGTGGTATTTCACGAAAAATTACGAATGTGCAAGACCGTAAGCGTCTTAAAGAAATCGTAAAAGAATTATCCGTTCCAAAAGGTATGGGCGTTATCTTACGAACAGCTGGCGCCAATAGAACAAAAGCTGAAATTAAACGCGATTACGAATATCTTATGCGGTTATGGGATACGATTCGCACTTTGACACTCGAGTCAACGGCACCATGCCTTATCCATGAAGAAAGTAATCTCATAAAACGTTCTATAAGAGATCTTTACAATAAGAACATTAGTGAAATTCTTGTCTCTGGAGACCAAGGATATCGTGAGGCGAAAGACTTTATGCGTATGCTTATGCCAAGTCATGCAAAAGTTGTGCAACCTTACCGTGATCCTATACCCATTTTTGCAAGAAATAATATTGAAATTCAACTTGATAAAATGTTGCAACCACAGGTTTCTTTAAAATCTGGCGGTTATCTTGTTATTAATCAAACAGAAGCACTTGTTGCTATTGACGTAAATTCTGGCCGCTCTACGAGAGAATTCTCTGTCGAAAAGACAGCCTTACAAACTAACCTTGAAGCTGCAGAAGAAATAGCGCGTCAATTACGCTTACGCGACCTTGCTGGTTTAATTGTAATTGATTTTATTGACATGCTTGAAGAAAGGAATGTGCGACTGGTCGAAAAAAAATTAAAAGACTGTTTAAAAAATGACCGAGCTCGTATTCAAGTTGGTCATATTTCACACTTCGGCCTTTTAGAAATGAGTCGTCAACGTATTCGCATATCGGTTTTAGAAAGTACAACACAGCCCTGCCCACATTGCGCAGGAACAGGAACTATACGTTCTGAATCATCAATTGCTTTACATGTCATGCGCTCAATTGAAGAATATCTTCTTCATAATTCGCGATATAATATTATCGTGCGTACACCGGTAGCAACAGCGCTTTATGTATTAAATCACAAACGCAATATTCTTGTTAATTTAGAAACACGCTTTAAACTTAATATTAGTATTGAGGCAGATGATAGTATTGGAACGCAACATCTTATTATTTCTAAAGGCACAATAGCAGAGAATATTTCTCAATCTCCATTGGAAGATGACAATAAGCAAGAAATTGAAGATTCTGTTTTCATAAAGAGTGAAACTATTGAAAATTCCTCTCCCACTGAAACAAACTCAAAGCGTCGGCGCAAAAATCGTCATGATGAAACTACTGATCTTTCTTCCTCCACCGTTCATAAAAAAGAAGACACGTTGAGTGATGATGCTTATCGTCGAGGACGTCGCCGAGGACGTCGAGGTGGTCGACGCAATCAAGATAGTAGTTTTTCTCAGCTTCGTGTTCCTTACGCAGAACCAGTGGGAGACTTTGCTAAGCAAGCTTTAGCAGAGATTAAAATAGCGCATCGTAAACGTCGTGTTCCATCTGCTAAGTCTTTTGAATCTGAAGAAATAAAAAATAATATACAAGCTCTAGATATACAACAACAAGATGAAACGACAAAAGTTGACACAAGTATTAAACCTAAAAAACGTAAAACACGTTCTTCAAAAGCAGAAGAAAGTCAACTTTCTCTAGAGAATGATCAAAATGTCACAGGACAAAAATCTCTTGAAGAAAAGCCTAAAACCAATTCTGCACGTAAACTTAAAACCAAAAAAGCAGATAAATCTATTCATGAGTTAGAGGATAAAACTCCTGAAAATAGTAAAAAATCAACACGTAGAACACGCAAAAAGTCATCCTCTAAAGAGATAATGCAAATACAAAAAACATTAGAGAAAGAAACTGCAATGGAGATGGAGAAAGTTGTCGAATCCTCTCTTTCCCCAATTGCAGAAACAATCAATCAACCCGTTGTTATCTCATCAACATCTAACGATACTCCCAAAACTGAGCGTATTGGTTGGTGGAAACGTAGAACTCTTTCAAAAAATTAAGAAAATAAAAACCGCCACAAAAAATGTGGCGGTTTAAATAAACAATTATAAAAAAGTTTCAACCAATTCTATGGTTATTTTTGTTTTGCTTTTTCTTGCTCAGCCCGCATACGCTCTTCAATTTCTTTTTGCTTTGATTGAATAGCCTGCTGAAGCTTTATTTGTTCTTGTTGGAAATCTTTTTCTTCCATACCAGGACCCGTATAAGCAGCTGTAAATCCATTCAGAGAAAATTCAATAGGATTAGCTGAACCACGAAAATTAACTGTAGTTACAACCATCTTTGTACCACTTTTCATAGCTGCTATAAGCTTATCATCTAAAACATCATTGGCAATACAACTTGGTCCATTACAAATCACATAAGGGATTTTTTTAGAGAAATCATCACCAATTTTAATATGAACACCTTCTGGCAAAAAACGACCTGTCGGCACTTGAATGCCTATACGTTTTTCATTTTGCTTTCCTTTTATTTCAACAAGATTAAAAGCCGTTAAAGGTTGTCCCGTATTCGATAATACAGTATTCATTGTATTACAAATATCAACATCATGCTGCTTACTACAAACTTTGTACCAACCTTGCGATAAAGTTTGCGCATTTGCAGAAATGCCAGCTATAAGAAAAAGGGCAGCGGCTCCAATTAATACTGAAACAGCAGAATAAATATTTTTATGCGACATGACTAAGTTAATCCTTTCAACGCGCTCTTAAGTAACTTCAAAAAAATATTAAATATAATTCTAACTTAAATTTATTAAATTATAATGAAATAAAACTATTTTATTGCTTTTACTTCAATATTTAAAAAAAAGTCAAATTTAGAGAAAAAATTATGACGAGCCCTTTAATTTTATATACCCATCAGCATTCCCCTCTTTATCACACTGGTGTTTAATGTAATTTATCCACAAAACACCTCTGTGCATTTAAACTAAGATTACATAAACGAATCAATATTGCAATATCAATTAAAATAAACTCTCATGCTCCTTAAAAAACTTATTCATTTAAACTTTTTACACCGATTACTCTCCACATTAAGTTTATGAATCTTTAGAAACAAGTATTGTAATGCATGAAACTCCAAAATGTCAGATAAAGCAATCTTTATAAAAAATTAAAGCTATTCTCCAAATAACTTACCTTTTTAATTTGAAATTATGACTCCACTACTAAAAAAGAAAAGATGATTTTTTTCTTTCAAAGTACTCTATTGTTAATATCGTTTTTGAATGCTCTTTTCCCCTTGTTTTTACTTTTCATTATAAATCTGAAAGTGCTATAAAGTGATATCACTTAAAAAAAAGGACTTCTAATGGTAAAGATCAAAGTAGAAAACCCCGTTGTTGAACTTGATGGGGATGAAATGACCCATATCATCTGGAAATACATCAAAGATAAATTAATCCATCCCTATCTCGACATTGATCTCAAATATTATGATCTTTCCGTCGAAAACCGCGATGCAACCAATGATCAGGTAACGATCGATTCTGCCAATGCTATAAAAAAATATGGCGTTGGTATAAAATGTGCAACCATCACACCTGATGAGGCACGCGTTAAAGAATTTAACCTAAAAAAAATGTGGAAATCACCCAATGGCACAATACGCAATATTTTAGGAGGAGTCATTTTTCGCGAACCTATTATCTGTAAAAACGTCCCTCGCCTTGTTCCTAACTGGACAAAGCCAATTATTATTGGACGTCACGCTTTTGGTGATCAATATAAAGCGACAGATTTTAAATTTCCAGGAAAAGGAAAATTAAGTATTAAATTTGTAGGTGATGACAATCAAGTGATTGAACATGATGTTTTTGATGCCCCAAGTGCAGGGGTTGCCATGGCTATGTATAACCTTGATGAGTCAATTCGTGATTTTGCTCGCGCATCTTTTAATTATGGACTACAGCGGAATGTTCCAGTTTATCTTTCAACAAAAAATACTATTCTAAAAACTTACGATGGTCGTTTTAAAGACATCTTTCAAGAAATATTCGATACGGAATTTAAAACTGAATTTGAAAACCGTAAATTATATTACGAACACCGTCTCATTGATGATATGGTTGCTTCTGCATTAAAGTGGTCAGGTGGCTATGTGTGGGCATGTAAAAATTATGATGGTGATGTTCAGTCTGATATTGTTGCCCAAGGCTTTGGTTCTCTTGGTCTTATGACTTCTGTTCTCATGACACCTGACGGTAAAATTGTTGAAGCAGAGGCAGCGCACGGCACCGTGACACGCCATTACCGTCAGCATCAAAAAGGTGAAGAGACATCAACAAATTCCATTGCCTCTATTTTTGCATGGACGCGTGGACTGGCACACCGTGCTAAACTGGATAACAATGAGAAATTAAAAAACTTTGTCACAACATTGGAAGAAGTTTGTATTAAAACCGTCGAAGAAGGTTTTATGACTAAAGATCTCGCACTTTTGATTGGACCTAAACAAAAATGGCTTTCTACAACAGATTTCCTCGATAAAATTGATGAAAATCTCAAAAAAGCAATGGGCAATTAAGTTATTACTCGATTAAAATTCAAAGCTCTGTTTAGAGCTTTGAATTTCTCTTGGCAAATTTAAAGAACTGCCTTATAAATAAAAAGAGGATAAATTTTATTAAATAGCAAAAACAGTGAAAAAACAAAGCTGGTCTGCGCTTTTATTAGGTAAAAATGGTCTTTGCTTTTTGACGTTTATAGGCGGTGTTGTGTTACACGCTACTAACGTTTATATCGTTATTACTATTTTGCCCTCTCTTATGAATCATATTGGCAATGAAATATATTATTCTTGGGTGGCAACTGTCTTTATTACAGCTTCACTTCTTGGGACTTCACTTGCAACAAAAATATTAGGGAAATTAGGTCCTCGTAACACTTATGTTCTCTCTGGACTTATCTTTACCCTAGGCACTTTCATGTGCAGCATTTCTTCATCTATGCCATTATTTTTAATAGGACGTTTTATTCAAGGATTTGGAAGTGGTTCTTTGTTATCCTTATCCTATTCCATGGTACGTATTGTTTTCAGTCCATCTTTATGGTCACACGCATTAAGTGTCATCTCTGGAATGTGGGGAATATCAACCTTGTTAGGACCAGCAATCGGAGGAATTTCTGTATATTATGGCATGTGGAGAGCATCTTTTTGGATCATTGGTGCATTAGCTATATTCTTCTCACTCATAGCCTTTAAATTTTTACCAAAAAAGAATGAAAATTATGTTCCAACAACCCCTCTCCCTCTGCTTCAGCTTCTCACACTCACCTTATTGATTTTTATCATTTCTGTTGGAGGAGCTATGGACACAACAATGGCAAAAATTTGCGGATTGGTTATTGGACTTAGTCTTCTCTTTGTCCTAGCAAAAATCGAATCATCTACCCTTCATCCTATGTTGCCACGCAAATCCTTTTCTTTTTCTTCTGAAATTTTTCCTGTTTACGCATTAATACTTGTTATGACGACAGTCGTATATAGTATGGAGCTTTATTTTCCACTTTTTCTTCAAGAGCTTCATGGACAAGCTCCACTTCTTGCTGGTTATATAGCAGCACTTATGAGCCTAGGATGGACATGTGGAGCCCTCTCAAGTGCCGGTGTATCAGCAAAAAAAATTCGCAACATCATTATATACTCCCCCCTATTAAAACTATTAGGCATAGCTATTCTTTTATGGCTCATTCCAACAGAAGTTTCCACACTTGAATATATTTTTATGATCTGCTTAGCACTATTTTCTATTGGAATCAGTGCAGGCGTAGCATGGCCGCATTTGCTCACACGGATCTTACAATGTGCAAATGATGAAGATGCTCTCCGTGCCAGTGAATCCCTTACCTCTGTACAACTATTTTCAGCGGCCTTAAGTGCAACTCTAGCCGGAGTTATCACCAATCTTGCCGGACTCTTTAATCCTGGAGGAACAATAGGAATGATCTTAGCAGCAAAAACTCTTCTTATAGCGCTCATGGGTCTTTTATTTTGTCTTGCTATTCCATTAGCATTGCGCATTTCTTACTGCATATTAAAAAACCCAACAGGACATTCCAATAACTAAAAATAAATATAAAAATTCCTTCTTCATTTAAAAAATAAAAAATATTAAGCATGCTTCTCTATATACCATGAGATGCAAAAAACCATCAATCCACACAAAGTTAGAACACTTCCTAAAACAGCTGTATATTCATAACTATAGCCCAATTTTAAAACTAATGCTCCAGACTCTGCACCAAGAGCATTGGCAATATTAAAAGCAGATTGCATTAATGCTCCTGCTAAAATCTGTCCCTGTAGTGCAACATCCATAATTTTTGTTTGTATAGAAGGCATAGCAGCAAAAGAAGTCCCAACAAAAAAGCATCCTATCGCTGCCGTTAACGGAGCATAGGATAAAAAGAAAAAAACAAAAAAAACAAATACGCTCCAAAGCATAGAAAAAAATATCATTGGCGAAATACCAATTTTAACAGCCAATTTAGGCCCCAAGAGATTTCCTACCACCATTCCCAATCCAACTAACGGCATGATAAATGGTACCCACTCAAGTGAAACACCAGAAATATGCATTAACGTTGGCTTGATATAAGTGAAAATAGAAAATAATCCTGACGCTCCCACCGAAACCATCAATAAAAGAAGCCACACCTGCTTTTGCTTTAATGCACCCATTTCTTGCAAAGGATTCGTTTTTGGAAAACTTGAATCACAAGGAAAAAAATTCCAAATAAGCAAACAACATAATAAAGCAATTATCCCCACAAGGACAAAAGCAATCTGCCAACCAATAAGTTGACCAATCCAAGTAGCACTGGGTGCTCCCAAAACGGTTGCAATTGTTAAGCCGAGCATAACATATCCAACAGCTTTAGAACGTTCTTTCATTTCTACCATTGAAGAAGCAACCATAGCCGCAAGTCCAAAATAGATTCCATGAGGAAGTCCACTGAGAAAGCGTAATACTACTAATATGCTAAAATCAGAAAAAAAGGCACTAGCAATATTTGCTAAGGCATAAAAAAGCATTAATCCCATCAAAACAGTTTTGCGTGATACCTGAGCTGTTGCCACAGCTAAAAGAGGTGCTCCAATCACAACTCCTAATGCATAAGCAGAAATATATTGACCAGCGGTAGGAATATCAACATAGGAACTTCGTGCCATCTCTGGCAGTAGCCCCATTGCGACAAACTCTGCAGTACCAATAGCAAAACTCCCCACGGCAAGAGCTAAAATTATTAAACGCCGTATTCTCGAATCAATTCCCAATGCAAGAACCTTTTGTTGATAAAAATCCTTCATATCATCACTTCTGGATAGGAGTTTTAACTGTAAATATCTGTAATACACACAAACAAAAATTCAAAACATTGTTATACGCATGCCCAATAGTCCCCAATAAAATTTTATAAACATTTCGATATATAAGGCATTTTATGAAGATTTAAGTCAGATTCTTTAATAGAAAATCATTGTAAGCTTAAAGGCTACAGATATATTCAACTATTTTTATCAACCCTGCCAGATCATGAACTTTGTCTATTCTTTTTAACCATTCCAAAATTCTTCTTTTTCAGTGAAACCTTTATTTTGAGACGATATACCATACATTCATGCTAAAATTAGTCGAATAATGCATTCCAAACAAGTGATCAATATTTCAATCATTATCTTGAAACAAATATAAACTTTCTCCCAAACTTATTGTTTCTTTGTTTTTGTTACCAGAATGCACATCCTCCAAATCGATAAGCTATAATCTCAACTTTACACCATCTTTATGAGCTATTTTAGAATCTTCTAAAAATTCTCATGATGATATTGCTTGAATTCTACATTTATGAAATAATTCTATTTTAGGTACATTTACCCGTCACTCATCTAAATAACATCAAATAGTTTTTCATCTAAAGCACCATCTGTAAATTAAAATATTCATGTAATATATTATGATTATTTTCGAATAAACTCTATAAACATAACAAAAAGTAATATGATAAGTTTTTGTAAATATATTTATCGATATTTTATAAATGATAATTATAGTAATTAAATTTTTTATTTTTATAACTTAATAATTTAAAATATTTTAATATAAAATTACATAAGAATATTTTAAATAATACTTATATTAATCTATAGAAATGAAAAAACTAAAATTTAAAAGTATATTTTTAAAAGATTGTAGTCTGATTTCATTTTTATCTTAATTTTCTAAGCGTTTATCTGTTCAACTGTCTATAAACCATTCTTTACCTTTAGCAATAAAAAACACAATATAGCGCATAAAAAATACAATTTTCATATTTCTTTAAGAGTTCGCTAACGCCTCATTAACATTGTTGCTTTAAACAGTCATCAGAAACAGAAATAAACTGTTTTTCTCCGGATCAGGTAGCGCGTACCGGAGTAACAGTTTCTGTTTTATATGCTAATTATAAAGAGAATCAATGTCATATAAAATTGCACTTTTATATCCTAAAATAGTGCAATTTTGTAATTTTGGAAGGCATTTCTAATTTGATATTTTGAGCAAAAGTTTCAGATACAACAGTAAAGTAAATTTAATAAAAAATGAGGTGCTATATTAGGATTAATAGCGTCCTTGTGTCCATAAAGCACGCGTTTCAGCGCAAAAATCAGCATAACAACCTTCCTCAATGGCATCACGAATTCCCTGCATAAGTTGTTGATAGTAAAAAAGATTATTCCAAGTCAACAACATCCCCCCAAGAGATTCACCAGATTTGATCAAATGATGCAAATAAGCACAACTATAATCACGTGCTGCTGGACAAAGTGACTGTGGATCAAGAGGATGGAGATCTTCTGCATAACGCGCATTACGCAAATTAATTCTACCAAAACGTGTAAAAGCTAAACCATGACGTCCTGCACGCGTCGGCATAACACAATCAAACATATCAATACCACGAGCAACACTTTGTAAAATATCATCAGGTGTCCCTACTCCCATAAGATAGCGCGGTTTATCCTCTGGCAAAATCGGACAAGTAGTATCCAACACTGCTGTCATAACACTCTGCGGCTCACCAACAGCAAGCCCTCCAATAGCATAACCTTTTAAATCCATTTCTTTTAATGCTTGAGCAGAACGTTCACGCAGTTTCATATTATCCCCCCCTTGAACAATCCCAAACAATGCTTTATCTGTCTGATCCCCAAAAGCTGTTTTACAACGCTGCGCCCACCGCAATGAAAGTTCCATAGCTTCTTCCATCTCCTTTTCAGTGGCAGGTAATGCAATACATTGATCCAACTGCATCTGGATATCCGCATCAAGAAGCCCTTGAATTTCGATAGAACGCTCTGGACTCATTTCATAGTAGGCGCCATTAATGTAAGAGCGAAAAATCACACCTTGTTCAGTAATTTTACGGATTCCCTCCAGCGACATCACCTGAAAGCCTCCAGAATCAGTTAAAATAGGTCCGCTCCAACGTGAAAATTCGTGTAATCCTCCCAAACGTGCAACACGTTCAGCTCCTGGACGTAACATTAAATGATAAGTATTTCCCAAAATGATATCTGCTCCAAGATCACGTATTTGATCCATATACATAGCTTTAACGGTTCCTGCCGTCCCAACTGGCATAAATGCGGGTGTACGAACGCATCCTCGCCCCGTTATAATTTCGCCTCGACGCGCACATCCATCTTGAGCAATTTTTCTATAATGAAATGTCTTTATCATCATTCTCGTCTTCTTGATTCCATCAATGCATATCTCTACAGAAAGAGAAAAAATATCTCCCTTACGAGCATTGTCATAAGCTTTATGAATTAATTCTTGATTCGCTTAATATTGTAACCAGCATAAAAAATTAAACGAGATAAAAGAGCATTTGTTATGAAGAAATCACCATAATAAAGAAATAATCCAGCTCCAGAAAAATAGCAAAATCCTTAAATATCATGCCTCAAAATACCTACGCTTAACACACTAAAGCCTTAATAGAACTGCAAAATTATTATCTCAATAATCTCATCTTTACGTACTTTCATAAGTAATAATTTCGTACGAATAGAAGAAAATTCTGAAAATATTATACAACTTCCAATATTCTTCACTTTTATAGATAAAAAATTTTCATCTATCGGACACCGAGAGCCTTACGCTTAATAAAAGTGCAAATGCATATTATCATTTATCCGTTCACAGCATTGAGATAGCCCTTGAGATAATTCATAAAAGGGAGTTTTTTTCCAATAGTTTTTCCCCACGCCAATCTCATTTGTAACGAGCAAAAGAGATGATTTTGATTAATTTAACCGCATGAATAATCTGTAGGAGCCCCCTACCGTGAAAAAAGAATGGCTTACAAACCGACACTCGTAGAAAATTCACCCTTTAGGATGGAGAAGAAGTCAATATAAGAGAAATTGAAATAAAAAAATCTTACAATATTCAGAGCGCTCTTTCAATGGACAAAATAATAATTTATCCATTATAAATCAATGTACTAATCTAGAAAGAAACCTATCTCTAAAGTTATTTAGATATAACTTCATAAAACACAAGCCTAGAGATTACATCTTTGCTCCATTGCAATTGCAAATAAAAAAATCATGATTTTTATTTTCATTATCTTGCGCAATATATTCGTATAATATGGCGTTAAAAGGCTCTCTAGATTGTACAAGACAACCAACATCACAAATGTAATACTCTATTTTAAAACCTTACCTTATATCATCCACATTGATAGATTCATCAAAATTTTTTAAAAAGCACAAGCATGAAAAAATAATTCATTCAATCTAACAGGAAAAATCCTTAATTAAACTGTAAGATCATTACCCACATGGGATAAAAATAAAATGAACCACCTATTATGAAACGCAAAAACAATTGTAAAAAACGACGAACCCTATAAATAGTAGGCACAATAAAATGCGCTATTCATACTCAAATTACAGCGAACAAACCGTATTAAGATACAAAAGCCAAACTTTGATAGAATATCTTATTAACGACAATATTTAGAAACAGCATCAATACATTGATTTATAATAATAATTTATTTCTATATGTTGAATGAAGGGCTAGCTTCTCTTATTGTAAATCTGTATATGTTAAAATAACTAAAATCATTTTCTTGCACATCACAAGAGAGATTAACGTGTAAATAAAAACACTTTTAAAAAGCACTTTTATTTTTTTAAGATTCTCACATACTGTAGCTTATCATCGGGTTTTGCATCAATTTATTTTTTTTAAATGATTTTTAAGGGGCTCTCAAAGGGTCTTCAAAGGCGGTTTTCTGGGATTTCACAGACTTTTTAAAAATCTTAAAAGAATTTTCAAAGATCTTTCAAAGCCTTTTCTCATTTTTGCTCCAAAATTCCAAATTTCGTTATTTTTAGCTCTTTTTGGCAATTTCAGGTGTTAAAATCCATTTTGACAAAATACACATTTAATGCTAAATTCTATACATAAAATAGTAAATTATCACGTATTCCTAACTAATCCCACCTCTTCCCACTTACTGTCAAACTACACATACCAAAGGCTTTGTTATAACATTGGAGGCTGAAAAAAGCATATGATGGTACTGGCTTGCTCCTTCACAAGCATAAAGATGAGGGAGTTTAAATGAATGTTGGCATACACTGAGAGATGTTTCTTTAAAAAAGCGCGTAAATGCGCAACTCTATTTGGAGCGCTCTATTCCACGTAATGAGTGTTCCTCTTATTAAAAAAAACAAGAAGGACCAAAGCATAAGGCAATGCGTCATCTTTATTATTTAACAGACATTGCTTTAGATACTTTTGAAAAAGTAAAGCTGAATTTAAAAGGAGAGAGTAAGATGAGCCTTTTATTTTCATCTTTACGTCTTCCACCTAATTAGGCTGTCTCTTCGTTCGAGAAAATACCCAAACAAATCAACAACCTTTCCCCAATACAGCAAACAAAATTCTCTAAATCCATAAATTAAAAGAAACTTGATAGAGAGAATAAAGGCATAGCAGCTGAATTCTGTTAGGAATTTAAGCTGCAATCACTGATTGCCACCCTATATCAGATAGGAGAATTTTCTCTTAGCAACTTACAATTGAAATCAGTATAGTTTATACTATTCTACATCCGCAGCAATAATGGCTTTGGTAATTGAATCTGGATCTGCAACAGGTTCACCACGTTTAATTTTATCAACATTTTCCATACCTTCAACAACCTGCCCCCATATGGAATATTGACGATCAAGCCACGGAGCATCTGCAAAACAAATAAAAAACTGAGAGTTAGCAGAATTTGGATTCTGACTACGCGCCATAGAAACTGTCCCACGCTTATGAGAAAGATTTGAAAACTCTGCTGTTAAATTTGGTTTTTCTGCCCCCCCCATACCAGCACGTGATAAATTGAATTTTTCACTATCCTTCTTTCCAAATTGCACATCTCCAGTCTGCGCCATAAAGCCATCAATAACGCGATGGAAAATAACATTATCATAAGCACCTTCACGGACAAGTTCTTTAATACGTGCAACATGACAAGGTGCTAAATCAGCAAAAAGCTCAATAACAACTCTGCCCTTTGTTGTTTCAAGAATTAAAGTATTCTCTGGATTTTTATTCTCAGCCATATGGAAAGCTCCCTTGATTCATTTCTCAACTTGTAAAGTAGCAGCATTAATAACATCAGGATTTTCTACAGATCCATTATTACTTGTGGTACCTTTTTTAATTTTATCAACAACATCCATCCCCTTTATTACTTCCCCAATAACCGTATACTGACCGTTTAAAAAAGCAGCATCATCAAAACAAATGAAGAACTGAGAATTCGCAGAATCTGGATCTTGTGAACGTGCCATCCCAACAGTACCACGCTTAAATGGCTGCTTTGAAAACTCAGCCGGTATATTGGGATAATTTGATCCCCCCATACCAACGCGTTTTAGATCAAAATCTCTACTGCCTTTTTTTCCAAACTTTACATCACCAGTTTGTGCCATAAAGCCAGGAATTACACGATGAAAAACAACATTATTATAGGCCCCTTCCTCTGTTAGTTTTTTGATTTGCGCAACATGTTTTGGTGCCAAATCAGGACGCAGGCGAATAACAACCTCACCGTTGTTGAGAGATAAAACAAGAAGGCTTGCATCACTCGCTGGACTAGAATTACCAGCGACAGCGGACAATGAAAAAAAACAAAATACACATATCAAAACAGCAAAAATTCTACGAGACACACTTATTCTCCTCTAAAGACTGGAATTTCGAGCGCAAAGCTTGTGCAATATTGGGCGGCACAAATGGTGTCACATCACCTCCCATAGAGGCAATTTGACGGACCAATGTAGACGTTATCGCACGCCCAGAAACACTTGCCGGCAAAAAAACAGTTTGCAATTCAGGAGCCAGAATGCCATTCATCCCTGCCATTTGCATTTCATAATCAAGATCAGTACCATCACGCAATCCGCGAACGAGAAATGAAGCACCAACTTCACGTGCCTTATCAATGAGAAGGTTATTAAATGAAAGAACCTGCAATCGATTAGAATCTGCACCAAACAAGTCTTTCCCTACCTGCATAATGAAATCAACACGCTCTTCAAAGCTAAAGAGTGTTTTTTTGTCAGCCTGTATACCTATAGCGACGACCACCTTATCAGCTAACACAAAACACCCTTTTAAAACATCAAGATGACCGTTTGTAAGAGGATCAAATGAACCTGCGTAAAGAGCAATTTTCATGATTTCACTCCATCCTCTTCAAAATTATTTTTCTTCGCTCATATCAATCGTATCAGAATGCTTCACACTTTCATCATCTAATGAACTCGTATCATCTTCAGGTTCAGAAATACGTTCAACCGATACGACTCTTTCACCTTCAGCTGTATTAAAAATCGTAACGCCCTTAGTTGAACGCCCAGCAGTACGTATTCCCTCAACAGGGACACGAATAAGCTGCCCCCCATCTGACACCAACATAATTTGGTCTTGCGCCTTCACCGGAAAAGCCGCTACTAATTTACCAATTTCAGCTGTTTTAGATGGATCTGTTGCACGAATCCCTTTTCCACCACGTCCCGAAATCCGGAACTCATAGGAAGAAGAACGTTTACCATAACCAAATTCACTCACTGTTAAAAGCATTTGTTCACGTGCATGAAGTTCTGCATAACGTTCATCTGTTAACTCTGTTTCAACACCCCCATCTTCATCATCCAGAATGACAAGATCTTCAACATCAGCATCTGCACCAGCAGCACGCCGTTCATTCATGACACGTTTAATATAAGCAGAACGTTCAATGGACGTTGCCTCGACATGCTCTAAAATTGTCATCGAAATGACTTTATCGCCTTTAGCCAAATTGATACCACGAACCCCCACAGAATTACGCCCCGCAAAGACACGCACATCAACAACTGGAAAACGGATACATTGTCCATTCGCTGTTGTTAGAACGACATCGTGATGTTCTGTACAAGTTTCAACAGAAAGAATTTCATCTTCCTCATCAAGTTTCATTGCAATTTTACCATTACGGTTAACCTGAACAAAATCTGACAACTTATTACGACGTACAGTTCCACGTGTTGTCGCAAACATGACATCCAATGCGCTCCAGCTTGCTTCGTCTTCAGGCAAAGGCATAATTGTTGTAATGCGTTCACCTTGTTGTAAGGGAAGCATATTGATCAAAGCCCGCCCACGTGATTGCGGTGTACCTAGCGGTAAACGCCAAACTTTCTCCTTATAAACAATCCCACGTGATGAAAAGAAAAGAACCGGTGTATGCGTATTGGCGACAAACAACCGTGTTACAAAATCCTCATCCTTCGTGGACATACCAGAACGCCCTTTACCACCACGGCGTTGCGCACGATAGGTATTAAGAGGTACGCGCTTAATATAGCCACTATGGCTCACCGTTACGACCATATCCTCTGGCGCGATCAGATCTTCACTCTCCATCTCAGCGCTACCAAAACCAAATACGGTACGTCGCGGTGTTGCAAATTCCTCACGCAGAGCACTCAACTCGTCCTTAACAATACCCATAATGCGTACGCGCGATGCTAAGATATCAAGATAATCAGCAATATCCACACCAATTTTATTCAATTCATCAGCGATTTCATCACGTCCAAGGGCTGTCAACCGTTGCAAACGCAATTCTAAAATAGCACGTGCCTGTTCTTCAGAGAGATTATAAGTACCATCCTCGTGGATAATATGGCGAAGATCATCAATAAGTTTAATCAAAGGTGCAACATCCATCGCTGGCCAGCGTCGTTCCATTAATTGTGTACGTGCTGTCTGTGGATCAGGAGCTTTGCGAATAAGCGCTATAATTTCATCAATATTGGCAACTGCAAGGGCAAGCCCCACCAAAACATGGGCCCGCTCACGCGCTTTACGCAAAAGATATTTTGTTCGCCGACTAACAACTTCTTCCCGAAAAGAAACAAATGCACGAAGCATATCAAGCAACGTCATCTGTTCGGGTTTTCCCCCATTCAAAGCAACCATATTACAACCAAAGGAAGTTTGCAGTGGCGTATAACGATATAATTGGTTTAAAACAACTTCCGCAACAACATCTTTTTTCAACTCAATAACAACGCGATATCCATCACGATCCGATTCGTCACGCAAATCAGAGATTCCCTCAATGCGTTTATCGCGCACCAATTCGGCCATTTTCTCAATCATTGTGGCCTTATTAACTTGATAAGGGATCTCACTCACAATAATTGCTTGTCGACCACTGCGAATTTCTTCGATCTCAACTTTAGCACGCATAATGATTGAGCCACGCCCTGTTTCATAAGCTGAACGAACACCAGAGTGGCCAAGGATAATACCCCCTGTAGGAAAATCCGGACCAGGAATAATTTCAATTATTTTATCGAGTGTGATATCAGGATTATCAATCAAAGCGATACAACCATCAACGACTTCACCAAGATTATGGGGAGGAATATTGGTTGCCATTCCCACAGCAATCCCCCCTGACCCATTGACCAAAAGATTAGGGAAACGTGCTGGCAAGACAACCGGTTCACGTTCACGCCCATCGTAATTATCCTGAAAATCAACAGTATCTTTATCAATATCAGCTAAAAGTTCTTCTGAAACTTTTTCTAAACGACACTCAGTATAGCGCATAGCTGCAGGTGGATCACCATCAACGGAACCAAAATTCCCCTGACCATCAATCAATGGATTTCTCAAAGAGAAGTCCTGCGCCATACGCACCAAAGCATCATAAATTGAAGCATCACCATGAGGATGGAATTTTCCCATAACCTCACCAACGACACCAGCAGATTTACGATACGGCTTATTGAAAGAAAGCCCCATCTCGTTCATAGCATGAAGGATACGTCGATGAACAGGCTTAAGACCATCACGAACATCGGGAAGTGCACGCGAAACAATCACGCTCATCGCATAATCGAGATAGGAGCGTTGCATTTCATCAATAATACTGATTGGTTCAATACCGGTCAGCACATCACGTTCTGGGTGTGGAGTAAGATCGGTCACAATTTCAAAACTTTCAAAAAAGAATCATTTCACTTTATTTATATCGGTTTATATCGAAAAATACACAAAAATGCTAATTTCTCTCCCATAACAAAAAAGAAATTTAACAATATTTTTCAAGATGTTATTAATTTCTATTAAAAATTACCAATAACAATGAATAGTTTTCACTTTGCTAAACTTCAAAAATCTAAAACAAACAAACCATAAAGCAATCATAATACTGCAACTTTAAAGCCTCTTAAAAAGGGACATCATCATCTAATTTGTGTGAAAAACTTTCTCCTAATTGGTTATTATTTTGACCAAAAGTATTTCTTTGATTTGAACTACTATTAGCAAAGTCACCACTGTAACTCCCCCCTTGACTTGCTCCCTGCTCTCCACCCGCTGCTCCGCGCCCATCAAGCATTTGTAATTCACCACGGTATTTTTGCAAAACAACCTCTGTTGTATAACGGTCATTTCCATTTTGATCTTGCCATTTCCGTGTCTGCAACTGCCCCTCAATATAAATTTTGCTCCCCTTTTTTAAATATTGCTCTACAACTTTGACAAGGTTTTCATTAAAAATAACAATACTATGCCATTCAGTACGTTCTTTTCGCTCATTTGTATTCCGATCACGCCAACTTTCTGAAGTAGCAATACGTAGATTTGCCACTTGATCACCAGAATTCAAACGGCGGATTTCAGGATCTGCCCCGAGATTACCAATCAAAATAACTTTATTAAGGCTACCAGCCATCGCATAAACTCCAAAATTTTAAATCGTACAATATTTGTTGTATAACAGTTACAACCATCTTGACCTTCAATTTATATGTCTACAATTGACCTCCAATATGGATATTGCTATCCTTTCCCAATATTGTATCCATTAATTATAACAAAAGATGATAAAAACGCATAGTTTATTCCACCACCAGAGAATAAAAAGCTGCTCATTTGTATTTTTCTTTTCACAAAACTTATTCCTTCTTTCTGCATTAAAGCAGTTAAACACATTGTAATTCTAAAAAAACAGTTTTATTCCATTTTAGATGCTCAATTTTTGTCACATATGCCAAGGATAAAATATGACACATCAAAAATATATCTCTATTCGCGGTGCACGTGAGCATAACCTTAAAAATATTGATCTCGATCTGCCTCGTGACAAACTCATTGTTATAACAGGACTTTCTGGATCAGGTAAATCATCTTTAGCTTTTGATACAATTTACGCTGAAGGACAACGTCGCTATGTCGAAAGCCTTTCGGCCTATGCACGCCAATTTCTGGAAGTCATGCAAAAACCCGATGTCGACCGCATAGACGGACTTTCCCCAGCCATCTCCATTGAACAAAAAACAACGAGCCGCAATCCCCGTTCAACAGTAGGCACCGTTACTGAAATCCACGACTACATGCGCCTTCTCTTTGCCCGTATTGGTATTCCTCATTCTCCTGCAACAGGACTTCCTATTGAAAGCCAAACGGTAAGCCAAATGGTGGATCAAATTATGTCCTTACCAGAAGGAACGCGAATTTTTATTATGGCACCCTTGGTACGAGGACGAAAGGGAGAATATAAAAAAGAGCTAACAGAACTCTTAAAAAGAGGATTTCAACGCGCTAAAGTTGATGGCAAGTTTTATGAAATCCCTGACATTCCACCTCTTGATAAAAAGTATAAACATGACATCGACGTTGTGGTAGACCGCATTGTTGTACAAAAGGATATCACCTCTCGTTTAGCTGATAGTATAGAAACCTGTTTACAGCTAGCCAATGGACTTGCCATTGCTGAAATGACAGATCTCCCCTTGACACCAAAAGAAACGACAAAGGAATCTGCTCATAAATCAAAAAATGATACACACAAACGGCTCATTTTTTCAGAAAAGTTTTCTTGCCCTATATCTGGTTTCTCTATCCCTGAAATTGAACCACGCCTTTTTTCGTTCAATAATCCTTTTGGTGCCTGTCCTCTCTGCGATGGACTGGGCATCAAAAAGACAATGGATCCACTGAAAATTGTGCCCAATAAAAATCTTACCCTAAAGAATGGAGCCATTGCTCCTTGGGCTAAATTAGATTCACTTTACTATAGCCAAACCTTAGAAGCATTAGGAAAAGCTTACGGTTTCAAACTCACAAATCAATGGTGTGAACTCTCCGATGAAGCACAACAAGCTATTCTCTACGGTACAAAAAAAAATGAAATTTCTTTTATCTATAAAAATGATTCTGGTTTGCATAAAACAACTCAATCTTTTGAAGGAATCATCCCTAATATGGAGAGACGCTGGAAAGAAACAGATTCTGCTTGGTCCCGTGAAGAAATCGAACGTTATATGTCTTCTTCGCCTTGTCCAGCGTGTCACGGTTATCGTTTAAAACCAGAGGCACTCGCTGTAAAAATCCACGGGATGCATATTGGGCAAATATCAGATTTTTCCATCTCACAAGCAGATGATTGGTTTGCCAATATTCATCAATATCTCACAGAAAAACAACGTAATATCGCTGTACGTATTTTAAAAGAAATTCGTGAACGCTTAGCTTTTTTAAATCATGTAGGATTGGAATATCTTACCTTGTCTCGCAATTCAGGAACGCTTTCAGGGGGAGAAAGCCAACGTATTCGATTAGCATCCCAGATTGGTTCTGGTCTTACAGGCGTCCTTTACATTTTAGATGAACCATCCATCGGTTTACACCAACGCGATAATGAACGCCTTTTGGAAATGCTGCGCCATTTGCGCAATCTTGGCAATACAGTTATTGTCGTTGAACATGATGAAGATGCTATTCTCACGGCAGACTATGTTGTCGATATGGGCCCTGCCGCAGGCGTTCATGGTGGAGAAATCATAGCGCAAGGTACACCACAGGAAATTATAGAAAATTCAGCCTCTCTCACAGGCCAATACCTTTCAGGAAAAATGGCTGTTAGAATGCCAACAGAACGGCGTAAAATATCAAAATCGAAAACACTTAAAATCATCGGTGCCAAAGGCAATAACCTCAAAAATATCAATGCAAACATCCCTCTTGGAACCTTCACATGCATAACTGGTGTTTCTGGAGGAGGAAAATCAACATTTCTTATTGAAACGCTTTTCAAAGCAGCATCACATCACATCATGGGCTCTCATCACACTCCTGCCAGCTATGATAAAATTGAGGGCTTAGAATTTCTTGATAAAGTCATTGATATCAACCAATCCCCCATTGGACGCACCCCACGCTCTAATCCCGCAACCTATACAGGCGCTTTTACGCCGATTCGTGAATGGTTTGCCGAACTTCCAGAATCAAAAGCCCGTGGTTATAAAGCAGGACGTTTTTCATTTAATGTTAAAGGAGGACGCTGCGAAGCATGTCAAGGTGATGGAGTCATTAAAATTGAAATGCACTTTTTACCTGATGTCTATGTTACTTGCGATGTCTGTAAAGGAAAACGCTATAATCGAGAAACACTAGAAATAAAATTCAAAGGACAATCTATCGCAGATATTTTGGATATGACAATTGAAAAAGCAGAGGAATTTTTCCAAGCTGTTCCAGCCATTCATAATAAAATGAAAACTCTCATTAAAGTAGGATTGGGTTACATAAAAGTAGGACAGCAAGCAACCACACTTTCTGGTGGAGAAGCACAACGTGTAAAACTTGCGAAAGAGCTTTCACGTAAAACAACGGGACGTACACTCTATATTTTGGATGAACCTACAACAGGTTTACATTTTCATGATATTTCCAAACTTCTTGAAGTGCTTCACGAACTGGTCGAACAAGGCAACACAGTCATCGTCATTGAACATAACCTTGATGTTATAAAAACAGCCGACTGGATTATTGATTTAGGACCAGAAGGTGGAGATCGCGGTGGAGAAATCGTTGCAATTGGACGCCCTGAAGACATTATTAAAATTCCAGCTTCCTATACAGGAAAATTTCTAAAAGATGTTTTACTGCGCCCATCCCTCTATAATTCCAATTCTTAAAAATGCTTCCCCTTATAAAATACAGCATACGAACAAAGCCTGTACTTTTATTGTTACCTGTAAACCAACACCTAATTCCAGTGGTGCAACATGTTTGAAGCAAAGACTAAAAACAATTTAGCGCTTTATCAGCTGTTTTATTTTAGTTTTTGTATTGTCAAATAGGGGCAAACATATTGCATAGCTCTATTGCGTGTAATCTCTGAAACGAGAAGACAACCTAATTTTGAAAGGATATGAAGTTTTAAGGGTATAAACCAGTTTCCATCTTTATCCTCCCCTTTTAATTCATCTTTACGATTTTCAAAAACATCCACAGCAATATTTAAAAAAGAATGAAGATTGCGCATTGCTTCACGCTTTTGTTTATTGCATTCTTTAATGAGATCTCGCTCCTCACGAAAGACAAAACGCCCCAAACAGAATATATTTGCGTTGCCAATTCACACGCTTGTTTAAAAAAATATTTTTCAACACTCCCACATCCAGTTCACGACAGTCACCTGAGAATGGTAAATTAATTATTATACACCACTATCTTTGCGCTTTTAAGCAAGTGCAAACTAACACCCTCATTTCCAATATTTGCGCTCCCCCCTAATCCCTAATATTGTAACAACCTTTGGTTATCGAGAGTTTTCATAAAAGGCATTTATATTTCTTTTTTCAAATGTTTTTATCCACAGGCTCGTATCTCTTGATATACAAGGATATAGCTTTGATGAGACGATCTAAAATGAGAAAATCTTACGCTATAATAATTCTTCATACCATAGAAAAAATATCTAATTATCCTTATAAGTCAATGTATTATCCAAAAAAGGAAGCACACTCTCTTAATGAGATTATTTTGATTCGTTTATAAGGATTGTAAGTTTTTTTCCAAAAAACAGTATTTCGCTGTATTCTACAAAAGAAACTCTCCTAAAAGAGCATAGAGTGTCATTGTTTTCGACTTTTTGTGCACAAAGTATCTGTTGGACATCTTACAGTTGTCAATATAATGTGATGCAGTCTAAAAAGACAAAATAACGTTGGAGATAATTTCAGCATGAAAAAAATTGAAGCCATTATAAAACCTTTCAAACTTGATGAAGTGAAAGAAGCGCTTCAAAAAATAGGGCTCCATGGTATTACAGTAACAGAAGCGAAAGGTTTTGGTCGTCAAAGGGAAGATACAGAACTTTATCGTGGGACGAAATATGTTGTTGACTTTCTCCCTAAAGTAAAAATTGAAATTGTCGTGTCCGATGACAAACTGGAACAAACTGTTGATGCAATACGTAAAGCAGCCCAAACCAAACATATAGGGGATGGAAAAATATTTGTCTTTTCCATTGATGATGCCATTCGTATAGGGACTGATGAAACTGGGATCGATGCCCTTTAATAAACAACGAGAAAATTCACTTTTTTATCCACCTCAACGCCATATTAAGGAAATTGAATATGACAACCGCATCAGATATTATCAAACAGATTGCAGATAACGAAATCCGTTTTGTTGATTTACGTTTTACTGATCCACGAGGAAAATTGCATCACATCACAATGGATATCGCAGAAATCAGCGAGGATACTTTTAGTGATGGTGTTATGTTTGATGGCTCTTCAATTGCTGGTTGGAAAACAATTAATGAATCTGACATGGTTTTAATGCCAGATCCAGGAACAGCGCATATTGATCCTTTTTTTGCTCAATCTACTTTGGTCATATTTTGTGACGTACTTGACCCTGTCTCTGGTGAATTTTATCGTAGAGATCCTCGTTCTATCGCCAAAAGAGCCGAAGTTTATATGAAATCTTTAGGCATTGGAGATACGATCAATGTAGGTCCAGAAGCAGAGTTTTTTATCTTTGATGATGTGCGCTATAAAACGGATCCTTACAACACAGGGTTTAAACTCAATTCAAGTGAACTTCCCTCCAATGATGATATGGAATATGAAACAGGCAATCTAGGGCATCGCCCACGAATAAAGGGAGGCTACCTTCCTGTTCCGCCAATTGATTCTTGCCAAGATATGCGTTCTGAAATGCTCACAGCACTCAAAGATATGGGCGTACAGGTCGAAAAACACCATCACGAAGTAGCAGCAGGCCAACATGAATTGGGTATTCGTTTTGATACACTCGTTCGCGAGGCTGACAAGATGCAAATTTTTAAATATGTTGTACATCAAATAGCAAACAGTTATGGGAAAACAGCAACCTTCATGCCAAAACCAGTTTTTGGTGATAACGGTTCTGGAATGCATGTCCACATCTCCATTTGGAAAGATGGCAAACCCATTTTTGCAGGAAACGAATATGCCGGACTATCAGAAACCTGTTTATTTTTTATCGGTGGTGTTATTAAGCACGCAAAAGCAATCAATGCTTTTACCAACCCATCTACAAACTCCTATAAACGTTTGGTTCCTGGTTATGAAGCTCCTGTTCTTCTTGCCTATTCAGCACGTAATCGTTCCGCATCTTGCCGTATTCCAATGAGCTCTTCACCAAATTCAAAACGCGTAGAAGTTCGTTTTCCAGACCCAACAGCAAATCCCTATTTGGCATTTGCAGCCCTTTTAATGGCTGGTCTTGATGGCATTAAAAACAAAATTCACCCTGGACACGCTATGGATAAAGATCTTTATGACCTTCCCTTAAAAGAACTCAAAGACATCCCCACCGTTTCAGGAAGTCTGCGTGAAGCGCTTGAAGCACTCGATAAAGATCGTGGCTTTCTTAAAGCTGGCGACGTTTTTGATGATGATCAGATTAATTCCTTCATTCAAGTAAAGATGCAAGAAGTTTTGCGCTACGAAACAACACCCCATCCTGTTGAATTTGATATGTACTATTCTGTTTAAACATATCAATACGTATTCCTTTGATTTTTAAAATGGAGGTCAAAGCCTCCATTTTTGTGGATATTCTTCTCATGCAAGGGCGCAAGAGGCTTTTTGCTCATCTGCTTTTCCTTTATAATATGTTGAATCTCTTCCAATTAATTAACAAGGTTTCTAATGCCGCGAATTTGTTTTCTCGTTCCCGTTCTTTTATGCATTGTCTTTATCACATCAACAACTCAAGCACATACGATTACAAACCAAAAACTCATAACTCTTGAAAAAGCGACATCTGCTTATAGTAAAGCACTTAAAAATGCCGATGCAAATGCCATCTTAAACGCTATCCCGCCCCAAATCATCAACAACTTAACTACCAAAAAAAATCTTAGTAAATCACAATTTCGACAAATCATGAAAAGCCAAATAGAATGGTTGGCAAAAAATTATAAAATTGAAAGTATCCACATTGACGAAAAACAAAAACGCGAAGGGACACTTGATAATGGCATTCCTTATTTTGTTATACCCGTGGAGCTTGTAACCGCAACAAATGCTGGAAAAAAATGCTCTATTCAAACTGAAATTATTGCCCTCCTTCACGATAATCAATGGTATTTTATCCGTGGTAATGACGAAGCAATCTTAAACATAACCAACGAAATATTTCCTGGACTTGAAAAAGTAAAAATCAATCCTCTCAAAATCACAAAAATAATGTAACAGCAAAAACAACACATTGATTTATAAATGAATTAGAAAGCTAAATATCGTAAGATTCTCTCATTTCAAATCTGTGTATATTGAATCAATAAAAACCATTTCCTTGCGCATCAAAAACAGGGCTGGCATATGGGTAAAAACTGTACAAGAAAGAACTAAAAATGCCTCTTATGAACCCTCTCAAGTGCCAAGGACTGTTCGCAACACCTACGAGCTGGCAAAGTGTATGATGGTACCGGCGTACTTCTTCACAAGCGTAAAGATAGTGTTGCTCAATGGCTTTATCGTTATACCATTCATGGTTGGCACCGTGAAATGGCTTGGGTGCTCTTTGAGAGATGTTTCTTAAAAAAGCCCAAGGAAATAAAGAAATCTTATAAACATACTGTAGCAATTGTAACCGCAACATTAAATTCAACTTTTTTATGAGCACGGCGTTCTATTGTTTCTTTATCTATTCCCCATTGTTCCATCATCCAATCTTCATCTAAGTGGGCAATAGACCATGCATGATCAGCATCAATCTTTCCCGCAGCGACCGCAAGAGCAATGAGAGCAGATCCTGTTAAGGTCGTCATCAGATGAAGTGCAGCAAGCATATAAGGAGATTCAACTCTACGTAAATAATTACTGACTGCTTGAAGCGCTTCTGGTGATTGTTCCACATGCATTAGCCCTTCTGTCAAATAAAACCTTGAACCCAGTTTTTTTTCTGCCCAATCTAATAAAGGATCCCATTGTTCAGATTGTTTTTGCACCAACTCTTTAGGTGTCTGTGCACGATAAAAGATCATATCACATGCAACGAAACGCAATAAATCTTCAAACACAGCCTGCATATCATCAGCGATACCATCAATAACTGTATTAACCAAACGCGTCATCGGCATTTTTGCAGGATCAACAACGTGCTTTTGGTTCTCAAATTCCTGAGCAACATATTCAGCAAACACTTGCGTTGGCACATGAAAATGACGCCTTGCGGGTGTTTTAACAGAATGTCCATCTAATAAGAGAGTAAAGCCTCCTTCCTCACAAGCAATTTTCACTTGTTGATAAAATCGTTTTGGGTGTGATTGGCATGAAAGATTTTGAGTCTGTTGAACAGAAATATTTTTATTCAATGGCATATCAAAATGATCCAAAATCTCACGCATATTGTTTACCTCTGATCTTTTCAAGAAAGAGACTATTTTTTCTAAGTTTTATATATTTTAATAAGATTTAATCCGCCCTTCACACACCTCAAAGAAGGAAAAAGATCTTGCCAATCCCACTCTAATTTAAGAGTTATATTTCATGTTTCTTTTACAAACAAGCCAATCAAGCCAATGATGATACCTTTTCATATATTCAACACAGTCACAACTGTAGAATATTTTTTAAAAATATTATTTTAATTAAAAGTTAAATATATTGAATTAAATGGTAGAAGCAATCGTGTTTTACCACTCTATTCGTTATCCACTTACAATACGAACAGCTAAAAAAATACTTTTTGCAAAATTGTAAAGTCGAAAAAGGCTTATTATCCCCAAAAGAACAGTGTGCTTTACACATCATCAACCTTTGCTTCACCATTCCAATCATTCGTCATATCCAACAAATATTCCCTGCTCCAAATTTTTTCTCCCTAATAACTCTCCTAAACAATGATATTTTATGGCATGATAGGGCAATGACAAGACAAAATTATATCGTAAATTTTCTTTCACATATGCATATGTTTTTTTAAGCACTAAATTATTTAACTTATTTTTCTTGATATACTACACATATTGCACTAGTCTAAATTTAGGCACATAATTAAAAGAATAGAGATCATGCAATTTGAAAATAATACTTTTATCTATACACTTGGCCCTGCAGAAACTAACTGTGCGACTGCAGAACAATGGTGGCTTGACAATCACAATAAAAATATTTTGTCCACTGACTCGAGATCCCGCATTATCTTATAGGCAACTCTTGAAGAAGCATTTAATGAACTTTCTCAAAAAAAAGATGCTTATCTCTTAAGTTGTGCTACTTACCCTGATTTGCATACATTCATATTTACCCGTTTAGGTGACATGCAATTATTTAATAGCTTTATCATGCCTACTCACTCTATAGTTTTAGCTAAACGCAATAACATTGATGAAATTAAAATCGTAGCGACTCACCCTGCCCCGCAATCTCTGGTAGCTCATCAATATGACAAAGTATTTGCCAACAGCAATGCTGATGCAGCCGTTCTTTGTAAGGCTGAAAAAACCGATGCTTGTATCACAACATCGGTTGCGGCAAATCGCTATAGGCTGAGTATTGTCGAAAATTTTGGATAAGTGCCAATGGCCTTTTTGCTCCACTCGCTAAAGTCAGCTCATCATGAAAAAATCTGAAGTGCTTCTTTCCATTGTTAACTTGGTTGACAAATTTCGTGTGCGCCAAGAACGAAATGGGAGCATTAAGGAACCACCTTCAGCAGATAGTAATATGATCAATGAATTGATCACTCTACTCAATCATCATGCAGATATAATTGACGGATTATCTCCGGAACTTTTGGTGACCACTTCTGATGATCTTCATCTGTGGATGCTCAGCGGTTTAAGTACTCCTCCTCAATTTGATAACACCTTGACTGCTTTCAAAGCGCCATTACCAGATGCTCCCTTGTTTTTCTTGGCTCCAATGCGTGCAACAAATGAACCTGATCCAAAAGGATTCCGGCTGGAATTAGTTACAGGATATCGTCATGAAACAGCCTATCTTGCTGACGCCTTAAAATATACAAAGAATTATGTATCACCTTTTCAATGTATAAAATGGGAATAGCATCAAAGGGGTTTTTAGAAGGCAATTGCATTGTTCTATTCCCAGAATCTGTAGCGACTGCTCAAAAAATTGATAAACAAGCATTTGCTTTGTTTTTTCAGCAAATTTTGTGATATTTACAATAAGCAGACAATTATGGAAGCAGAACGTTTGCTTGGTAGAGACAATAAATTCCTATTCAGTCAATTGTATAGTCGTAACTTATCTAAGGAAGAAATTTACGATATGCGCTGTTTGTGGGGGACTATTATCACGACTATGCACATCACACCGGATACCAGACCTCGACCATTAGATAAAAATTTGTATATAAAATTAAATTGGTTTACAGGACTTTTAGAGGAAACTAAAGTTGACTTAATTACAATGCGTATTATGCTAAAAGGTTGTTCAAAGATTTGGAAAGAAAGAATTGAGTTTGTTCTCTTAGAACGCATATTTCGTTATCCAAAAGGTTCTGATCAGCATATAACATTCGATGCTGATACAGGTTTATTGCTTTTTGAAATATAGATGCGTATCAAAGCATTGATTAAAACAGATCAAGGAGGGATCTTCAATTTAATTTGGAGCATCTCAAGCAAGTAAGAGCATTGATGATTGCCGCTATAAAAGCAATTGAAACTTTAGATAATGATGCTTATTTGGCAGAGGCTAGGGATTATATCCAAAATAATCTTGGAAGACCGCAAACCTCAAAATCACGATTTAATTTTTCAACATCATCTTATGCACAATACGTTATTGGGGGATTAAATCATTGAGTTTCTTAAAAGGACGGTTATTCCTATTTACTTTTGCCATTCTAGCATTGTTTTCCATAAGTTGGTTATTATCTAAGAATTTGGTTAGCAATATACCCGTCATGCATGCGGTTGGACTTAGGTTGTTTGCCACCGCTGCCACCTTATGGCTGATTGCAGTATTTCGTGAGAAAGCTGTTTTCAGATCCTTACCATTGCTTTCCATGATACCTGCTTTTTTTATTCTCTCAGTGTTAGGATTTTCGCTGTACTTTGTATGCAGTTTTGGTGCATTAAAATCACTCAAAGCCAGTGATTTAACCATGGTACTCGCTACTATTCCAGGAATTACTTATATATTAGGTGCATTGACAAATGTCCTTAAATTCTCATGGCTGAAGCTTAGTGGAGTGATAATTGTCAGTATAGCAGCTGTAGCATTCAATATAAACCGTGGAGAAGGTGGATATTATAACCTGATAGGAGTAGTTCTTGCCTTAACAGCAGCACTTTCTTACTCTGCTTATGGCTTATTATCTAAACGTTATCTTAAAAATTTACCTTTGCTCACCTCTCTGGCTTGGATCACAACAATTTCTGCCGCATCATTTATGCCATTATTTATTTTTGATCCTGCCCCACTCTTATATCTTAAGTTAGAAGATATATTTAAGATATTGATTTTAGGAACTGTCTGCTCGGCACCAGTTTACGTTTTGTACCAAAAAGTTTTAGCTGAGGGAGGTGTATTATACGCCAACACTATTGGCGTATTATCCCCTTTTGCAGTGGTTACATGTGAATGGATAATCGGCTCTAGCCCTTCTCTCAATGCTATTAAAATAATGGCTATGATGATGGCTGTTATAGGAATGACACTCTTATTTATAGATGCATCAAAGGTATCTGGATGGCAACAGAAACGTCGTGCCAAAAATTCCAAATTTAATGAGGAAACAAAATGAAAAAACTCGCGTTAGTTTGTCAGCGCAATACAAAGTTCCCGTTTATATTTGAAGCAGCACAAGCAGCTAATATCGAATTAGTAATGATCTATGATACCGCTGAAAGCGCTCCTACTCAACCCGCAGCAGTCAGTGCAACTTGGCAACTTCCTGTTTTTGATAATCCAGAAGCAGCTCTAGACGCTTTTGCAGCAGGCGTAAAAGAACGCAATATCGCTGGGGTTATGACCCTTCGCGAAGAAGCCATTCTATGGACAGCTTTGGCTGCAAAAAAAATCAACACCCCAAGTATTGAACCAGAAGTAGCAGCATTAACCAGAAACAAATATCTCATGCGTCAAGCTTTTGCTAAAGCAGGCTTAAGAACACCGAAATTTCTGTATATAGATAATCCAGAAGACCTATTACAAACACAAACCTTAGACTATCCGCTTGTTATTAAACCCGTCTCTGGATGGGCGAGTACAGGCGTCATGTTAGCTAAAAATCCTGAAGAATTTTCTAAGCTTATCAAAGCTGTATGGAATGTTCAGTATAAAGACATGGCACGTTTTAATGATAAAAATAAACCTGTAGGTTTAATTGTAGAACGATATTTGCCAGGAAAAGAATTTGTCGTAGAATGTTTTGTTGATACAACAGGTGTGCATGTTTTAGCTGTTGGCGACAAAGGACAACCTGAAGGACCATGGTTTGAAGAAACAATTTATCGTCAACGCTGTGATATAGATGATCCTTTAATTATTGCTTTATGTGAGGCTGCATGCTCTGGAGTCAAAGCTCTTGGTATAAATATGGGTGCTGCCCATGTAGAGCTACGCCTAGATGCTAATAATTTACCTTATATCATTGAGATCGGCGCTCGTATAGGTGGGTCAGGTGTCTCCCATTTTATTGTAGAACAAAGTACAGGAATTTCATTTGCAAAACTCTGTATGAAAGCGGCTTTAGCTGAACAAAATTTAGATCTTCCTGATGTCCTCCCAGCTAAAAAAGTGGCTGCAAATTATATTATTCCTCTTCATGGGGATGGACGCTTCTCTGGATTTTTAGGTCTCGATAAGGTCGTACAACATCCACAAACTAGCAGAACTATCATTTTCTTTGAAACGGATCATATTTCACCACCGCCACCAGCATTTGGTGGATATCCTGGTTTTATTTTCTCTGTTCATGCCTCAAACGAAGAAGCACGCAATTACCATAAATGGCTTGATGATACTTTAAGCATCATATGGCAAAATACTGACTTATAAAAAAAATTTATTTTTTTGCATGTTGAATGAACATTCACAATATCGGAGAACTCTCTCATTCCAACCCTGTTTATATTGAAGCAGTCAAAACCATTTTCTTACACGTTACAAAAGGAGTAAAAATGCCTCTTATGCATCATCTTACGACAAGAGCTGTAGCAAAAAACATTGGAAGCTGGCAAAGTGTGTGATGGTGCCGGCTTGTTACTTCATAAGCGTAAAGATGGGGGGCTCAATGGATTTACCATTAGACCATTCAAAAATGCCGTCGCGAAAGAACTTTTGGAACGTTGAGAGAACTCTCTTTAAAACAAGCGCGTAAAACTGCACCCACTGGAAATACCACGTTTATCAATAACCCGATAAAGATATTTCTCTTACCCTTTTCAAAACCTAATGATTGAGGAAGCGATGATCTACTTTTACACCCCATTTTAATAGACTCTCTTCAATATCTCCATATTTCAAACCATAAAAAAAACTTGTCATCGACTTTTTCGATATGATCAATCTCTTCTCCCCACGCCTTAAAGAAAGAAGAAAATCTTACCACTTTCACTCCGATTTAAAAGTTATATTTCATCTCTATTTAACAAACAAAACAACGGCCTCGTTCATCTATTCAGCAACAATTCTAACAATTTCTTCAAAGGATTTATCTTGATTTTAAAATTAAAGATAGTGAATCTTATGGTGAAAGAAAGCACACTTTACCACTTTTCTTATTCCCCACTTACAATAATGCACTCGATTCCAAAGCTTCAAAAACGCTTTTTGCAAAATTTAAAAGTAGAAAAATGCCCATTATCCATGAAACTATAGAGTTGTGCATTCTTTCCCTTCACATATCCTTAAAAGAAAAGGCTCCCAATCAGCACAAACAATATTCCCCTGCCTTTTTTCATGCCTGATATCAGCATATCTTACACAACGGTGTTTTATGGCATAATAAGATAACAATGCTGTTCTTTTAAAAAGATGATAACGAAGGCATCCCAAATATTTATAGCCAAAACAACACAAAAATATTTAGAATCTAATGGACCAATTTTTTAAAAGCGTTTAAGAAATGCTATACTCAATAAAAATAAATCAACGTGATACTTTTTTATTAAAACACATGGGACTATTGTTAAAAAATTCTGCACAAACAATGGTTTTAGTTCTCGACAACAGAACAAGATTTTGAAAATCACATTTATTATTTTTAAAAAGAGTGATTAAAAATGATAGCGCAATCCACCAGAAAAACGAACTCCAGAAAAACCCGCCTTTGTTAACGTATACTGATAGCCAAGATCACTGTAAAGTGTAACTTTAGAAGAAAACTGTGAATTGACACCCAAGCCAACCTCTAAGGAAGAACCAAAAGAACTCAACTGGAAAACATCTTTAAAATGAACAAATTGTTCTTTATCAAAACAATGAGCAAGATGAATATTGCCATAAAAAGAAGTGATACGATCCTTTTCAGAGGCTGTAAATGTTTTACTTAAACGCCCACCAACACGCACAAACCATTGATCTATTTTTTTCATATCAACATCAAATCCATCAATATCACGAAACTTATCAAATTGCAGATGTTGATAAATAAGCTGAAGCTGCGGATCAAAAATAAGACCTTCACGTCCTATCATAAACACTTTACCAGCAGAAAAAGAAACGTTGAGAGGTTTTGCTTTTAATGTCGCCGTCTTACCCCAAACATGGCTACGCACATCCCCTTTAAACAAACCATAAGATAAAAGACTATCTATATAAAAACCAGTTTTGTGTTCCACACTACCATATGCCGTAAATGACCATTTATTAAACGTACTCTTTTGACTTTGTTCCACGTTATGAGGTTGTAAGGAAAGCTTTCCATAGATCCCCATAATCCCAAAAGATGTCGTACTATGTGCATTCTCTATCGTTTTAAGCAAAATATCTGTTTCTATAGCGTTATAATCAACATGACCATCGTACCCATATTTAAGTGTAGAAAGATCTGAGACATAACGATAACGCCCACCATAACTGTGAATAGATAAAGCAAAATTCTCTTCGTTTTTTAACAATTTACGAGAAATAGACCGCGTAGCTTGCAACTGCTTTTGTTGATGACGAATATCCATGAGTCCAACATGAAACAAAGCATTTGGTAATAGAAGGTAAGTGGGAACTTGTGGAACAACCTCCCTGATCTTTAACTCAGAAGGGGGAATAACAGACATCTCTAAAGTAGGCTGAATATATTTACTTTCAAGGCGGAAATCCCAAAAATCTCCATCTCCTTCAACCAATCTTTGAGAAGTTTGTGCATTTCCAAGAGAAGAATTCGGACCATAAGCATGAAGATAATATTGGTAAGGCAAACCCTCTAATGCAATATAAGCACGATCTAACTGAAAAGAATCTTCTGCCGCTTTTCCAGAAACCTGAATAAGTGAAATACTATGAGCCTTTTCACCGTTTGCTATCTCCCCCTGATTTCCTGGAACAAATTGCACATAAACTGTGGTTTTCCCAGAAACATCACCATGTATCAAAAGTCGGTCAGTCTGTTTATTATCAAGCAAACCATCACGACTGAGATGTGTATTGAGATAAATATCTGCACTATCTTGCGCACTATAAACTTCTTTCTCTCCCTTCCCAATATAAAGTGTCTGATACTCCTGAAACATTGGCGTTTCAAAAGCAATAAAACTATCAGAAAGTTTTACAAATGAAATAAACGAACTTGTACGGTCTGCAATGTGTGAAGCTATTGCTCCTCTTTTTGTCACTAACCATTTTGATCCTTCTGTCAAATAAAGTTCAGCAATAGAATCATCAGCAACACGCGTCCCTCCTATTAATGAAGAAGAAGAAGCCAAAATTGCTACAGTCCCCCCCTTTTCAGCTGTTAATAATAAATCACCAGAAATTTTTGTGCCTTCTGTTACTGCAATATAACTACGACTGTTATGACTATAAATAGCTGTTCCATCTACAATCTCAAAAACCGTCCTTTTCAAAAAAACGAGTCCCTGTTCGTACGCATTGCTCTCTCCCCCCATCTCAAAATGCATACCATGTTTGTTACCGATTACCTTAATTGTTGAATCTTCAATATTAACCCGCGAAATTAAAATATTTTCATCCCAGCCAACATTGGATTGCACCTTAGAATCTTGTCCAACCATTAAAACATGAACATTTGTAGAAACAATATTAGTCTTCTTCAAATAAACAGAACCACGCTGGTCTACATTGAAAACTGTATGCGCAATTTTTTCATTTGTATTTTCTTTATCTTCTGTTTTTTGACGTTTTGAAGTAATGGTAACATCATCTAAAGTTGCATTTCCCCTTATACCCACATAAAGTACAGCGGCATCATTTACATCAATAAGTCCACCTGTCATCTGAATGCCCGCATCAGCACCAACGAAAAGAGCACTCTCTCGACCAATACCCTGACCTTCTACTTTAATTTTTGTATTCGTTAACCTAACAGCTGCTTCTTTCTTCTCTGCATAAGCAGCTATATGAGAAGCTTCAATTGTTCCACGATTGACCTCAATTATTCCACTATCAGCTTTAAGACCTACTGATACATTTTTAAAAGCTGAATCGCTTAAAACAATTCTTCCCCCTCGTGATACAACAGCACCATAAATATCTTCTATACCTGAAATTCCTTCAACCTCTACACGCGTCGCCTGAATAACTGTATTAGGCTCCTGTACTACTATAGCAGCAGGCAATATGAGAGAACTACCTTCCCCATTCTTTTCTTTAACAGGTGCAGTGAACTTATATATTTTATCACTAATTGTATGCTTTGCACCATCTCTGCATTCATAAGGTAATTTGTTTTCATCACATGACAGTAATACAAATGAACGAGAATGTGCCTCAATATTTGTGTTTAACAAAAAAGAAAAAATAGCTGCCGTAAAAACACACGAATATAAGCGATTTTTAGATACCTTGCTTATCATTATTTTCAAAACTTTCTTTTTCTCAACAAACACAAAAAATGCCGGTAAAAAATAAACCATACATTAAATACGATAAGAACAAAATAAACAAAGTTATTTTACTGTTTTACTGATAAATTACAGCATTTCATAATATGTTTTGTATTTTATGTAAAGAAAGAACAAAAAACTTAATAATACCATTTAGGATTACGCTCTCTTAAAGAACTAATCCCTCAATTGCTGAGAATGGCAACACAAAGCGTCGGAAAAATAATCTCAAAAAAAACTTGAAGAAAGGCAAACTTTGGAGAGATATAATCTTAAATTTCTTTCACTACCAAAAAATAAAAATACAATAAAATGAGAATAATTGTTAAGATTTAAAAACTCAAAATGTCTTAATAAAAACACAATACCATGAAATAAGCTATACAAAAGCTATAATTGTACTACTTCTTCAACAGCAAAAACCTAAGTAAATGCTCACTAGCGTATAAGTTAATGTAGGTATCTAATTCTATATAAAAGCTGTAAACTACCTAGTAAAAAAATTGAATAAATTTTCTCTTAAGTCCCTATCATCAATGTTTTCAATTCATCAATAAATCACTCTAGAAGATATCATCTCGAAATAGACCATAAAATAAAAAGATATTTACATCAAAATTACTTGCATAACGCTTTAATATCTTCTGATAAAATTTAAAATACAATAAAACACTCACTTTCCTGAAATTAAAAAACATCAAAATAAAATATTTCATCAAATTCATTTTTATAAAAGTAATCTATTTATTATCGTTAAAGAGGATATTTTAGCAAAGCTATTCTTTGCCATTTTTTATATTGAATAACCTTCTCTAAAAATGCTAACCATCCCCCAATATCATTATCATCTGAAAATAATACATTGCTAAGCTAGTTTCTAATGAATATAACTATATCAAGGGTAAAAGAGCAGCACTTTTACTCCCTCACCCCTATTAATATTTTCATTGAACTATTACTTTAAAGATGAATATATTTTACTGTTAGATCACTTTTTCAAAACTTTTCTATTTTTTATCATTCTGAAGACGTAACATCAAATCTTGTTTCTGTTTCGTTGAATTGGTTACACCAAAAGTATCATTGTCCATAACCTGCTGATACCCTGCTACCATTAAATTGACTAAAAATGAATCACTTCGCGGTGTTGATGAAAAATAGATCCCTTTGAATCCTGCAATTTATACCGATAACCTGCTTTAGTCATGCACTCATAAATTGCTGCAAATTCACTTGCACGCGAATCCATATTTTCAGGAGAAACGTAGATTGGTTTCCATCTACATTTTAACAGTGCTTGTTGAACCATAGATTTATTAACACCAGGCTTTTCCCATCATGCCAATGTCGATAGGGGAGATTTACTAACACATCCCGCAGAGCTTAAAAAATCATAGCACTCAATAACTTCAATATTTTTTTCATTTTCCCCCTCCCTCAATATTTATGATAAAAAAGCCTATAAGCCTGTGCTAATTTTTTCACATGTAAGATTGCTAGTCTATTGAAAAAATAATCCCGCCCCCCCTGCGAGAACAAAAATATAAGGATTATTGATTACAACAGCATCAATATTTAAGGTTGACATTCGGGTTGCTCTTTGTGCTCTTCACAATGAGGACTATTCAAGCGCCTCTCTACACTTCGCTGAGGAATAACAGCATCAGGCTGACAAATTGGAAGATTTTCATACTTTTCACACCACTTTACCCTTCCCAATTTATCTTGGAAACCTGCTTGTATCATGCATGCATTCACAGACTCCTCTGCATTGAATCTCTCATCAGTACTTGTTTCTGTATCAAGACGACCATCAAGATACTGCATTCCACACTCTAACAGAGCTTTTTTTATCTCAAGTTGATCAGCACCAGACTTTTCCCATGCATCTACAACTGTTTGAGAAGGCTTTTCTGGATAACATCCAGCCATAACAAATAGAGTCATCCCACTTAATAATTTTAAAATCTGCTTCATTTTCCTATCCTTGAATAATTTGATATTATGAAACAATCCATAAATTACTTTACATGCTGTTTTTTCACTTCCAAAATAACGATGAACATTATCAACCTTCATGGTCATTTATCTCTTTTCGATAATTATACCGTCGATATTATATCAAAAATACAGCAAAATTACTACTTAAATCGTATTCTATCAACGTTATGCATATAATTATTCTCAATATTTTGATTACAACCCAAATAGATATTTTTATATTATTGTGCCAACAGTTGTGGTCCCCATAAATAAATAGCATTGACATACTAAATTAAGGGCTCTCGTGCACGGGCATGAGAAACATGAAGGTAGAGATTGTAATCATCACCAGCAAAAACTAAGGCTGATATTCAGGTGTGGTTTTATATTTTTTACAAAACGGGCTGTTCAAATGCTTCTTGACACTTCGTTACGAGATAACAGCACCAAAACAACAAATGGGGAGGTTTTTATCTTTATAAGATATAACACCAATATAATCCTCCCCATTTGTAGTGGAGTTTTTCTTGAAGCATGCAAGCTTTAATGGATGTTTTCGCATTGATGCTTATCTTTTTATTTTCTGGCAAAACATCATAAGGGGGTGGCATACCACATTCTAACAGTGCTTCCTAACAGTGCTTCTCCTACCTCAGTAAAATCTGCTCCAAGTTTCTTCTACACACTCAAGTTCCCTCTGTTTATTAAACTAATATCCCATTATGGTGCATAAAGTGAAGACGCTCAATAATTTCTAAGATTTGTTTCATTTTTTTCTCCTTGAAGAAATTTACATTCGATTGGATTAATCATTAAAATCTTTGGCACTTATCCTTCGCATGTCAAAAAAAGTATGGACGTTATAAGGATCTGTAAACACTTTCTATGCTTCTTTTTAAATATTATTGCCAGCAGGCACTATCCCATAAGTATAGCCATTGCCACCAACTACTGTTTTTACAAAATCATCTTTATGCCCATCAAAGCCGATAGTGGTTTATTTGCCTCCACTCACATAACTTAATAGACCTGCCATAACTTCAGCGTTAGAAGCCGGCACATAAAGATTGATAGTTGTGTTACCTGCTATATCCTGTGCACCTTGTTGTTTTAAAGAATTCAGCATATTCCTCAATATTACACCCACGCAGCTATGAGCATAAAACTTACTCCTGTATTGTTATAGAGATACAGCAGATCTTTTGCGTCTCCTGTTGAATGGGTTAAACCAAAAAATTCTTTTCCAGAAACTTCTGGTACCCTGCAAGCATAAGTTCTAAGACAGCAGAATCAGCTTGTGGAAACACGATAAGATAAAACGGTTCATTTTGATTGTTGGCATAGTGCACCGCATAAACAGCAATCTTTTCCAACGAAGTAAAAATGCCATTGAAGAAAACATGGCCCTTGCTATCAGAACCTGCTTTTAAATGCTGTTTTTCTTCATCTCTTAAATAGAATAAGGTATTTTTATCCGCGGCTGTCTTGTATAGGATTTCCATTTTTATCTGTTGCATAGATGATATTGCTCTTTTCATCACGGTCAACGACAGCAATGGAGTGTTCTTTAATAAACATGATTTGACAGGATTAATTGCTGTATTAAAATCTTTCTTCCAGCAATTGCTTTGCCATTTCTTGGTTTTCATGAACGAAACGTTCCAACTTTTCTACATCTCTTTGTGATAAACCATGATGCGCTGGCAGTATCACGGTTAAAGGAGGCGATTGCTACTCATCGCTGCCCCCATTTGCCTTGTTAATGCCATTTTCTCTGCTTCATTTGTCAGGATGATGATAGCATTGCTAATGGAAGACTTAGTGTAATCTTCCTTTAAGTCCTACTCTTTTACATAATCTAAGACGTTTTTGGCAATATTTTTTGCGATACCATATTTACCTTGGTATATTGCCTATCCGCAAAAATGCTTACACCTTAGCTGCTGGCTTGCGCATGAACGCTGTTTACAATATCATTGAAAGTAAATTTGATCTTTGCTCTTTTGACTGCAATAACAACAAGAATCGTAAAAAAACTGCCACATGCTCATCATTATCTTAAATTTACTCTTCTATGAGATTTTAGTGTGATACCTTGCTGCTCTCTATTGCAGCTTTTGCAAACACAATGATACAATGCCCCTATGGCTTCGTTATCCGCTGTTTTTGATCAACACCAGCCCTCTATCAAAAAATAATAATAGAAATGGAAAAAACATCTCCCCTTTACCCCATAATAACCCAAATATCCTTTTAAAAGACCTTCAAGATTCCACCCTTCTTTTCAAGGGAAATGCATAAGAATTTTATCTTTGTTTCTAAAAGAATAGCAGTTTCTTAAACAACAAAATTTAAAAAATTAATTTTTAAAAAAGCTTATAAAACATTTTATTGATTGAGTTGAGTATAGATAAAAGAAAAATGAATAAAATAATAAACATAATTCTTACAATAACTTCTTTTATGAAAAAAACTTCATTAATAGATTTAGAAAAAGATATCTCCCTATAACCTTATCCCTCGTAAAATCTATTCGCACTATTAGCATTTTAACATGAAACGCTTATATTGATGGCGCAGCTCACCATTAGAAAACACCTAATATTTACACGATTTGGTGGTTACCATAAGTAATGGACCACAAAAACTTCCAAAACAAAATAATAACGAGCATATTTTTTCAATCTAGATTGTTTAACCTTTAGAGAATAACAATCAAACATCTGTTCTCCTGATGACATCAGCTATTTGTTTTGAGTTTTATCTCCATTCACATTTTATTGCTGTCTCTTTTGCTTAAAATTATAAAGTTTAAGTGCATAGAAACAAATAACAAGCCAAGAAATCCAACTAAAACCTATAATTAAAACTGGCCGTGTTTCATCAAAATACCATAAGAGAATAAAAATAAAAACCATAAATAAAATAGAAAAAATCGATCCTATTGGCCAAAATGGAATTGGAAATTTTAAACCATTCTGTGCTTCTTTAGGCATCTTAATCCGCATGAAAATTTGCGAAAGAAGAATCATCATCCAAACAAAAACTGTCGCAAATGTGGCCATTGCTGCAATAAGAAAAAAAAGCTTTTCATGATAAAAATAATTAAGGACAGCACCAAAAAGAAAAATACAAAAAATCATCAAAATAACAAAAACTGGAATACCGTTTTTTGATAAATATTGAAACTTTTTTAAAGCATAACCTTCTTGCGATAAACCATGGATCATACGACAAGCACCATACATTCCACTATTCATTGCCGAAATAGCCGCTGTAACAACAACAATATTTAAAATATTTGCTGCATATGAAATCCCAAGATTTTCAAAAATGGATACAAAAGGGCTATCTAAAAGACCAATCTCATTCCAAGGATAAAGAGACATTAAAATAGCTAACGTCATGACGTAAAAAAGCAAAATACGAACTGGAGTAGAATTAATTGCCTTTGAAATCGTTTGATGAGGGTTTTGAACTTCCATGACTGCCATACCAATAATTTCTATGCCACCAAAAGCAAAAACAACAACACTAAAGCAAGCTAAAAAACCAAACCAACCATTGGGAAAAATACCACCATTCTTCCATAAATTATGAACAGTAACGGTAGAAAAATCTGCACCTTCACCCCATCCAAAAAAAATAATTGCTATTCCTAAAATAATCATCGCAATGATAGCGATAACTTTAATAGAAGATAGCCAAAACTCCAGTTCACCATAGACTTCTACAGCAGCTAAATTAATACCTGTGATGATTAATGTAATACTCAGTGCCCATACCCAAGGAGCAACATCAGGATACCAAAAACCCATATAAGTCGCAAAAGCTGTAATATCAGCCAAACCAACAAGAATCATCTCAAATACATATGTCCATCCCGTTAAAAAACCTGCTAATGGTGATATGTAATTTGCCGCATAACGGGCAAAAGAACCAGGCAATGGATTATGAAGTATCATCTCACCTAAAGCTCGCATAACCATAAAAATAGCCAAACCAGCAATACAATAAGCAATCAAAACACTTGGACCTGCAAGTTTAATTGCCTGTGCAGACCCATAAAAAAGACCTGTTCCAATAGCAGATCCAAGAGCTAAAAAAATAACTTGGCGCTTACTCATCCCTCTTTTCAGTTCATTTATTGCCATTTCTGTCCTTACTTTTTGAAATGCTAACAATCCACACCGCAATAACAGCTCTATGATAAATAAAGCCTCATGTTTCTTTCACAAATATACTTCAAAAAACATCGAAGACCAGCCAGTCCAACACTTTGCTCTAAACAATAAAAAAATACTTTTATTGCGAATTATTCAGCTTTTATAGCCTGCAATTTCGTATTATTTTATTCAAATAAAGTGATAATGAATTTTTTTATAATCGTCATTTAATTCATTTCGTATTCTCTAGTTTTTTACAGAGAAAATCAACCTTAATGTAGTCTAAAATCTTAGACTTCTATTTCAGTGCACCGAAATAGAAGCCTAAAAATTCATAACAAACGCATTAACTATGCATACAATTAATTTTTTGTTACTTTAAACAAACTCTCTTTGAGTCCATAAAACAAACTTTTTACGCCAATTAAATAGCTCAATTAATGATAATACGAATCTCGCAAGTTTCCAAAAGCATGAGAAAATCTATCTACAACCCATCTTTTAAAGACTCCAGCTGCCTTAACGACAAGCTTTCCAATGAAAAAAAAATATATGGTAAAAAGAGCATCTTTGATTGTTGGTCCGATGATAGTATCCTCCTTCTCTCTGGGAGTTTGCCCTGAGATAGCAATAAAATCTTTGTTTTTCGCTAAAATAAGAGGCTCTTTCTCTTGGGCCATTATCATAATGAAAACTTCCTCTGGAAAGCTAGCTCTCCTAAAATTTGCATGAATCTCAAGAATTTTAGAAAAAAAAAGAACTGTTATTAAAATACATAAGCGAGCACTTTTAAACATTTCTTTCTCCTTTTTTATTTAAAATACCAAAAATGAAATATAAAATTCATAAAGTATTAATAAATAAAAATAATATACAATAAAATTATTTATTTTTAATTAATAAAATTCCTATAATATAATTTATACTTATAAAAATATAATATTTCAATATACAATTTGTGTATATTATTTAAACTATATTAAAAAATCTGACATAAAATTCAACTTTATAGTTTCTATAAAATTATGATGATAAATCAGAGCATTTAAAGTATCTAGTTGGCTACAAATAACAGATATATACAGGAATAAATACATAATTTATTAAATAATTAAACTATAGTATTGATCTTCTATATTGTCATATGAAGAAGTTTCAAAATTCAATATCCGCCTTTCATCATTTGCTTTAAAACAAATATTATTGAAAACTTAATGAAGGAAAAATTGTTTCTGGTAAAACAGATAATAAATGTCCTTCACGCACGAGTATATGTGCTTGATGAAGATCTGGGGCCATATAGCGATCTTCCTTAAGAGAGGCAATATTGTTGCGTAAACATTCCATAACAGATTGCAAAAAAGTACTTGTTTTTAAAGGTGCACGATATTCAATTCCTTGTGCTGCAACAAGCGTTTCAATGCCAATAAGTGTAAAAAGGTTTTCACTCATTACCAATAACCGACGAGCGCCATGGCAAGCCATTGAAACATGATCTTCTTGATTAGCTGAAGTGGGTGTTGAATCAACGGAAGCAGGATAGGCCATTTGCTTATTTTCAGACATTAAAGCAGCTGCTGTTACTTCAGCAATCATAAAACCTGAATGAAGACCTGGGTTGTGCGCTAAAAAAGCTGGAAGACCGTAAGAAATTGCTGGATCAACCATAAGAGCAATACGCCGTTGAGAAATAGATCCTATTTCACACAAAGCAAGAGCGATCTGATCTGCAGCAAATGCTACAGGTTCTGCATGGAAATTCCCACCTGATACAACCTCACCATTCCTTAAAATCAATGGATTATCTGTAACAGCATTTGCTTCAATAATAAGTGTTTTTGCTGCGGCTAACAAAATATCAAAACATGCCCCCATCACCTGTGGCTGGCAACGTATACAGTAAGGATCTTGTACACGCTCATCACCTCGTAGATGTGCTGCACGAATTTCTGAATCCTCTACAAGTTTTTCTAATGTTTTCGATACGGCAATCTGCCCATAATGTCCTCGTAAAATATGGATATCAGGATGAAATGGCGCCGTTGACCCCATGAGGGCATCTGTTGTCAAAGCTCCTGCCAACAATCCACCACACAATGCCCGATAACCTCGAAAAAGACCGGCAAGTGCAAGGGCTGTTGAGGTTTGAGTCCCATTAATAAGAGCGAGACCTTCCTTTGCCTTTAAAATAATAGGGGACAATCCCGCTTTTTCTAACGCAGCTGCTCCACTCATACGAATATTTTTAAAAAATGCTTCTCCCTCTCCCATCATAACAGCCGCCATGTGAGCAAGTGGGGCGAGATCACCGGAAGCGCCAACAGACCCTTTTTCAGGGATGACAGGAATGACGCCCTTTGCAAGCATATTTTCCAGCAAATTTATCAATTCTAGACGAACCCCTGAAGCCCCTCTTCCTAAAGAGATAAGCTTTAAGCTCATTATCAAACGCACAATATTTTCTGCTAAAGGTTCTCCCACCCCACAACAATGGGACAAAATAAGATTTCTCTGTAAAACAGCAACATTGTCCGCATCAATTTTAATGGAAGCCAATTTCCCAAAACCAGTATTAACACCATACACTGGCTTACTTCCAGCAGCAATTTCAGCAATGCGCTGCGCTCCTTTCTCGATAGCTAAATGCGTATTATTATGAAGTTTACCCACTTCTCCATTAAAATAAATAGCTGCAAGCTCACTAAGCGTTACCTCGCCCGGTTTTAGTGTAATCATCATGATTTTCTTTCTTCGTTCATTAAAGTACAATGCTTAACATTATTGATCTTTCTATAAAACCTATAAAACAAAAAACTATAACGACTCTTTAAACGAAAAGCCTTTTTTAAAACTATTCCTTAAAACAAAGGCATTGTCCAAAAGCAGAATAATTAAAGACAGATGAAGATAAGATATTTACAAGCCCCACAAAGGTCGTGGATTTTAAGTCATAAACTATTCCCACTAGACTTATGAAAAAACTTAGATCAATAGCCTACACCATCTATCACGATTGTAAAATTAAACTCTCCCTTGAAGAGAAAGTAAAACGCGCAATGGAGCTATATATGAAAAATTAAAAAACTTATTCAAAACATCAACATAGAAAAGAGATTGAACTTATTTTACCACTTCTAAAATTATATTCAAAGCGCCAGATTGAAACCTGAAAAACACAAGTTCAATAAAATCACACAAAAACTCAGCCTAACCCATTATTTAAAATAGAAGATAAAGCTCGTTTTTTACATTAAAAAAATTAATTAATATATTGTTTTTATTTTATATATTTTAAAAATAAAAATGCTTCATGACGTATTTTTCTTTTTTCGTCATTTGAAGCTGGTTTTAGAGCTAATTTCAAAATTAGTTGGTTTTTAAAGATAAGCCATTTTTATCGAGTATTTATAGGCTTTCCAAAGCCTTCCACTCTTTTTACTCCCCAATTCTGATTGAGATACTTTTTTAGTTTTTTATCAAAATCTACTTTAATAAAACGCTCACTTAACAGTAAAAAATAATTATAAAAATAAAGAATTACCGAATATTTCTATTCAAGCCAGCTCTTCCCATTTTATAAAAATCTGTTGTTAAACTACAGGAAAGAAAAACACTTTGATGCTATAATCAGTTCATAAAATTTTCTATTAAGAACTCCTACATATCTCAAGTGAATAATGAAGATTATATGTAACGAGGCATCAATTTGAATGTTGAAGAAGAAAAAGCTGTTCGTCCCCCTCAAAAAACGCACCTTAATAATGCATAAATTTCCTGAATATCACCTGCTCTGATGTTCTATAAGGTCGTAAAAGGGATCATCGATATCAGATTATCCTGCATACATATAGAGCTCACTTCGATATAAAATCTCCAAATTGCCTTGCACTTCATATTGTTTTATCAATGCGACCAATTGCCGCAAATATTCTTTTCCATGGTTCGCAATAGCGCGTTGCGCTTGCGTTGAAGAGCGGCTCATTCCAATAAAAGATTCAGACGGGATCATCATCGTCCAATTATGCGTATGGAAAGAAATTTTTTCTGCTTTTACCCCAAAGCCATCACTCATTTCCTGTAAAAAATCAAAATTACGATAATAACGAGAATAATTTGGACTCATTTTCTCTAACAATGTCTCATAAGCCTCTAGAAATTCACTATGTTTGAAATCACGATTATTTTGGACAATTGCCATGACACCATTGGCTCGAAGTTGATCTGAAATAGCGCAAAGCAACTTAGGGCGATCCATCCATTGAAATGCCTGCGCTGCAACGATAAGATCTACCTTGCCTATTTGAGGCAATAGATCTTCGGCTCGGCCCTGATACCACCGCACGTTCGGAAATTTTCTTCGTCCCTGCTTAATCATATCTGCCGATACATCAATAGCATGATATTGGTGCTCATTTCCTAAAAATTTAACAATTCCCTCTAATGCGATGCCTGTCCCAGCACCCACATCCACAATGGACAAATGCTTTTTGTTCTTAAAAGGATGGAGCATGGTTTTAAATAAAGTAAGGGGATAGCGAGGACGATAACGATCATAATCATTAGCCAATCCATCAAACTTTTCACTTTGCCGCTGAACAATTTCTATCATAGGACTTTCACCCTCCTTCACAATTACTACCATACATAATTAAAAAGCCCTTTTTGTCCAATGTATTAAACATAACTTCTAAAGGAGGAAAATAAGAACTGCCCTTACCTTCTATCTTTCCATAAGATTGATACTTACATTTTTCTCTTTTCCAATTGTTATCTGCACGTTGTGAAACCCAAAACTCCTACGAAAATAATATAATTTTCCGTAATAATAATTGATATAAATATTATTGATCTTTTATAAGATAATATCTATATTACCATTATTACTTTGATATCAACAAGCCACTTAAGCGTATCTAAAACGCATAGAGATATCAATTTATTGATAAATACACCTGTTTATAAAGTTCAAAATACTTTCCACCAAGAAAATAAACCCTATATAATACATAAAATATCTGTGGAGACATCTTTATGTTAAATGTACAAACTTCTTCAATGTTTAAAATATTAAAACAATTGCCAATCGTGATTTTTTTGGCATGGTTAGTGCCATTTTTAAGTGGGTGCGGATTTAATACGATACCAACAAATGAAGAAAAAGCACATGCAGCATGGAGTGAAGTACTCAATCAATATCAACGTCGTACAGATCTCATCCCCAATCTTGTAGAAACAGTTAAAGCTTACGCAGCTCATGAACAAAGCGTTTTCACCAATGTAATTGAAGCACGTGCTAAAGCAACGCAAGTCAACATTAATGCAGATATGTTGAATAATCCAGAAGTTATGCAGCAATATCTCAAAAATCAAGCAAATTTATCAAGTGCACTTTCGCGGCTTATGGCTGTTGTTGAAAACTATCCGGATCTTAAAGCAAACCAGAACTTTCTTGCTCTTCAATCACAATTAGAAGGAACAGAAAACCGTATTTCCGTTGCACGCCGCGATTATATTGAAACAGTACGTGCCTACAATACTGCACTCAAAACAATGCCGACGATGATTTGGGCAAAATTATGGTTTCGTGATGCTAAACCTATGCCAACTTTTACCATCGATACTGATAGCCAACAAACACCAAAGGTTAATTTTAATTAATGAAATCATTTCGATACTCTTTGCAACGTATTGTATTTTCACAATTATGGGTTTTTATCTGCTCTCTGTATTTAGTTGCTGCATTGGGAAGTATCGCTTGTTCGCAAATAAAATTTCCTCATTTAACAGGTTATGTTAATGATGTGGCTCATTTGCTCGATAATGCAACCAAGGAAGACTTGACAAAAAAACTGGCAGCAATCGAAGAGAAAACGGGAGATCAAATTGTTCTTGTGACACTCCCTACTCTTTCGGGCAATGATATAGAAACATACAGCAATTCTCTTTTTCGTACATGGGGATTAGGCCAAAAGAAGATCAATAATGGTGTATTACTGGTCATTGCACCGAATGAACGCACAGCACGTATCGAAGTTGGATATGGTTTGGAAGGAGAGCTAACAGATGCTCTTTCCTCTGTCATTATTAATAGCTTCATGATTCCTAATTTTCGCGAAGGAAATTATCAAAAAGGAATTGCTGAAGCAGTTGATGCAATTATCAAAGTTATTACAGAAAGTGATTCTGATTTTACTTTTCGCATCAAAGAAAAAGCTAAAATCGTTGAAGAACAACGTAAACAAGCTGAAAAAGAAGAAATGATTATAAATACAATCATGTTTCTCATACTCTTTATAGTCGTTGGTTTGCCCATTCTTGCAATGATTTTTGGTAAAAAAGTGGGTCCACAAAAGTATCTCTGGCTGGGGATCATCTTCACACCTTGGTTTCTTAACTTAAGTGCCGGTGGCAGATATCCTGGTGGAAGGTTCGGAGGTCCTCGAGGTGGAGGGGGATTTAGGGGTGGTGGTGGATCATCAGGTGGTGGCGGTGCAACAGGAAGATGGTAAAAGGAACGTGGATTTTTAAGCGTAGCAAATCTTCTTAAGATAAAATTTTATGAACGTATTCTCTTTTATTCAACAATTCTATACCTTACTCTGTAATCACTTTTATTGATTACAATACAAACTCAAACATCAAGATAAATATTACCCATGACATGTGAATTGAAACATACAGATCGTAATCACTTATCACATCATTTTAATGCAATTCTAGAAAATCCACCCGTTGAATGGAAAATAAGCGATCATCTAGTTGAGTATCCTGAAGCTTTACGTTACATGCAAGAACGTGTAGAAAAAATTCTTGCAAAAACTGCGCATGAACAAGTTTGGCTTCTCGAACACCCTTCCCTTTATACAGCGGGGACGAGTGCCAATAAAAAAGATCTTTTGGCGCCTAATTTATTCCCTGTTTATGAAGCAGGACGTGGAGGTGAATTTACATATCACGGTCCAGGACAGCGTATTGCTTATATCATGCTTGATCTTAAACGCCGGAAACAAGACATTCGTGCTTTCATTAGTGCATTAGAAGAATGGATCATACAGATGCTTGCCAACTTTAATATTAAAGGCGAACGCAGAGAAGATCGCGTTGGTGTCTGGGTTAAACAGTCTCATTGCCCATCAACACAAAATGATCTTTCTTCCGAAGATAAAATTGCAGCTATTGGCATTCGAGTGCGCAAATGGATAAGTTTTCATGGAGTTTCTATCAATGTTAATCCTAATTTAGCCCATTATTCAGGAATTGTTCCTTGTGGAATTACAAACCACGGTGTAACAAGCTTTCTTGATCTAGGTTGCCCTGTAGCAATGCATGATATTGATATTGCTCTCAAACACGCTTTTGAAAAAATTTTTGGTCCAACAATTGATGTTTCCTAAGTGCATTGATTTTTAAATAAAAAACAGGCATAAAATTTATTTTAATGAATATTTTATTTGATGAGGTAGATAGTTAAACGCTATGAGCGATAACAAAAAGGATCTTTTTAGTGTTTTAAATAAAGCACAATCTCGGGTAAATACAAAAGAAAACACTCTGCAGTCTCCAATGAAATCAAACGCGATGATTTCAAGAAAAAGTGCAAAAGATACGCAAGAAGATGACTATAATGCCCTCTCTATTCGAGTTCTTGAGGGTTTAGAGCCGGTACGTTTACGCCCTGGAATGTATATTGGTGGAACAGACAGTAAAGCGCTTCATCATTTATTTGCCGAAATTATTGATAACGCGATGGATGAAGCTGTTGCGGGTTATGCAGATTCTATTGAGGTCTCATTAGATAGGAACGGTTATATAACCGTTACAGATAATGGACGGGGTATTCCTGTCGAAAATCATCCTCAAATGCCTGAGAAATCGACTCTTGAAGTTATTATGACACAACTCCACTCAGGGGGAAAATTTGATGGAAAGGCTTATCAAACTGCTGGTGGACTTCATGGAGTAGGAATTTCTGTCGTCAATGCTCTTTCTGATGATATGGAAGTTGAAGTTGCACGAGAACGAAAACTTTACCGCCAACGTTTCTCACGTGGTATTCCTCAATCTGGATTGGAAGATCTGGGAGATGTTTATAATCGTCGTGGTACGCGCGTTCGTTTTCATCCTGATCATGAAATTTTTGGTGAAAAAGCAGCTTTTGATCCAGAAAAAATCTATAAGATGACATGCTCCAAAGCCTATCTTTTTGGTGGCGTAAAAATTCGCTGGTCTTGTGATCCCGTCATACTTGAAGGCGCAAAAAATATTCCTGAAAAAGCTGTTTTTCATTTTCCCAATGGGCTTAAAGACTATTTACTTTCGTCACTAAAAGATGAATATCGAGTAACGTCAGAAATTTTTTCTGGCAAAACACAACAAAATAACGGCCATGGCTCCGTTGAATGGGCGATCGCTTGGCATGGTGGTGATTCTTGTGTGCAATCTTACTGCAATACGATTCCTACAGGAGAAGGCGGAACACACGAAATAGGATTACGCCAAGCTCTTTTGCGTGGATTGAAATCCTACGCTGAGTTAATAGGAAACAAGCGCGCAGCGATTATTACGTCTGACGATATTATGATTTCAACAGCCGCAATACTTTCAGTCTTTATCAGTAACCCTGAATTTGTTGGACAAACAAAAGATCGATTAGCAACCATTGAAGCACAGCGTATCGTTGAGAATGCAATCCGCGATCCTTTTGATCATTGGTTAGCAAATTCCCCGCAAGAAGCAACAAAACTTCTCGATTGGGTTATTGAACGTGCTGAAGAACGTGTTAGACGACGCCAAGATAGAGAAATAAGTCGAAAAACTGCTGTCCGTAAATTACGTCTGCCTGGTAAACTTGCAGATTGTAGCCAGAACCATGCTGTGGGTGCTGAACTATTCATTGTTGAAGGGGATTCAGCAGGAGGATCTGCTAAACAAGCAAGAAATAGAGCAAACCAAGCAATTTTACCTCTTCGTGGCAAAATCTTAAATGTCGCCAGTGCTGCACATGAAAAAATGAACTCAAGCCAAACAATTAGTGATCTTATCCTTGCTCTTGGATGTGGAACACGCTCCAAGTATCGTGAAAAAGATCTCAGATATGAACGTATTATCATCATGACAGATGCTGATGTTGATGGTGCTCATATTGCGTCACTGCTCATTACCTTCTTCTTTCAAGAAATGCCCGACCTTATTCGTCAGGGACATTTATATCTCGCCGTCCCTCCCCTTTATAGAATATCACAAGGAGGAAAAGTTGCTTATGCTCGTGACGACCTTCATAAGGATGAATTGCTCAAAACTGAATTTACTGGAAAAGCTAAAATCGAAATTGGGCGTTTTAAAGGGCTAGGTGAAATGCGCGCAGAACAACTTAAAGAAACGACTATGCATCCTCAAAAACGTACATTGCTTCGTGTTTCTATTGATGCCGTGGAACTGCAAGAAACGAAAAAGACTGTAGAAAATCTCATGGGAACAAAACCAGAAGCACGATTTCGTTTCATACAAGAAAATTCTACTTTTGCTTCTAATCTAGACATCTAATGTAAAAAATATCCCTTTCAAACCACTGCGGCTGCGTCAATCACGCGCAGTTGCGGATTGATCGTTCCATTCCAATAATTCAAACTAAGATGACCTGCTAAATGAATCATTTCACCAATATTTTCAGAAAGAAAATCACCAAGCGATGTCCCTACAGCATGAAAAGCTATTCCTTGCAGTTTTTTTCCCTCAATATTAGAGACAATGAGGCGAAGATGTCCTTTACCAACTTCAGATAAGTTTATCAATCGATGAGAGGGAAGAACAAAAACAGGTGTTGCATTCCCTGTTCCAAATGGACCTGCTTTTTCAAGCAATTCAAACAGCGTTTTATTGGCACCAGAAGCAGAAAGAGAACCATCTATCTTAAGAGACTTTTTTGCACGCAACTGTGAAACCATTAAAGAAACTTTTTCTTCTAGCCATTTTCGAAAGGTTTCAATTTTTGTTGATTGAATTGTAATTCCTGCTGCCATACTATGCCCCCCTCCTTTTTCTAATAAATTGAGTGTAACAGCTTCACGAACGATTGCTCCTAAATCTATACCATTAATTGAGCGTCCTGACCCTACGCCATTTCCATCTTCTTTCAAAGCAATAGCAAAGACAGGACAAAAAAAACGCTCTTTGAGGCGGGAAGCAAGAATACCAATAATCCCCGGATGCCATTCTTTATGAGAAATGACAAGTGACAATGGTGTTTCTTGACCTTGATAAAGAGAAGCAATATAGGATTCCGCTTGTGCTAATTGAATATTCTCCATTTCTTGTCGTTCTTGATTAAGCCGATCTAATTGTTCTGCTATTCTGTCCGCTTCATCTTTATTCTCACAGCTAAGCAAACGTGCTCCCAAAGCTTGATCACCAATGCGCCCTCCTGCATTAATTCTAGGACCTAATAAAAAGCCTAAATGAAAACTATTAAGCGGCTCCCCTATCCGTGCAACCTTTGTTAAAGCAGCTATTCCTAGATTATGCATAGAACGAGCAACTTGAATCCCTTTTACTACAAACGCGCGGTTAACACCCTTTAATGGAACAACATCACAGATGGTTGCCAATGCAACAAGATCAAGCATACCCAAAAGATCAGGCAGCTGCCCTTCAAATTGTTTTTTCCGCAGTAAATGATGAACCCAAGCCAACGTAACAAAGACAACGCCCGCTGCACATAAATGCCCCTGTTGAGAAAAATCATCAGGGCGATTAGGATTGACAAGAGCAACCGCTTCTTGATGAATCTCTGACATTTGATGATGATCTAAAATCACAACATCAGAACCTGAAAGTCTCGCCGCTTTTACTGCATCTGGACTATTCGCACCACAATCAACGGTGATAATTAAACGGGCACCTTCTTGCGCTAACATCCTCATTGCTTGTTCATTCGGACCATAGCCTTCAACAATACGATCAGGAATATAAATTTTTACTTCAATACCAAAATAACGAAAAAAACGTGCTATGAGTGCTGATGAGCAAGCACCATCAACGTCATAATCACCAAAAACTGCAACCTTCTCTTGATTTAAAAGAGCCTTAACAATGCGCTCTGCTGCGCACTGCATATCTCTAAAACTTTCTGGATCAGGCATAAGCGTGCGCAATGTTGGATTAATAAAAGCAACAGCGTCATCTTCATCTACATCTCTTGCCGAAAGTACTCGAGCTAACTGATCTGGAAAACCAAACTTTTGAGAAATAGCGCGCGCATTATTTATCCCTTGAACATCAAGGGCATCTACCCAAGCTTGACCACAAGCAGAAAATTCAACATTGAGAAAATAACGAGACCACTGCATCATTATTTATTTTTATAATGAAGATCAATAAAATACAATCATGCGTTAAAGATAAAATAGTCTTTTGCAGCATTCATTTTAAATTTAAATTGTCTATAAACTTCTTACAATGTAGTATTATAATACCTCATTCATAAGATGCTGTTTTTATAAGTTTTTATTTTCTCTTGACGTAACTTAAAAGACATTATATCAGAGCAAGGAGTATGCGTTAAATATTTCGCTATAGTAACAATTTTCAACGCACAACAATGAAATTTCCCTTATGTTAAAGGGTTTTAATTAAAGGATACTTCTATGGCAACTTTTTCACAAAAGCCAACTGAAGTGGTGAAAAAATGGGTTATTATTGACGCAGAAAACCTTGTTTTAGGTCGTCTTGCCACATTTGTTGCTAACCGCTTACGTGGTAAACATAAAGCTACATTTACGCCACATGTTGATGATGGTGACAACGTTATTGTCATCAATGCAGATAAAATCGCTCTCACCGGCAAAAAATATACCGATAAAAAATATTATTGGCATACCGGCTATATTGGTGGAATCAAAGAACGTACAGCCCGTCAGCTTCTTGAGGGGCGCTTTCCTGAGCGTGTTATTGAAAAAGCAGTAGAGCGCATGATTCCTCGTGGGCCCCTTGGTCGTCGTCAATTGAGGAATCTACGTGTTTATGCTGGAAATCAACATCCACACGAAGCACAACAGCCCGAATCTCTTGACGTTGGTGCTTTAAACCGCAAAAATAAAAGGATTGCTTGATTATGGCTGAAATTAATTCTCTTTCTGAGCTTAGCATAGCAACAAGTGTTGCAGAAACACATGAAAATGTTGTTCCTGTTCACGTGCAAAAGCTTGATTCACAAGGACGTGCCTATGCAACAGGAAAGCGTAAAGACGCTGTTGCTCGCGTATGGATTAAACCAGGTTCTGGAAAAATTACCATTAACAATAAGGAATTTGACAAATATTTTGCTCGTCCTGTACTTAGAATGATCCTTCGTCAACCAATTGTTGCAACAAACAGAGATACCCAATTTGATATTATTGCAACTGTTGCAGGTGGTGGACTTTCTGGACAAGCCGGTGCAGTACGCCATGGCATTTCCAAGGCTTTAACCTATTACGAACCAGAGCTTCGCTCAATCTTGAAAAAAGGTGGGTTTCTTACCCGTGATAGCCGTGTTGTTGAACGTAAAAAGTACGGTAAAGCGAAAGCGCGTCGTTCTTTCCAATTTTCAAAGCGTTAATTTCAATTTTTGTTCAATGCATAAAGCCTCAGATGGAAACGGGGCTTTTTTGCCTTTTAAAATAGATTTTTAAATGAATACAGAGACAAATTGTACCTGTTAGAAGAAAACAAGGATGCAAAATAATTGCTCCTCTTTAGACAAGTACTAAAAAATAGACCAACAAAATTCAAAACCTCAGTTTCAATTTTTAAAATTTATTTTGGTAACTTGGACATATTCACGTGCTAAGGCACAAAAAAATTGCAATATAATTTCAACTATCTGATAAACTGTTCAATATCTTTTTCCACCATCACTTAACAAAGCTTTAATCCAAGAAGTGCTTTACCATTGTGATAAAATGAGGGACAGAAATAGGTTTTGACATATATTCTTCACATCCACTTGCACGAATTCGTTCTTCATCTCCCTTCATAGCAAAGGCTGTTACAGCAACAACGGGGATTGATCGAAGTTCTTCATCTTCTTTTAATTGTTTAATAACATCTATGCCTGATACCTCTGGCAACTGGATATCCACAAGGATAAGAGATGGCATTGATGAGCGTGCCAAATCTAATGCCATAAGACCATTACGCGTTTCAACGGTTTCATAGCCACTCGCTTCTACAAGATCACGGAATAGCTTCATATTAAGCTCATTATCTTCCACGATCATGACTTTTTTTGACATTCGTATAACTCCACCCTTCTTAGACAAAATTAAGAAATAGAAATGAATCCACATTCTCCTTGTTTAAGATAAAATGATAAAAAAAATTGTAAACTACAAAGAGACTAAAAGATTCCAATAAAAGTATTTTTTTGCAAACATTTGTAATCTCATCACTATACTTTTTCAGTTGATAAGAATGAAATCCATAATAACCATAAGATTATGTTACCACGTATTTTTTGAGTAGATATGCAAAGTTTATGAATATCTCAATTAAAGCATATGCATTTTCATCATAGAAAAAATATCAAATACAAACTTAGCTCAAATGCGTATTTTGAAGAGAAAAAAATTAATTAACTTTAAAAAGCAGCTGATTATTTAAATTAAAGCCCCCTAGACTGCCATCCCCCCCAACAATATCTTAATGATATAAAAGGATGAGCTTATTAACATCATTAAGAGTAAAAAATAAATAAACCGTGATTGAATATCATGGTTTATTTAATATACAACATTCAATAACAGAACAATTCAAAATTTATTAAGGAAATATCTTTTACTACAAAGCCCATGCACTATAAGCAAAAGCAGTGAATGCTCTTTCACCTACGCTTGAGCTAGGATCCGGTGGCTTTCTAGTAAAGAAATATATAAGATATGCGATGAAACCAAAAATCGCTGTCTCAAACCCTATCAAACCAGCCACCTTTTGGACATTTTTCTCAGCCCCTTGTCCTCCAAACTGGCTAATAATCATATCAACAGCTTTAATAACTCTATTTTCCTGTGTCATTACAGAAATAAAACCAGCATTTTGAAATCTGCCATTTAAAGAATCAGCATTGGCTCTTAAAATCTGTGAAAAGAAAATCGCTACTGCAACAAAACATACTATACAATGCTTGAATATTTTCATCATAACCACCTAATTACAATATTTAGTAAAATAAATTTTCTTTACCGCCCCCTCTAAATAGAAAACATTCCGTTATATATCGATAAAGTATATTTATCTTATTATAATAAAAATATAATACAAAATTTAATTAATAATTTTATTTTAATTGTTATTTTGATATTATATTACAATTACAATATATCCGTTACATGTTTATTTAAGGATTGTCAATTATTTTATTTGTACTTTACATTGTGTAATTTAACAATAAAAATATATTAAAATAAAGTTATTTTATTGTTTTTATTATAAATTTAGCTTTATTATCATAACTATTATTATGATTTTATAATATAAAAATATCAATATGTTGTTTTTTAGTTACACGAAATATTTTTATTTTTTTGTATAATATAGTAAAATAAATATTTTTATAAAATAATTTTTCCTTAGTATAGATTGAGAAAAAATATTTGCCCCAGCTACAATTAGCGTAAACACCAGCTTAACTATTTGATTGAAAAAGATAAATTAGGTAAGATAAGGGATAACTTTGGTGAATGCGCCAAATCTAATGCCATAAGCTATTACACATTTCAACGACTTCACAGCCATGCGTTTCTACAAGAACGTGGAATAATTTTAATAAAGTTCATTGTCTTCCACAATTATAACTTTCTAACATTAATATAATTCCACAACTTTAAGATAAAATAGAGAAATAAAAATTTAAATAACGTTGATATGGATAGATTATTTGCTAGAAAACAATCTTCTCTATTAAATCAGAGTGTTCACTATTGTGACATTTTAATCTCAATCACTACAACACTTCAATAACAGACTAAAATATAGATTCACTATAAGCTTAAAATAAAAAATTTGGAATTGATCATACATACAATGAATGAACCGTAAAATACAAAAGTAATTATAACACTAAAAAATGAAAAAGCTTATCACTCTTGTTCACTATTCCTTCCTCTCTCATTTTTTCTGTGTTATTTTTAAAGTCTTGTAAAAGATATGAATTACATGCAAAAAATTTAGCCCTTTGTAATCTCTACGCCATCAATCACATTAGTTTTATTAATGATAAGCAATAACATCTGTATAGCTCTAAGTTTAGAGAGCAACACCAGATTAAAGTATCACTTTTATTTATTGTAAAAGAGGATGTAAAACTTCATTTTTCTCTGATCATTGTTAAAAAAAATTGAAAAATGATCTTATTAATATTTAAAAAATAGAAAATAATTTTTTACAAAATAATATCTTATTTAATTAATTTTTAAAATAACCTATTTAAAATAATATAAATATATTATATTTATATTATATGTGTTTAAATTGTATATTTTTAATTAAATAATAATATTTATAATAATACTAAAATATTACATACTAATTATCTTTCTATTAAATAAAATTATAGCATATGAATAAGAAGTTTACAATAAAATCAAGTATAATTCTATTGTTTTACAAGGACAACAAAGAAATATATTTAATTATGTTATTGAACTCAGTTGCGTTGCCATCGTTTTTGCCCGCTTTGCTTAGTGGATCCTTTTATTTCCAAGCAATTATTAACTGAATTTTGACTGCTCAGCATGCTGAAAAATCTCTATGTTATTGTTGTTTTGATAAGAGCTATCATGTTGTTTAGCGCAGCTCATAGCTTTCTATCGGGCAACTTAAAAGCTTTATTCTGTCAATTTTCTTATTGTTTAAGCCAAATCTCATCCACGTAATAATATATTGAATGCACCAACAAAATCCGCACGAATAACCACATTCTACACATATAAAAATTATCCATCTTTGACAATTTTTTAGCACTATAAACGCAACAAAAATAAATTTTGCTCAGATGAGAAAGCAGTACTAATATTGTACACCATCTTACCATTGGCTTGTGTCATCAAGCGGCCATCTAAACTCAAACTAAAACTGATCTAAAACCAAGAAATTTAATTCTCTGATTTTTATTGTAAACTCTTTGCTCATAGCTATAGAAATACAACCGATTTTATGCATGAATATGTCTAATAAAAAATCCTCATGTGTAAATTTTACATGCCCTATACCGCCAGCATAAATAACGATATTTTACAGTACGATAGAATTTTCACTCAATTTTTTATTTTTATAATCATGATGACTTTCATCTCATCCCCCTAATCCATTAAATTTACGCATTGTTTTCTTATAACTTATGAAAGTCATGACCATGGAAAGAAAAGCGCTCAACAGAAGATATCCAATATTCCATTCGCCTTTACCAAGCAACAATGACACAGGCAAGGAAGCAGAAAAAGCCATGGGAAGCATAAACAAAAGCCATTTTACAATGCTTGAGGGATAAATTCCTATTGGTACAAATGAAAGCTCGTAAATCATTTCATGAAAATATTCGACAGGCATCTTACGGCTAATAATAAATGTTATAAAATTGAACATCATGAAAAAACAAATATTGACGATAAAAACGCAAAATATTGCAACAACAAAAGAGACCCATCTGAGCTTAAGATCATACATATCTGGTAATGATACTAATAAATAGGCACTAACATAAAGAACAAAGAGCTTTATCAGATTAAGAGGTTTACACCAACCAAACAACATCAACAACCAGATTGAAACAGGCTTTATCAAGTATGGTTCAATTTTACCATCCGCTACTTTTTCAAAAAACGTTTCAATAGAATTAGTAAAAATATTCAAAAATATCCCAAGTAAAACAAAGACAACAAAGATAAAATGGATTTCATCTCTGCTATAGTTACCGATCTTTCCTGAAAAAGAAGATATTCTATCAATAAATATGAATTGAATAAAATAATAGCATAGAGAAAGAATAAACTCCCCAGCCAAATTCTTACCATAAACAATCTGTCGGCAGATATTCAGGCTGATAAAATGAAGGATTATTTTCATCTCAACCGCCCGCTCCATAATACATCTTCATTCCTTTATTCCAAGCAATATGAATTAAGCATAAAAAACACAAAATATAAGTAAAACTTCCGAAAATAAACTGCTGAAACAACGCTAAATTTTGCGTCGCGAAAAACTCAGCAGGAGCGGATATCATGAAACGATAAGGATTAAATTGCATAAGCGGAATAAGCCACACCGGCCAAAAAGATGGTGGTAAAAGAACACCCCCAAGAAGCGCTGAACTAAGAATACTGAAAGAGAGTAATATATTGTACTCAATCACCCAAAAGCTTAATAAGGCAATTCCAAAAAAGATTAAAAAACAAAGCAATTGTGATAGAATAACAACCAGAAAAAAGAACAGAAAAGCGATGAACAATCCCAGAATATTTTCATAGGATAAAACAAGCTTAACAATAAAAAGAGCCAATAATGGGATGCTATATAATACACTCTCCCCTAAAAAAGTAAAAAGCATTTGTGTCATATAACTAAAGGGCTTTGTAAGATATACTTCTAATTGGCCTTCTTTAACATGATGAGAGAAAAACTTAATCACATTATAACCATTATTTAAGCGACCTAGGACTAAAGCAAAAGCATAATAATACATCATATCATAAAAGCTAAAGCCATTTATGGTGTTGCCCGTATCAGAGAAAAGTGCATTCCATAATAGAAGTTGAATAACAAATGGCGAAAATGTCCCAATGATAATATCGGTAAAAAACATGGCTCTATCACTTAGAACAGTGAGTAATCCATTCTTGGCAAAAAGAAACATACCAAAGCAGTGGTTAGATAAATTCTTTAAATTTAACACGGAGCATCTCTTCAAGCGAGGGAGTGGATACAGAGAACGTACAGTTCAATTTGGTTGTAATTTCGCGTACAAAATGCGCAAAATCCTCACGGGGCAGCGAAACCTCCAGCGAGCATTCTTCAGCGTTAAAGTGCTTATCTTTTAAAGGAGTAGATAATTTCAACGCAATCTCATCAATTTTTTCTACAACAGCTGAAGGTACAGCCATGTGTTCACAAAAAAACGTTATTCTCACCAAAGAAGGAATGACATTTTTAAGCGCGTGAAGATTACCATGAAACTGTTTCTTTCCTTTATGCAAGAGAATAATATCATCAACGTATCCATCAATATCTCCCATATCATGACTTGTGATGATATATCCAGTGCCACGCTCCTTTTTCAGTTTTTTAAGAAGCTCCCTGATTTCATGCTTAGATGTAATATCAAGACCAATACTTGGCTCATCGAGAAACAACAGTTTAGGTCTAAAGGAGAGATTAAATGCCAATTCACTTTTCACTCTCTCACCCAGACTAAGCATCCGCACTGGCTTATCCATAATATGCTCAAGACCCAGTAACTCAGCGATCTCTTTAAGATCACGGGTAAAAGAGGTGCGTTCAAGACCATATAATGGTTGAACCATATCCAGACTGTAGCGTAAGGGTAAATCCCACCATAAACAACTCTTATGACCAAAGACCACACCCAACTGTCTAAACAGATCTTTCTTGGTTTTATACGGATTAAATCCCAAGACTTTAACACTTCCCTTATCAACGAATTGTATACCAGCAAGTATTTTAATCAGTGTCGATTTACCCGCTCCGTTAGGGCCAAGAATTGCTAACGATTGCCCTGAAAAGAGGGTGAAACTCATATCTTTTAACACATGATGATTTGTATAATCCGGCTTGAAGAGAGAAAACACCTTGTTTTTAAAACCAATTCCTCTGTCAATGTTGCGATATATTTTTGAGACGTTATTAACGTCAATCAATAATGATCCCATCAGTCACTCCTAATTTCAACTTACCCCCCCTTTGCATGTTCCCATAATAAATATCTGTTTTTGTTCACTAGAAAAAACAAAAGTGTTCAAGCCCTCCTTAGAGCAATAAAATGCACCTGACGTTTTATCTTCAATTTTTTGTCTAGATATTTTTTCAATGTGATGAGTTCACTTCGATGAAGCATTAAGATACTAAAAACTTATTTCTTCTTTTATGAAAGATAGTCTTTTGGATAAACTAAGTAAGTAGAAAAATAATTGGTCATTGAAAGGAGAGCTTTGCTAAGAAGGCTTCATTGTGTAAGCAAAGATACAAAGCATAAATCTATACTATAAGCATATCAAACCACATTGATAACAAAACAAAACTCCTTGACAACAGGAATTTTTTGAGAGGCTACTTTTCCTCAGCATTACTATAAAATGCCTCCATTATTCCCCATGAAAAAACTAAAATTGCTTTCACTATTTTAGTAAATATCTTTCAGATTTTATCTAACTCATCTCCCTCAACAGACATGCCTCCCCAACATATGACCTCTGTAGATAATTCAAAGGAGCAGCTTCATAAACTCAGATTATTAAACGATACACTATATCCAAAAATAACAATACAATCAATATGGATAAAGAGCTGTAGAAAGAAAGCCTATGATATTTCCAAATTCATCACTTAAAAACACCATTTTCTCATAGCGATTACTAAAGCTCTCTTCAAATTAAGCCATATCCATCTCATCAAATTTATAGACAAAATTTTTACTAATCAAAAAGGATAAACGAAGCTTTTTTACTCTGTTTCAGCATCACTCTCATTAAAAGACAAAAGATTAAAACTTTGAACCATATGAGGTGGTAAAGGTGCAACAATGTCCAATATTCCTCCTGAAGGATGAGGAATACGAATACGACGTGCATGAAGATGAAGACGATTTTGAATTCCTCCTGGTAATGTCCAATTACTATCAGAAAAAAAATACTTTGAATCGCCAATGATAGGATGATCCATATGGGCTGCATGCACACGAAGCTGATGTGTTCTCCCTGTATAGGGTTCCATTTCAAGCCACGAAAGAGCCCGCCCTCGCGTATCTAAAACGCGATAGTAGGAAACCGCATGATGTGAATCTGGCTCCCCATGTTCACAAACACGCATTTTGTCACCTTGTGCAGTCATTTCCTTAACCATCCACGTTGAAATTTTGTCCTGCTTTTTTTTAGGCACGCCCCGAACCAACGCCCAATAAATCTTTTTTGTTTCTCGCGCTCTAAAAGCAGCTGTTAAAGACTGAGCAGCTCCCCTTGATCGCGCAACAATAAGCACACCCGACGTCTCACGATCAAGACGATGAACCAAACGCGGCTTTTCACCTTTTTTATTGCGCCATACCTCGAGCATACTATCCATATGACGTGTTAAACCAGAGCCTCCTTGGACAGCCAACCCAGCTGGTTTATTAAAAACAAATACTTTTGGATCTTCATAAAGCAGCAACTTTTTTAAAACGGTCCCATCATCCTGCCCACGAAGTGTTTTATCCGTTATTGAAAGATTTTCCTTGTCATTAATAGGGAGAGGTGGAATACGAACAGCCTGTCCTATACAAAGACGCGTATCGGCTTTAACACGTCCACCATCAACCCGTATCTGACCAGAACGCAACAATTTTTGCAAAGCTCCAAAACCAAGTCCTGGATAATGCACTTTAAACCAACGATCTAAGCGCATTCCATCTTCATCTGTCTCAACTTTTTTTATTTCTACGCCTGCCATGAAAGTTCCCTTGCCTGATAATTTTATTGATCTATTTTTGCGCCTTTATAAGCACAAATATAAACACAAAAATTCATACTTTAGTTGGCTTTATCACACCATATTACAGTTAGTATCCAAAATTGCCTTTTCTTAACGTCCAAATTTTATTAGCTAAAAATTTAAGCGTTATAAAAAAATCAATAGCCTTTACGCTTAACAGCGAATGGAGATAATTAACAGTGTCCTTATTCAAAACCTATGCACGTGTTCTCACTTACCTAAACAGAGAAAAAAATGCATCCCTTTTAATCTGTACCGCTAATGTTATGTTAGCGATTATCACCATTGCAGAACCTATTTTATTTGGACGGGTTATCGATTCTATTACAGAAAAAACAGGGATCATCTCTACTCTTGCCATTTGGGTTTGTTTTGGACTTTCACATATTATCGCTTATGTCCTTGTTGCTCGCGGTGCAGACCGCTTAGCCCATAGACGTCGCTTAACGGTTTTAACAGAATCTTTCGAACGTATCATTGCCATGCCGTTAATTTGGCATCAACAACGCGGAACGTCTAACGCACTCCATACACTTTTGCGCGCTATAGATTCCATGTCAACCATATGGCTTGATTTTATGCGTCAACATCTCTCAACGCTTGTCGCCTTATTGGTTCTCATCCCCATAGCCTTTAATATGAATTGGCGCCTTTCAATAGTCTTGGTTGTGCTTGCCATCATCTATGTATTAATTGCACGTTTAGTGATGCGAAAAACAAAAGACGGACAAGCCGCTGTAGAATGCTATCATCATAACCTTTTTAAACATGTCAATGATTCAATCTCTAATGTTTCCATTGTACAAAGTTATAACCGAATAAAAGAAGAAACTTCCATACTGCACCAACATACAAATGCTCTGCTTAAAGCACAAAATCCTGTTCTCAATTGGTGGGCGCTCGCCAGTGGCTTAAATCGAATGGCTTCAACAATTTCAATCGTTTGTGTTCTTCTCCTTGGAGCTTTTTTTGTTGCAAAAGATCAATTACGAGTAGGTGAAGTCGTTGCTTTTGTTGGATTTGCACAACTCATGATTAGCCGCCTAGACCAAATGAGCAATTTTATTCACTGTGCAATATCCTCACAAGCAAAACTGCAAGAATTTTTTGAAATGGAAGACTCAACCTTTCATATTAACGAACCGCAAAATCTTCCCTCCCTCCAAAATGTTAAAGGCACCATACAATTTCATCACGTGACCTATCAATTCCCAAATTCTTCTCAAGGTGTTTTTGACATTTCTTTTGAGGTTAAAGCAGGACAAACTGTTGCGATTGTAGGACCAACAGGGGCTGGAAAAACAACATTGATCAATCTGTTGCAGCGCGTATACGACCCTACCTTTGGGCATATCTCCATTGATGGAATAAATATATGCTCGATCAATCGCGAATCTTTACGCAAATCTCTAGCAACAGTATTTCAAGACTCGGGTCTTTTCAACCGTACTATTCATGACAATATTTCAATAGGAAAAGCGAGCGCAACGAATGAAGAACTTTATGAAGCAGCAAAAATAGCAGAAGCTCACGATTTTATTCTAAAGAAAGCTGATTATTATAACACAATAGTGGGCGAACGAGGATCTCAATTATCAGGTGGAGAAAAACAGCGACTAGCAATTGCACGCGCTGTTTTAAAAAATGCCCCTATTCTCATTCTAGATGAAGCAACAAGCGCTCTTGATGTTGAAACAGAAGCACGTGTCAAAAATGCCCTTGATTGCATAAGCCATAATCGCACCACTTTCATTATAGCACATCGCCTCTCAACAGTACGCAATGCTGATGTAGTCCTCTTTCTAGAACATGGTCATTTAATTGAAAAAGGAAGCTTTCAAGAATTAATCGAGAGAGGCGGCCGTTTCTCTCAATTCTTAAAAGCCAGTGGTTTAACAATCAAACCATCAGAAAAAGAAGGAGAAAATGAAAACGTCATCCTCTTACATGAAGCCATAGCATCATAAAAATGATACTCTTCATAGATCTTATGCAAAAAAATCCTCCTCAAGATAACAAGAGTGCTTATATGATACAAGTAAAAAGATTTCTAAAAATGCTACAATCCATTTTAGGTATTTAAGAAAAATATTAAAACAGTTTAGTATTTTCTCTGCTATTGCAATTTTACTAGATTGGGACAAAAATATTTCCCTATATCTGTGCATATTGACGAGTACACACTCTCATTTAGGGAAAATATAAAGATGTAAAGGTAAAAACAATTTCCAGTTTTACCGTCTTCTTTTAACTTAGCTTTACGAATTTCAAAACGAACTAAAGAAATATCTTTTAAATAATGAATATTATGTATTGCTTTGCACTTTTTTTATCACGTTCTTTATAGTCCTCTCATAAAGAACAGAACATCATTGTTTTGCACATTCATATGACTTTTTTTAAGAAACATTTCTCAATGCTCTTAAGCCCATTTCACAACGACATTCGTGAGTGGTTTTGATTAATTTAACATACACAGAATTTGAAATAATAAAACCCTACGAATATTCGTAGCTCTTGTTCAAAAGATAAAACGATAAATTATCATTATAATTCAATATATTAAAGAAATTTTATCATAAATAAATTAGATATTAATCTAAATATTTATATTTATGTTATATTCCTTTGATTTATATTGATAATTCATTACTTTATAACTTAAAATAAAGATTTATAAAGATAGGAGAATATTCCTTTCAAGACCTTTTAATAATAAACCAAAAAACTGTTTTCTTGTACATAACAAGCAAAATGAAAATAATAGCTTCTAAGATACAACAACTCTTTTATAAGCCTTTTCAAGGAAAGAAATTTTATTCATTTGAAAACTAATCGAATAATGATAGCTTATAACTTTATAAGGATAATCGTATGCAATAAATCTTGTATTTTTCCTTTCATAAAAAGAGATGTTTCTTCAAAAAATCTATAAGAGCAACACAATAACTAGTCTTCCTAGTAAAAGAATACACAGTAAAGCATGAAGTGCTGCATAATCTATCTTATCTTAAAAAGGTGACTCCTGAAACACTTGGAAGCTATAAAGCCAAATGATAAAGTGGTGATAAAGGCAAACACTGTCTTTATCTTTACAATTGTATTTTCCCCAATTACGCTGTATCTACATTTCAGAAATACACCAGACAGATATTCATGATACATAGATGCCAACCAAATATAACAATGTGAAAAATACCTATGCAGAATGATTTCATTCTTTAATTTTTTTCAAGAAAATCTTTTAGTGCCGCAAATGCCTCACTAGCCTTGTTTCCCTCAGGACCACCAGCCTGCGCCATATCAGGACGACCACCACCACCTCGACCACCAAGCACAGCTGAAAGAATACGAACGAGATCAACAGCATTCAACTTATCCGTTAAATCATCCGTAACGCCAACAACAGCACTGCCTTTTCCATCCTCCGAAACACTAATAAAAGCAACCACTCCAGACTCAATTTGTTTTTTTCCAGAATCGACGAATGCCTTAAGATCCCGTGGTAAAATATTTTTGACAATGCGTCCGAGAAAAGAAAGCCCATTAATGATTGTAATATCATCTTGACTACTTTCTGTTATACCACCACTCAACACCATTTTTTTGCGTACATCATTCAACTCTTTTTCAAGTTTACGACGATCATCAAGCAAAATTCGCACCCGTTCTTCTAAACCAGAAGAAGACGTTTTTAAAAGATCAGCGATCTCATGAATACGCTCATCTTGGCGACAAAGATAAAAACGTGCTTCTTGGCCAGTTAAGGCTTCAATACGACGCACTCCTGCCGAAACAGAACTTTCAGAAACAATATGGATCAAACCAATATCGCCTGTTCGCTCCACATGTGTGCCCCCACAAAGCTCTATTGACCAATGCTTTTTTAATCCCTCTTGGTGACACTGCTTCCCCATAGAAACAACGCGAACTTCATCACCATATTTTTCACCAAATAATGCCATGGCTCCTTTAGAAATGGCTTCATCCACATCCATGAGATGCGTTACGACCTTACTATTTTGCAAAACAATCTCATTGGCTAAATCTTCTATTTTTTTCAATTCTTCCAAAGAAACAGATTTTGGATGAGAAAAATCAAAACGCAACCGATCTGGCGATACAAGAGAGCCCTTTTGAGTAACATGGTCCCCCAATATTTGCCGTAAAGCCTCGTGTAATAAATGGGTAGCAGAATGGTTTGCACGAATTTTTTTACGACGAATACCATCAACGGTTAGTTCTACACAATCAGACCTCGATGCCTGACCAGATTTTACTTCTCCAATATGGATAAAAACACCATCACCCTTTTTCTGAGTATCATACACCTCAAAAACAAAATCTTCACCAGAAATGATACCGCTATCACCAACTTGCCCGCCAGATTCACCATAAAAAGGAGTCTGATTTACCACAAGAATGGCTTTTTGCCCCGAAGAAATATGATCAACAATTTTACCATCACACACAAGAGCTGTAAGAATGCCTTCAGCTTTTTCTGTTTCATAACCTAAAAATTCTGTCGCCCCTACCTTATCACGAACAGAAAACCAAATTGTCTCCGTTATAGCTTCACCAGAACCAGACCAATGAGCACGCGCTTCCTCTTTTTGGTGTTCCATCGCTTTATCAAAAGCATCAACATCAACAGATATTCCGCGACGCCGAAGCATATCTTGCGTCAAATCAAGCGGAAAACCATAGGTATCATAAAGCTTGAAAGCAACTTCACCATTTAAATGATCTCCCTCTTTAAGAAGACTACTCGCTTCATTTAACAAACCAAGTCCTCGTTCAAGTGTTTTACGAAAGCGTATTTCTTCTAACTTCAAAATTTCTGAAATCAAAGACTCAGCACGCACCAATTCAGGATAGGCTTGTCCCATTTCGCGAATTAAAGCAGGCAAAAGCCGCCACATTAAAGGCTCTTTAGCACCAAGAAGATGGGCATGACGCATAGCACGACGCATAATGCGACGTAAAACATATCCTCTTCCTTCGTTGGAAGGAAGAACACCATCAGCAATCAAAAATGCGCACGAGCGAAGATGATCAGCAATGACACGATGGCTGGCAATAAAATCACCCTTTGCCTCAATCCCTGTAATTTCTTCTGAAGCAGCAATTAATGCACGAAAAAGATCAATGTCATAATTATCATGAACACCCTGTAAAACAGCAGCAATACGCTCTAACCCCATGCCTGTATCAATAGAAGGATGAGGTAAATCAACACGTTCTTCCTTGGAAATCTGCTCATACTGCATAAAAACAAGATTCCAAATCTCAATAAAGCGATCCCCATCTTCATGAGCACTTCCAGGTGGCCCCCCCCAGATTTCATCACCATGATCATAAAAAATCTCTGAACAAGGACCGCAGGGTCCTGTATCTCCCATCGCCCAAAAATTATCAGCCGTCGCAATACGGACAATTTTTTCATCTGGAAGACCTGAAATTTTACGCCATAGTTCAGCAGCAACATCATCACTCTGATAAACTGTCACCAACAGTTTATCTTTTGGCAGACAAAATTCTTTTGTTAAAAGGTTCCATGATAAAAAAATGGCTTCTTCTTTGAAATAATCACCGAAAGAAAAATTACCCAGCATTTCAAAAAATGTATGATGGCGTGCCGTATAACCAACATTATCAAGATCATTATGCTTTCCACCCGCACGAACACATTTTTGTGCCGTTGTTGCCTGCTTATAAGGGGACTTTTCAAGTCCAGTAAAAACATTTTTAAACTGCACCATTCCTGCATTTGTAAACATAAGTGTAGGATCATTACGTGGAACAAGTGGGCTAGAAGAAAGAACTTTATGCCCATTACGATGAAAATAATCCAAAAATGTTGACCGAATGTTATTAACACTATTCATACCGACACCTGCTCAATACAGTACAAAACCATAAAAGAAAAATCCCCCTCATTAAATATCCTCTTTGCCACGCATGGAGTCAATTTAATCAAAGAATGGAATATTTGTTCAAAAAAATTGAGAAAAAATGACTGTATATTTAAAAACTCAAACAAATAAAAACAGAAAAAATCTTAAAGGGAAAAAATTATAGATGAAAAAACGCTCCATCAAATGGCTTCATCACTCTCTGTATTTTCTGAACCTGCATTTTCTAACAATTCAATGGCAATCAAACCAGCATTTTGGCGCAAAGCAGCTTCAATTTCTGTAGCAACTTCCGCATGTTCACGTAAAAACTGCTTTGCATTTTCACGCCCCTGTCCTAAACGCTGAGAATTATAAGAAAACCATGCACCAGATTTTTCCACAATACCAACCTTAACACCCAAATCAATCAATTCACCTACTTTAGAAATGCCTTCACCATAAATAATATCAAACTCAACCTGTTTGAATGGAGGTGCCAATTTATTTTTCACCACTTTAACACGCGTCTGATTACCAACGATTGCATCCCTATCTTTAATAGACCCAATGCGACGAATATCCAAACGAACAGAAGCATAAAACTTTAAAGCGTTTCCCCCTGTTGTTGTTTCAGGCGAACCAAACATCACCCCAATTTTCATGCGAATTTGATTAATAAAAACAACCATACAGTTAGAGCGAAAAATCGCTGCTGTTAATTTTCGCAATGCTTTACTCATCAATCGCGCTTGCAATCCAGGCAAAGCATCCCCCATTTCACCATCGATTTCCGCACGCGGTGTTAAAGCTGCAACAGAATCCACAACAAGCACATCAACTGCACCAGAACGAACCAACGTCTCTGTAATTTCCAATGCCTGTTCACCAGTATCTGGTTGAGAAATGAACAAATTTTCTAAATCAACACCAAGCTTACGCGCATAAATAGGATCAAGTGCATGCTCTGCATCAATAAAAGCACAAATCCCACCACTTTTCTGTGCCTCAGCAATAGCATGGAGAGCCAATGTTGTTTTCCCAGAACTTTCTGGTCCATAAATCTCAACAATGCGCCCCTTGGGTAATCCACCAATCCCTAAAGCAATATCCAAGGATAATGACCCTGTTGGAACTGTTTCAATTTCAACAACCTGCTCTTTTTGCCCAAGACGCATAATTGAGCCTTTACCAAAAGAACGTTCAATTTGTGAGAGAGCAGCATCGAGAGCTTTTGTTTTATCCACGACTATATCCTTGACCGATTCATAAATAATCTAACACTTAAAGTTTACACTGTACTTTTAATTTAACTAAAGTCTTGAGTTTAGATTTTCACAGACTATTTGCATTCCTATCCCTACCTTATGTCCATATAACATACCATGAGCATCACAATAAAGAATTGGCATTGCTTATCTTATGACACAAAATAAATTCCAATAAAACAATACTTCCTAGGAGAGCAAGTTAACACATTTATATCTCTCTAGAAAAGGAACAATTTAAATTTCAACACAATGTTCTATAGCCCTTCTGTTTATCCCTTTGATTAAGTCCTTAAGAGAGAAAAGCTCCCCTAGCTCTTAATCACATAAAAACGCATCATCAATCAAAATCACACCATATTGCATCCAATTAAAATCATAAAAATCAAAGTAGTTTAATATTTGAATGAAATATTTTTTCAATTTGAATCTGTAAAAAGATATCTGTTTTTGAAGATACCAATAAAAAAATTGCTCTACGAGCAATGAAATAAGTATCTAAAAATAAGCTAAATTGTTCATACAATTATATAAGGGATAACCAATAAATTCAAAATCAATAAAAAACGTATTTCAATTTAAATGTTATTTTTGATTTTTACGTTTTTGGCGCAATTGTTTCCACCATTCAAGACGTTTCACAATTTCACGTTCAAAACCACGCTCAACTGGTTTATAATAACTCTGACGCCCAAGTTTTTCAGGAAAGTACTCTTGCCCTGAAAAAGCATCTGGTGCATCATGATCATAACAATAACCATCTCCATACCCTTCCTCCTTCATAAATTTCGTAGGTGCATTAAGAATATGCTTAGGAGGCGGCAAAGAGCCATTTTTGCGAGCACAATACAATGCTGCTTTATACGCGAGATATGTTGCGTTTGACTTTGGCGCAGTTGCAACATAAAGACATGCCTGTGCCAAAGCCAGTTCTCCTTCCGGTGATCCTAAATAATCATAGGCGTCTTTTGCCGCATTACAAATGACAAGAGCTTGAGGATCTGCCAAACCAACATCTTCAACAGCCATACGAACCAATCTTCGCCCAATATAGAGAGGATCTTCACCAGCATCCAACATACGTGCTAAATAATAAAGCGCTGCATCAGGATCAGATCCACGAACAGATTTATGCAAAGCTGAAATGAGATTATAATGCCCATCTCGTCCTTTATCATAAATGGGCGCACGGCGCTGAATAACTTTTTGCAAAGCAACAACATCAAGAATTTCTCCCGATGGTGTAATAGACCAAACTTCCTCTGCCAATGTCAATGCTACCCGTGCATCACCATCAGACATTTCTATCAAAACGTCTCTAGCATCATTATCCAAGGGTAGACATTTTCCCTCCACTTCTTCAGCGCGCCTCAAAAGCATGTTCAAACTTTCATGATCATGGGGAAAAAATGTCAAAACGCGTGCCCGCGAAAGAAGAGCAGCATTAAGCTCAAAAGAAGGATTTTCGGTTGTTGCTCCTATAAGTACCACAGTACCTTCTTCCATAACAGGAAGAAAACTATCCTGCTGTGCACGATTAAACCGATGAATTTCATCAACAAACAAAAGAGTTTTATCTCCAGAGATAAAACGCCTCTGTGCACCTTCAAAAATCCTTTTAAGTTCAGAAACGCCTGTAAAAATAGCAGAAACTTGTTCAAACGCAAAATTTGTTTCAAGCGCTAACAAACGTGCAACGGTCGTTTTTCCCGTCCCTGGAGGCCCCCAAAAAATCATCGATCCAATTGAACCAGTTGCCGCCATACGTGAAAGCAAACCATCCTCTCCAATCAAATGCTTTTGTCCCACAACATCATTGAGAGAACAAGGGCGCATTCTTTCTGCAAGTGGCCGATTTTTATGAACTTGAAGATCAAACGACGAAGTAAAAAAATCTTTCTTCAAAAAAAAACCTCAACGAATAAATTGGCGAATATACATACCATCACGTTCATATTCCAATTGCCAAGTACGCGAACGAGCTTGCATAAGAATCTTTTTCAACTGATGAACTGTTTGAATTTTATGGCCATTGACCACACGTAGAATATCTCCTGACCGAAAAATTCCAGCAGCATTGCTCATTTCATCAAGATTGGTAATCACAACACCTTTTGCAGATATAGGAAGATTAAAACGTCGACTATTTTGCGGCGTTAAATCTAACACTTCAGCACCAGCAAGAGGATTTTCACCCGTAATTTTTTCAGATTTTAAAAATTCAGTTTCCGAAATCGATGAAAGCATTATTTGTGTTTTTAAAGTTTTTCCACTTCGTAAATATTCTAAATCAAGACTATGCCCAATGCCCGCAATCATCAAACGATACCCAAGACTATCTGGACTATCAACGCGCATCCCTTGCACACTCAAAATGACATCGCCCACTTTCAAACCAGCTTTTTCAGCAGGACTATCTTTGATAACTTCAACAATAAGAGCACCATAGGGACGTTCTAAACCTAACCCACCAGCAATATCAGGCGTAACATTTTGAAAAGATGCCCCAATATAAGGCGGCACAAAATATTTTCCACCGCGTTTAACAGTATCAAGCATCACTTTTACAAGATTAACTGGAATAGCAAAACCAATCCCTACAGAACCACCCGAACGCGAATAAATAGCCGTATTAATCCCGATTAACTCACCTTTCATATCAATTAAAGCGCCACCAGAATTCCCTGGATTAATGGCAGCGTCTGTTTGAATAAAAAAGTCAAAATCAGAAATCCCAACACGTGTACGCGCTTGCGCTGAAACAATTCCACTGGTAACCGTTTGACCAACACCAAAAGGATTACCAATAGCAAGAACAAGATCACCAACTTCAACAGCATCAGAATTTCCCAAAGGCAAAACGGGAAACTGAGCATCTTTTGCATCAACTTCAAGAACAGCAATATCAGTTGCTTCATCTTTGAGCACGATCTTGCTCTCAAACTCGCGCCCATCAGAAAAAGCCACTTTAATTTCGCTTGCATCTTTAATAACGTGGTAATTTGTAACAATCAAACCCCGTGCATCAACAATCACCCCTGATCCTAATGACGACTGCTTACGAACAGGAAAATTATTTTGAAAACGTCCAAAAAATTGCTCAAAAAATGGATCACCCTCAAAAGGTGATCGTGCTCTAATTTGTCGAGCTGCATAAATATTTACAACAGATGGAACTGTCTTTTTAACTAAAGGAGCAAATGAAAGAGTGATTTCTTTTTGTGTTTGAGGGATATGAGAATATGCATGATCAAACGATATCGGTATCATAATCGCCAAAAAAAGTCGCACCCAAAAAGAATACCTCATAATCTACTCCTTATAAAATCAGCACATTCTGTTGAAGATTAATAGAATTTAAAAAACACATCCCCGCAAATTAAGGCTCTCTTATTAATATTTCATAATAGAGAATAAAAACAACTTATTTGAATAATAAATATTATAAAAATCAGATAATTCAATATCCTATAATTTTCTCTCTGCATCTATTTTTCAAGTAAAATAACCTAAAAATGCTCACAAAAAAACCGCCCAAGACAAGGCGGCCTTTAAAAATTCAACAGAATAAAAAAAACTCTACGAAGAAGTTTCCTTTTCATTCTCAGAAGCTTCCATACGAGCACGATCCCCAGCTCCTTTCGCTTCGACATCACGATCAACAAATTCTATAACAGCCATGGGCGCATTATCACCGGTACGAAACCCTGCTTTCATAATACGTAAATACCCACCGTTGCGTGATGCATAACGTGGCGCAAGCGTATCAAATAATTTTGCAACCTTCCCTGCATCACGAAGTGCTGCAATTGCTTGTCGACGCGCATGCAAACCACCACGCTTACCAAGAGTAACGAGTTTTTCAACAATAGGACGAATTTCCTTAGCCTTTGGCAATGTTGTTACAATCTGCTCATGCTCGATCAACGAAGTTGCCATATTTGCAAACATCGCTTTACGGTGACTGGCAGTCCGATTCAACTTGCGGCCTGACTTACTATGGCGCATAAGCCCTCTCCTTAAATTCTAATTTTAATACTGATCTTCATAGCGTTTAGCAAGATCATCAATGTTTTCAGGCGGCCATGCAGGAATTTCCATTCCAAGATGTAACCCCATACATGCTAAGACTTCTTTAATTTCATTCAACGACTTGCGACCAAAATTTGGTGTCCGAAGCATTTCAGACTCCGTTTTTTGAATAAGATCACCAATATAAACAATATTATCATTCTTAAGACAATTTGCTGAACGAACTGAAAGTTCTAATTCATCCACTTTTTTGAGAAGTGCAGGATTAAAAGAAAGCTCAGAATCAGTCTCTTCAACAGCCTCCTTCTGTGGCTCTTCAAAGTTGATAAATAACGACAATTGATCTTGAAGAATACGTGCGGCAAAAGCAACAGCATCTTCTCCATTAACAGCACCATTTGTTTCAATCGTCAACGTTAATTTATCATAATCCAGAACTTGACCTTCACGCGTATTTTCTACCTTATAAGACACTTTACGAATTGGTGAATAGAGACTATCAATTGGAATAAGTCCTATGCGTGCATCATCAACACAATTACGATCAGATGGAACATAGCCTTTTCCTGTATTGACAATAAACTCCATACGAATTTCAGCATCTTCATCAAGAGTACAAATAACATGATCTGGATTTAGAATTTCCATATCTCCAACGGTATTGATATCTCCCGCTCTCACAACACCAGGACCCTCTTTATAAACAACGACACGCTTAGGCCCCTCTTCTTGCATACGAAGCGCAATCTCTTTGATATTCAAAATAATATCTGTAACATCTTCACGAACACCAGGAATTGACGAAAATTCATGTAAGACACCGTCAATCTGCACAGCAGTAATAGCCGCACCACGAAGCGAAGATAACAAAACACGACGAAGCGCATTTCCTAACGTTAAGCCAAAGCCCCGCTCAAGAGGTTCAGCAATCACGCTCGTAATATTTGGATTATCATGCGCACATGACTCAACCTTATTGGGTTTAATAAGTTCCTGCCAGTTTTTCTGGATCATATTTTTATTCCCGTTCTTTAGTTCCGTTACCATTCAATCGTAACGACCAATGTGAACATCAGAGAAATCTCCGACAACAAAAAAACAACACCCAATTAAACACGCCGTCTTTTTCGAGGACGACATCCATTATGAGGAATTGGTGTTACATCACGAATAGAAGTAATGACAAAACCAACAGATTGCAACGCACGTAGAGCAGATTCACGCCCTGAACCAGGACCACAAACTTCAACTTCCAAAGAACGCATACCATGCTCTTGCGCTTTTCTCGCACAATCTTCCGCAGCAACTTGAGCGGCAAAAGGTGTAGATTTACGGGCCCCTTTAAATCCCTGAGCACCAGCAGACGACCATGCAATCGCATTTCCCTGAGCATCAGTAATAGTAATCATTGTGTTATTAAATGTTGAATTAATATGTACAACACCCGATGAAATATTTTTACGTTCGCGACGACGAACACGTGTGGCTTCCTTGGCCATAATTTCCCTTTCAACGATCTCATCACTGCCGTAACATCAGCAGCTCCACCTTACTTTTCCTTGTCAAACAAATAGAACAAAAAAAGAATATATAAAAAACCTTATACAAATGCCCTTATTTCTTTTTACCGGCAATTGCTTTAGCAGGCCCCTTACGCGTACGAGCATTCGTATGCGTACGCTGTCCTCGGACAGGCAAAGACCGACGATGCCGCAATCCACGATAACAACCAAGGTCCATCAAACGCTTAACATTCATAGCCACTTCACGACGAAGATCACCTTCAACTTGATAGCCCTGATCTATCGCCTCACGAATCTGCAACACTTCGGCATCTGAAAGCTCATGCACACGACGCCCTATAGGAATGCCAACCCGTTCAATAATTTCCTGAGCAAATTTTGGTCCAATCCCGTGGATATATTGAAGTGCAATAATTACACGCTTATTTGTCGGGATATTGACTCCAGCAATACGAGCCACGTTCACTCTCCTTAGTTATGTTGACAAATTGGCATCAAATACCTGATGTACCTTACAAAAAAAATAGACTCAGAACAAAATTCTTCCGAATCCTCTTATTTCACTGAAATAAATTGAATTTGTTTGTGATAGATTTCATCTCAAAAGTCAACTCTTTTCATTTACTTCTAAAAAAAATCTTATGAAAGAAACCCTCTAATCATACGTGCCACTTCAGTAATACCAATCATTCCATCAACGACCTTTAACATTCCCCTCTCCGAATAAAATTTTGATAAGGGAGCTGTTTTTTCACGATATTCTACTAATCTTTTTGCAAAAACAACAGGATTGTCATCTAAACGAACCTGTCCACCAGCCGCTATTGTTTCCTGAACACGCATCTTCATACGTTCAATCAACACTTCTTCATCAACACACAACTCAATAACAGCATCAAGCTGCATATTTTTTAACTCTAGTATCTGTTGTAACGCTTCTGCCTGCTGCACAGTTCGTGGATACCCATCCAAAACAAAACCATTTATACAATCAGTTTCATCAATCCGATCTGATACGATTTGATTAACAATGCTATCAGGAACTAAAGCACCAGAGCTTATAATACTCTTAGTTTTTTTACCAATTTCCGTTTCTTTAGTAATAACCTCACGCAACATATCCCCTGTTGATAAATGAGGAATGTTATATTCCTCAGTCAACATTTTAGCTTGCGTCCCTTTCCCCGCTCCAGGAGGACCTAAAAGAATAACCCTCATCGATTCCTTCTACCTCCACGAAGTTTTGATTTTTTTATCAACCCTTCATATTGGTGAGCAACAAGGTATCCCTGAATTTGAGCAACTGTATCAAGTGTGACAGTAACAACAATCAACAAGGACGTCCCCCCAAGATAAAAAGGAACCTGTAATGCAGATATCATAAATTCAGGCAACAAACAAACCAAGATGATATAAAGAGCCCCCACAACAGTAATACGTGTCAAAACGTAATCAATATATTGGGCTGTGCGTTCACCTGGACGAATCCCTGGAATAAAACCAGAATGTTTTTTCAACTGATCTGCAGTATCACTTGGATTAAACACTATCGCCGTATAAAAAAAGCAGAAAAACGCCATTAAAAATGCATAAACGATCATATAAAGTGGCTGTCCATGACCAAGAGAATAAGAAATAGCCTGAACCCATTGTGGCATTTTATCAGAAAAGTTATTAATAGTGGCTGGTAATAACAATAAAGATGAAGCGAAAATAGGTGGAATAACACCAGCAGTATTCAACTTTAAAGGAAGATGCGACATATCGCCTTGAAACATTTGATTACCAACCTGACGCTTCGGGTACTGAATAAGAATTCGCCGTTGCGCACGCTCTATAAAAACAATAAGTCCGATAACCAAAACAGCAATAAGGACGATTCCTATTAAAAGAAAAGTTGATAAATCAGCTTGGCTATGAGCTGTCAAAAGCTGAGCAAAAGTAGAAGGAAAGTTAGCTACAATTCCTGTAAAAATGATGAGAGAAACCCCGTTACCAACACCGCGTGACGTAATTTGCTCGCCAAGCCACATGAGAAACATTGTCCCACCAACAAGTGTAATAACAGAAGAGATACGAAACATCAGACCTGGTTCTAAAACAATTTGAAGCCCTGTCCCTATACCACTTTCAAGCGCAACCGCGATACCGAAAGCTTGTAGAATTGCCAATACAACTGTTACATAACGCGTATACTGATTAATAATCTTACGACCTAATTCCCCTTCTTTTTTAAGAGTCTCCAAAGAAGGAATAATAGATGTTAACAACTGTACAATAATAGATGCTGAGATATAAGGCATGATACCCAGCGCAAAAATCGCCATACGCCCAACAGCACCCCCTGCAAACATATTAAAGAGTCCTAATACACCTGATGCATGATGTTCAAAGGTTTGCCGTAAAGCATCAATATTAATACCTGGAAGAGAGATATAAGTGCCAAAACGATAGACAAGAAGTGCCGCCAGAGTAAACCAGATGCGTTTCTTTAATTCAGTTGCACGCGAAAAGGTACCGAAGTTTATATTGGAAGCAAATTGCTCTGCTGCTGATGCCATAAAACGTCTCCACTTCACACTCCAGTTCTTTAAATCACAGAAGTATAACCCTAAAACTCATATCTTTATACAAGAATAAATGCGGAACTTAAAAAATTTCACACAAAATATTTTGCAGAATATATATAACCCTTCTTCAGATCTCTACTCATATCAAAAAATTATTGAACAACATCAGGAAAAATAATCTGACCACCCACTTTTTCAACTTTAACACGAGTAGCTTCTGAAGCTCCAGAAACATGAAAGATAATCTTAGCTTTCAAATCACCATCAGAAAGAAGACGAACCCCATCCTTTTTACGACGAATAATACCAGCCTCTTTCAAAGCAATCATATCAACAGGCTTTTCAATATCCAACTTTCCTGCATCAACGGCTGACTGAATACGTCCCAAAGAAACTTCATTATAGGTTTTGGCGAAGAAATTCTTAAATCCACGTTTCGGTAAACGACGATAGATAGGCATTTGCCCACCTTCAAAACCATTAAGGGAAACACCAGAACGTGACCTTTGTCCTTTGACACCGCGACCACCAGTCTTACCAATACCCGAGCCAATACCTCGTCCAACACGCTTACGATTTTTTGTTGCGCCTTCGCAATCACGCAGTTCATTGAGTTTCATATCTAATACTCCTGCAACCCTTAATCTTCATCTATAACGCGAACAAGATGCCGAACCTGAGCAATCATACCCCGTACACAAAGTGTATCTTCTAAAACACGCCGCCGACGCATCTTATTTAATCCAAGCCCTTTTAAGGTTGCACGCTGAATCTGTGATTTTCGAATAGGGCTTCCAATTTGCTCTACCATCACAGTTTTACCACTCTGAGATTTTTTTTGAACCATTTCCTAATTCCTTTTCTGATAATCTCAGAAACTACCCTTCTACATCAACTAAATGGCGACGACGCGCCTGCAAAGTTGAGTATTTTATACCACGCTGAGCAGCAATATCTCGAGGATGCATTTGATGTTTCAATGCATCAAATGTTGCACGAACCATGTTATAAGGGTTCGAAGATCCTAATGATTTTGCAACAACATCCTGCATACCAAGAGCTTCAAAAATAGCCCGCATCGGCCCCCCAGCAATAATCCCAGTACCCGCAGAAGCTGAACGCAATAAAACACGCCCCGCTCCGTGACGACCTTCAAGATCATGATGCAATGTGCGTCCAGACCGAAGCGGAACATAAATCATCCCACGCTTTGCAGATTCCGTTGCTTTACGAACAGCTTCCGGAACTTCACGAGCTTTACCATGACCAAAACCCACACGCCCTTTTTGATCTCCAACAACAACAAGAGCAGCAAAACCAAAACGCCGTCCACCCTTTACAACTTTAGCAACACGATTAATATGAACGAGCCTATCGACAAACTCATTATCGCGTTCTTCTCTTTCACTACGTTCTTTTTGTGCCATTCCTCATTCCTTTTTCTTTTCCGGAAGCACGATAATAAAGCTCCTCATCAAACTAGAAGAACCTAAACGAAATACTCTAAACTCTCCTTACGCATTCATAAAGAGGAAATTTTAGAAATTCAAACCACCTTCACGAGCAGCTTCAGCCAAAGCCTTGACACGACCGTGATACACATAGGCTCCACGATCAAAAACCACGTCGCTCACACCAACTTGCTTCGCACGTTCAGCAATTAACTTACCAACAGCAAAGGCAGCTTCTTTATCAGCACCACTCTTTAACGACTTCTTTAAATCACTTTCAAGAGTAGAAGCTGAAACAAGTGTACATCCCCGTAAATCATCGATAACTTGAGCATAGATATTCTGATTTGAACGATAAATACTAAGTCGAGGACGATTATGAGAAACCATTTTGATCCTACGACGAACACGTCTTGCACGACGCCGGATAATGTCCTTAGATGAAACCATAATACAAAATCCTTATTTCTTTTTACCTTCTTTACGGAAGATATGTTCATCTGCATGTTTAACGCCTTTACCCTTATAAGGCTCAGGTCTACGATACTCGCGAATCTCTGCTGCGACTTGTCCAACTTGCTGTTTATTAATTCCAGAAATAACAATCTCCGTGGGTTTAGGAACAGTTACAGTAACACCTGATGGAACTTTATAAACCACATCATGTGAAAAACCTAAAGATAGTTGAACATCCTTACCCTGCAAAGCAGCACGATAACCAACCCCATTGATTTCCAACCTCTTTTCAAAACCATCTTTTACACCACAAAAAATGTTTTCAATCATTGAGCGCGACATACCCCATTTAGAGCGCGCATCTTTTGATTGATCCCGCGGCGCAACTGATATAACATTTTCCTCAAGTTTGACTAAGACTTCATCATTAACGACGTAACTGAGTTCACCTTTTGGACCTTTTGCCTTAACCAGCTGACCTTCAACAGTAGCAGTAACTCCAGAAGGAATTGAAATGGGTTTCTTTCCAATACGAGACATTGTTCTAACCTAATTTTTCTTCCGTTTTCTTGACATAACTTAGAAAACACGACAAAGGAGTTCTCCACCAACATTCTGTTCACGCGCTTCATGATCCGCCATAACGCCTTTAGGAGTCGATAAAATCGAAATACCTAAACCATTTGCCACCTGCGGAAGTGACTTAGCAGAAACATACACACGACGCCCTGGCTTTGACACACGTGAAATCTCACGAATAGCAGCCAGCCCTTCAAAATACTTCAACTCGATTTCAATTTCAGCTTTTCCATCACCTAAATCAACGCGATTATATCCCCGAATATAACCTTCTGACTGCAAAACATCAAGAACGTGTGCACGAAGCTTCGAAGCTGGAGTAACCACTTTGCCTTTTTTACGACCAAGTGCATTACGAATACGTGTTAACATATCACCAAGAGGATCTGACATAGACATTGAATAATCTCCTCTTACCAACTAGACTTTACAATACCAGGGATATGGCCCACAGAGCCAAGTTCACGCAATGCAATTCGCGACATTTTTAACTTACGGTAATAAGCCCGTGGACGACCTGAAACCTCACAGCGATTACGAACACGAACTTTTGCAGAATTACGTGGCAATTCTGCTAATTGAACGGAAGCTTTAAAGCGTTCCTCAAGAGAAAGCTTCTGATCCATCACTATTGCTTTCAAACGTGCACGACGTGCAGCATAACGCTTCACCATCACCTCACGACGTTTATTTTTTTCAACGGCACTTACTTTGGCCATAATTTCACCTCGCTACGTTTGCCGTTACGAACGAAAAGGAAAATTAAAAGCACGCAATAGTTCACGAGCTTCATCATCCGTTTTTGCTGTCGTACAAACGATAATATCCATGCCCCAAATTTGATCAACTTTATCATAGTTAATTTCTGGAAACACAATGTGTTCTTTAATACCCATAGCAAAATTGCCACGACCATCAAAGCTTTTTGGATTTAAACCACGAAAGTCACGAACCCGCGGAAGAGCAATCGTAACAAGACGATCTAAAAACTCAAACATACGATCTTTACGCAATGTAACTTTAGCCCCAAGAGGCATTCCTTCACGAACCTTAAAGGTTGCAATAGAATTACGTGCACGCGTAATAACAGCCTTCTGACCTGTTATAAGCCCTAAATCCTCAGCAGCAAGGGAAGGCTTTTTCGAATCAGCAGTCGCTTCACCTATCCCCATATTTATCACAATTTTATCAATCCGCGGAATTTGCATCGCATTTTTGTAATTAAACTTTTCTTGAAGTGTTTTACGGATCACTTCAAAATAATGCGCTTTCATACGCGGTATTTGTCTTTCCTCAGCCATTAATCAACTCTCCCGAACGCTTGGCAAAACGCACTTTATTACCATCTGCATTCATACGAAAGCCTACACGTGTAGGCTTACCATCTTTAGGATCAGCAATCGCCAAATTAGACAGATGAATTGGAGCTTCCTTAGAAATAATTCCAGCTTCTTGCTTCTGCGTTTGACGTTGATGACGTTTAATCATATTAACCCCACGAACAAAAGCCTTATTATCTTTCGGATTAACCTTAATTACTTCACCACTACACCCTTTATCCTTACCGGATAAAACAACAACTCTATCACCTTTTCGAATCTTCTGCATAACATCTACTCCTTACAGCACTTCAGGAGCGAGAGAGATGATCTTCATATGATTCCTACCACGCAATTCACGAGGAACAGGTCCAAAGATACGCGTACCAATCGGCTCTTTTTTATTATCTACTAAAACCGCAGCATTACTATCAAAACGAATGACACTACCATCTGCACGACGAATATCCTTAGCAGTACGAACCACAACAGCTTTCATAACATCACCCTTTTTAACACGGCCACGAGGAATAGCATCCTTAACCGAAACAACAATAATGTCACCGACCGAAGCATATTTTCGCTTTGAACCGCCTAACACCTTGATGCACATGACACGACGAGCACCAGAATTATCAGCAACGTCGAGGTTTGTTTGCATCTGAATCATGACTGGCCACCTTCTCTTAACATATACATCCGATTGTATCTTTTACATACTCGGATTTGCCTGCCAAATAACGATAAAGCTATCGTCCTCAAATTTATTAACGAAAAACCACTATTAAATTCTAAAACAATAAACTTACTAATTACGCTACATTGTCCTTTAAAACAATCCAACATTTATCTTTCGAAATTGGTTTAGATTCTTGAATAGAAACTTGATCCCCAATCCTGAATTGGTTGTTTTCGTCATGCGCTTTATAATTTTTAGACTGCCGAACAGTCTTCTTAAGAAGCGGATGAGAATAACGACGCTCAACTTTAACAACGACAGTTTTATCGCTTTTGTCGCTAATAACAACACCCTGCAAAACGCGTTTAGGCATCTCTTATTTTCCTTAAACCTTACTTTCACTTATCTTTTGACGAAGAAAAGTTTTAACACGCGCAATATCACGACGAACTTGTTTAACGCGCGCAGTCTTTTCTAATTGTCCAGTTGCTTTTTGAAAGCGCAAATTAAATTGCTCTTTTTTCAACTTAGCCAATTCATCTTTCATTTGGTCGAGCGTTTGCGCCCGTAATTCTGTGGCTCTCATCGCTTAACCTCTTTATTCAGCAATACGCTGGATGAAACGCGTCTTTATAGGTAACTTTGCAGCACCCAACCTCAGCGCTTCACGTGCAATATCTTCAGGAACGCCATCAAGTTCAAACATGATACGTCCAGGAGCAACACGCGCAGCCCAATAATCAACACTTCCCTTACCTTTACCCATACGAACTTCAGTCGGTTTAGATGTAACTGGAAGATCTGGAAAAATGCGAATCCACACACGACCAGAACGTTTCATATAACGTGTAATTGCACGACGCGCCGCTTCAATTTGACGAGCAGTAACCCGCTCCGGCTCAACCGCCTTCAAACCGTAGGCACCGAAATTCAAATCCGTACCACCCTTCGCAACACCGTGAATACGGCCCTTGAACTGTTTACGGAACTTTGTGCGCTTTGGCTGCAACATTGTTCTCTACTCCAAATTTAGTTCAATCTCAAAAACTAAGCACTTTCGCGGCGACGATTCGATGAAGAACCAGATTGATCAACTTCCGTAGCACGACGCTCTGAAGCCATCGGATCATGTTCAAGAATCTCACCCTTAAAGACCCAAACTTTAATACCACAAATACCATAGGCAGTCTTAGCTTCTGCTGTACCGTAATCAACATCAGAACGCAAGGTATGAAGTGGAACACGACCTTCACGATACCATTCCATACGAGCAATTTCAGCACCACCAAGACGGCCAGAACAATTGATACGAATACCTTCCGCACCAAGACGCATAGCAGACTGAACAGCACGCTTCATTGCACGACGAAAAGCAACACGACGCTCTAACTGTTGAGCAATTGATTGTGCAATAATTGTAGCATCAATCTCCGGTTTACGAATCTCCACAATATTCAATGAAGTTTCAGCATTGGTCATCTCTGAAAGCTTACGACGAAGCTTTTCGATATCAGCACCTTTTTTACCAATAATCAAACCAGGACGTGCAGAATGAATCGTAACGCGACACTTTTTATGAGGACGCTCAATAACAACCTTAGAAATGGCCGCCTGTTTAAGTTCCTCAAGCACATACGAACGAATTTTCAAATCTTCATGAAGAAGACGTCCATATTCACCACTATCAGCGTACCAACGAGAATCCCAAGTCCGATTAACACCAAGACGAAGCCCTATTGGATTGATCTTCTGACCCATTACGCGGCCTCCACTTTTTCGGTAACTTCACGAACAATAACAGTAAGATGTGAAAATGGACGCTCAATTCTACTCGCACGCCCTCGACCACGAACATGAAAACGTTTCATCACTATCGACTTACCAACATAAGCCTCTGCAACAACAAGCGAATCAATATCAAGATCGTGGTTATTCTCTGCATTTGCAATTGCTGATTCAAGCGTTTTTTTCACAGTACCAGCAATACGTTTGCGTGAAAACATCAAATCAGCGAGCGCCACATTAACTCTTTTACCACGAATCATCGCAGCAACTAAATTAAGCTTTTGCGGACTAACACGAATCGTCCGTGTAACAGCTTTTGCTTCATTATCTTTAAGCTGGCGCGGAACCTTAGCTTTTCCCATTCCTACTTCCTCTTCGCTTTTTTATCGGCACCATGACCATAATAAGTCCGGGTAGGAGCAAACTCACCAAACTTATGTCCAACCATCTCTTCAGAAACAGAAACAGGAATATGCTTATTACCGTTGTAAACACCAAAAGTTAAACCAACAAACTGCGGCAAAATAGTAGAGCGACGACTCCATATTTTTATAACTTCATTGCGCCCACTTGCACGTACCTTCTCTGCTTTACCAAGAAGATAGCCGTCAACAAACGGACCTTTCCACACTGAACGAACCACTTCAGACTACCTTTCTCATTTCTTGCGCTGATGACGCGTACGCATAATAAACTTATCAGTGGATTTATTGGAGCGCGTACGCTTACCTTTTGTAGGCTTACCCCAAGGAGACACTGGATGACGCCCCCCCGATGTACGACCTTCACCACCACCGTGCGGATGATCAACAGGATTCATAGCAACACCACGAACATGTGGACGCTTACCACGCCAACGTGATCGACCCGCCTTACCATCATTAATATTCCCATGATCAGGATTTGAAACAGCCCCAACAGTTGCAAAACAGCTGCTAGGAACCAACCGCTGTTCACCAGAATTTAAACGAAGAATAGCCATACCATGATCTCGTCCAACCAACTGCGCATAAGTACCTGCTGAACGTGCAATCTGCCCCCCTTTTCCTGGCTTCATTTCAACATTATGAATAATCGTACCTACCGGCATATTCCCAAGGGGCATAGCATTCCCTGGTTTAACATCAACATTTAAACCAGAGACAACAGAATCACCAACACCCAGACGCTGTGGCGCAAGGATATAACTCAATTGCCCATCCTCATAGCGAATTAAAGCGATAAAAGCAGTACGATTAGGATCATACTCTAAACGCTCAACTTTTGCCGAAACATCACGTTTAAGACGTTTAAAGTCAACAAACCGATAACTCCGTTTATGCCCACCACCTTGAAAACGAGCAGTAACACGACCGCGATTATTACGACCACCCTTTGAAGACAAACCTTCAGTTAATATCTTTACAGGTTTTCCCTTATAAAGATAAGAGCGTTCTACAATAACAAGCTGACGCTGCCCAGGTGTCGTTGGATTAAATTGCTTAAGTGCCATTATTCCTATCTCCGAGCCTCTTTAAAGACCTGTCGAAACGTCGATAGTCTGACCACTGGCCAGAGTTACGATCGCTTTTTTGACATCACTCTGCCGACCAACAATACCTTTGAAACGCTTCACTTTACCCTTACGGACTACCGTGTTAACTGCTTTAACTTTTACGCTAAAAAGCGCTTCAACAGCAGCTTTAATCTCAGGCTTCGTCGCTTTCGGCGCGACATTAAAGGCAACTTGATTATATTCAGAAATCATAGTCGACTTTTCAGTAATAACTGGACTAATAATTATATCATAATGGCGAAGATCTGTCATTTAAAACGCTCCTCAAGAGCCTCAACAGCTGCCTTTGATAAAACAAGTTTGCTGCGACGCAAAATATCATAAACATTAATTCCCTGAATAGGTAAAATATCAATATTAGGAATATTAGACGCTGCACGAAAAAACTTAATATCAATCTCTTTACCATCAATCAAGAGAGCGTTATTAAATCCAAGCTTAGAAAAATGAGAAACAAGCATTTTCGTTTTAGCATCCTTAACACTCAATTCATCTACAATAATTAAATCTTTTGCTTTTAATTTTGCAGATAAAGCAAGACGCAATCCAAGAGCACGAATCTTTTTAGGAAGATCATGCGCATGGTTACGAACCACTGGCCCATGCGCCTTCCCACCACCTCTAAACTGTGGCGCACGTGCAGATGAATGTCGAGCGCGACCAGTTCCTTTTTGTTTAAACATCTTTGCCCCTGTTCGCGATACATCAGAACGTCCTTGGGATTGATGAGTCCCCTGCTGACGACGTGCAAGCTGCCAACGAACAACACGTTGTAAAATATCCTCACGCGGAACAAGATCAAAAATAGCTTCAGAAACCTTTAATTTGCCAGCTTCTTTACCATCAAGAGTTTTAATTACAAGATCCATTATTAGGCTCCCTCAACTTCAGAGGCTGCAGCTACCGGAGTAGTCATTTCCGCTTTCTCCTTCACAAGACGGCGGACACCAGCAGGTTTTGGAGCATTATCAGGAAGAGGTTTCTTCACAGCATCCCGCACCAAAATCCAAGAGCCTTTAGAACCAGAAACAGCTCCACGCACTAAAATTAAACCACGCTCAATATCAGTGGAAACAACTTCAATATTCTGTGTTGTTACACGCACTTGCCCCATATGGCCAGCCATTTTCTTACCTTTAAAAACTTTACCAGGATCTTGGCACTGCCCCGTAGAACCATGAGCACGATGGGTGATCGAATTACCATGGGAAGCACGGTGTCCACCAAAATTATGCCGTTTCATAACACCAGCAAACCCCTTACCAATACTGGTCCCCGTCACATCGACTCTTTGTCCTGGAACAAAGTGTTCCACTGTAATTTCGGTACCGATATCAAGAAGATTATCGGGACTAACACGAAACTCTGCTATTTTGGCTTTAGGCTCAACAGAAGCCTTAGCAAAATGTCCACGAAGAGCTTGCGAAGTATTTTTAACCTTGGCAAAGCCTACACCTAATTGAACAGCAGTATAACCATTCTTTTCAACTGTACGCTGAGCAACGACTTGACAATTCTCCAAACGAAGCACTGTCACCGGCACATGCTCGCCGGCATCATTATAAATACGGGTCATGCCCAGCTTCTGTGCTATTACACCTGAACGCATCGGGTCTGTTCCTTCTGTCCTCAAACCTCAGAGCTTAATTTCTACATCCACACCAGCAGAAAGATCCAACTTCATAAGCGCATCCACTGTTTGCGGCGTTGGATCAACAATATCAAGAAGACGCTTATGTGTACGCATTTCAAACTGCTCACGGCTCTTCTTATCGATATGCGGTCCACGATTGACCGTAAACTTCTCAATCCGCGTAGGAAGCGGAATGGGACCACGGACATTTGCACCGGTACGTTTAGCAGTCGATACAATCTCACGCGTCGACGTATCAAGAATTCTATGATCAAACGCTTTTAGGCGAATGCGGATATTTTGACTGTTCATGCTCTTTATTTCCCTGTTATACAAAGCACCTCAAATAATCAAGGTGCTCAACAAGCATTATTTATTCAATGATCTTAGAGACGATACCGGCACCAACAGTACGACCACCTTCACGAATAGCA